>CAZUSV010000001.1:0-86245 GCA_964622645.1 uncultured Anaerolineales bacterium
CCCGTAGTCTATCACTATTTTCTCTATCTCAGGTCGCTCTCCGACAAACTGCTAGTAGCACCCAAAACGCGGGATTCTTTCAGGGAGTTTTAGATAAGATAGTGCCTACGCTTGAAATTGCTGAGAGGATTCTCAAATTCTCAATACTGGTAAAGTCAATATTGGAGGGTTCTCTCCCAACTGATGCATGAAACTTTCATTGACAATAATGGAATACTATGATTCGAGAAATTTTATATTCTCGCTAAAACTTGCTGTATAAACAAAATCCACAACTTTTTAGTTGTGTACATTGCGCAGTTTGTCAAATGCGTGGGCATTATGAGAGATCCATGACAACCAGAACCCGTCGTACGCCTCCTCACTCGTCCAGAAGAAAGCACTCTGCAACAAAAACAAAATCTTCAAATTTAGTGCCTATTTTGGTGCCGATAGTCGTAGCACTAATCGGTTTTGCCGGCGTCGTGATCACCGCGCTGCTCTCTTGTGATACTTGTAAGGAGCGCGGCAGGAGGGAGACGATTGCTGAATTGATACCCACTATCAGCCACCTTGAAACACAGGTGGTCGATTTGCAGGCTTGCTGTGACGCTGATAAGGAGACGGAAGTCATGATTGAAGAGATGGAGCAGGCTTTTGGACGCCTCGAGGGAGTGTTTACCAGTCTAGAAAAGAAGCCCATTAGTGATTTGACCGTCAGCATTAGAAACGGGCCGCAAACGATCACCGATATCGACGGTAGGTTCGTTCTGGATAATGTGTCCGCAGGAGATCAATTGATTGTTGTTTCTGCTGATTCTGGGCAAGACGATGTCACCCAACACGTGCATATTGTCGAAAACCAGACCACGATCGCGAATATTATCTATGATGCTGGCGCAAGGACGATCGGTTTCTTGACGATCAGCGCGCCGGTCGATGGCGCTATTCTCGAGACCCACAAGATCGAGGAATTACATAGAGCCACAATTTACGGTCGTTGGGAGGGACTGGCGCAAATTTTGGGCAATTTTGACATCTGGGTGCTGATCAGCGATGAGAAGGATGGCTTCTTCTGGGTACAGAATCCCCCGGCACTGGTTGATTTCAACGATAACACCTGGCGGGCAAATGTTGTTTTCGGCAGCCAGGAATATCCGCCTAGTGATGGAGACCGTTGGGATATTGTTGCTGTTGCTGCAGAGGCCGATTCGGAAATCGGTCAAATTCAGAATACCCCCAAGATCAGCGCCTTGCCGCCGAATATTAGCTCTAATGTGGTGACAGTTGACTTGAAGCTAGGTCCTTGAGAAACCGGGATTCTGTCTTTAGAAAAATTCGAGAAACTTATATGTTCAGAATTCGCGCCTTACTGCTTATATTGATTATTACGTTATTGGCGACGGCCTGTTCTGAGGAGATTGATTTAACCCTCCAGAAAGATCAGAAGTGGGAATTTGAGACTGAGGTCTCGATAAATTTTTCCCTGTTGCCTGAATTGGAATTTAACGTATTGAGATGGCTTGGGGTGGGGGTGGATATCGGAGATGTGCTCAAGGTTGCCCTAGAGGTCGGTTTCGACCAGGTGATCAATTACTATCAGAGTCAGGGCATGCAGGCCTCCTGGAAGAAACCGCTCAATTTATTTGGTGATGAAGACATATATCAAATATCTGTTGCGGGGCAAGATTGGGATCGATTAGCGAGACTGACTGAATTTGATCCTGCCTTATTTGGACAGGCTCAGGGAATGGCCGCCCCAATCCGACTTTCAATAATTTCGGTTACGGATATCGGCAACGACCAGGTGCGCTTCTTCTGGGAACTCCCCAAAATCCCCAAGGAAGTGCGCTACTTATCTCCGCTGACTTTCCGCCTGCACGGCCGGGAGATCATCGCCTGTAATGGATGCATCATCGATGGCGGCACAGCCACCTGGAGGGACCCGCATGGCGTCATCGAAGCAGTCTTGGTTCCTGCCTCACCTTTCCCGCAATGGGCAACCATTGGGCTGATCACTTTAGGCACGGGCCTGGGGGCAGGTTTGCTAATCTGGTTGATCAAATCTCTCGCCAGCCGCCGGCAATCACCCTATGGTTCGCGGTACTCCAACCGAGGCGGCAGGACTGGAACGCACAGGACAGGAACCCGCTATCGTAGCCGTAGAACCCGTAGCAGGTACCGCCGCCGGTGATAAGCATCCCTGGAGAAAATGACCAATTATTAGGTGAAGCGCCATGAGACACTACTCAAGAGATAGAAGAAGTTCACGTTCGTCACGCCATTATCGGCAGCCTGCTTCGAAAGCCCGTGCAGCCCGGCACTATAATCGCTACCAAGCTCGGCCTTCGCGAGGAAATCGCGGCAAGTGGATTCTTAGTGGTTTTATTGTTTTAGTACTGTTGACAACATTTTTGATAGTCACAAAACCCTGGGAAGCATTCCAATTACGCAATGCTCAAGAAGTAAGCGTCCCATTATCGGTAGAATCATCATCGATTACAACCCAGAATCGTGAAAGGGTTGAAAGCTACTTGACTGCCCTTGATCAGCAGATTGCCGAAGCGTATGAGATTCCAGATAATCATGCTCATCAAGAATTTTTCTTAGAACTAGTCAATCAAGCTCGTACGTCAAATGATATGGGGGCTGTTGCCTGGGATGATTTGTCTGAACAAGTCGGCTTTGTCCATGCCATTGATATGGCAGCCTATCAATATATGAGTCATTGGAACCAGTTGGGCTTTGGACCAGATATTCGATATAGTCTGGCGGGTGGCACAGAATGGGTTCAGGAGAATGTGTATTCATTCTGGTACCGTTATGAAACCGGGCAGGCGGTGCCAATAGACAATTGGGAATCAGTAATTGAGGATGCCCATGAAAACCTTATGAATAGTCCTGGCCATCGTGCCAATATTTTGAACCCTGAACACACGCATGTCGGTATAGGAATGGCCTATAACACCGAAACCGGAGAATTTCGTGCGGCTCAGGAGTTCATCAATCGGTATATCGACTTGGATAATTTACCCCAAGAAGCAAACCCATCCGAAAGTATTACAATCTCTGGGCAGTTGCTTCTGGGGAGTAGTAATCCACTGATTAATATCGCTTATGAACCCTATCCACAAAATATGACGGTTAAAGCTTTAAATGAAACCAATACATATCAAACCCCGGCTGAATTCGTTGAAGTAATTCCTGTATCAGTGGACTCCATCGGTTACTTCGAAGCGGAATTTGAGCTTGGTGCTCAATCCGGGCTATACCATATCTATATTTGGGTAGATTATGCGGATATGAAGCCCCAGGCAATAGACCGTGTAATTTGGGTTCCAGCCATGCCTGAAATTGACCTCAATATTCCTATTCCAGCACCGAACTCAAACATTCAGCCTGACACTAGCGAGAAAGCTCCTGACTTTTCCTTGAATTCTATAGAAGGCCAAACAATTTCATTATCAGATTACAATGGGAAACCAGTTTTATTGTTCTTTTTTGCTTCCTGGTGTCAGTATTGTCAAGCTGAAGCTGAAGTCCTGATGTCGATTTATAATAAATTTCACGCCCAGGGATTCGACATCCTGGCGATCAATCTTGCCTATAATGATGATGTAACACAATTAGGTGCATTTATTGAGAGATATGGTTGGGAGTTCCCTGTAGTATTGGATGATACAGGGGATGTAAGTAAGCTTTATCATCAAATGGGGGTGCCAATGAATGTTTTTGTAACCAGCAATGGTAGTGTGGGGCATATAATAAAGGGGGTTATGGAACAAGATATGATTGATCAAATTGTCCAGCAACTTTTATCCGATTAACGGTCGGGTAGGTTAGTGAGGATCCCTTATGTCAAAATACACCGTAAAAGAAAACTCTTTCGAGGTTCTATTAGAGAATATTGATCTGGTATTTAGAGAAAAAATAATCGAATATTACCTTGGGACTAGACAACTCCGGCACTTCGCAGTTGGGGGGAAGTTACAGACAGATGCAGTTGCCCCTAAAGTAGGGAAATTTTGCGAAACGGTGTTACGTTTTCTGCAATTTGAGATTGCTGGAGAGTATACTCCCTTTAATGAGGGAATACCCAATTTCATTGTTGCGTGCAGGAAATTGGAAAAGACACCCAAAGTTAAAGGAAACGATTCCCTCAGAATTATCATCCCCAGGGCATTGTCGTTTGTTTATACCATAAGGAATAAGAGAGGCAGTATTCATGTAGGTAAAGATGCTGATACCACTGATATTGACCTTATTATTATGGTTGAGATTGTGAATTGGATATTTTGTGAACTTATTCGCTTATATAGTGATTTGGATTTGGAAAATGGAATAAATTTCATCGACAGTGTTTCGTTTGTGGAGAATAGTGATATTTGGGAAATCGGAGGGACTAAACGAGTTTTGCGTTCAGATTTGGGGTGTCGAGAGAAAACGCTTTTACTCGCGTATCATGAAAGGTTCAGTGGGCCATCTTCAGCCAGAGATTTGCTGAAATGGAGCGAGTTCGAAAATAGTTTGCCCCTTTTTAGAAAATCGATTCTTATCCCGTTGCACAAAGCTAACCTGATTCAATTTGAACAAACGGATGATTCGATTACTATTTCACCGTTAGGAGAAAAAGAGGTAGAAGAAAATTTCTTGAACTGCGTGGCGTAGTATATCGTTAGCATGGGATTGGATTTGCAATGCACCTATTTGTCCTATCAAGTGCCATCAGGTTACCGAGAGCCGCCCAATTTAATTGGAGGCTTACTAGCAATAGTATTGCTTTTGGAGGAGAATATGAGTAACCGATACAATTATCGTCGAAAAAGTAGTCGACGTAAATATCAAAGCAAATATCGAAGACCAACAAGGCGCCCTCCGCCTCGTCGCCAGGGTAAGTTGTGGATCTGGGGACTGGCAAGTTTCATAGTTCTCCTAGCAGGGTTAGGAGTGTTGATTCGTGCATTTTATACAAGCGAAGATGTTAATCAGCAAATCTCTCTGCAAGCAGATGCGGAAGGTGCATTATCGGATTCACCTACTCAGATTTTGCCTTCTCATACGCCATTGGCGACAGCCGTCACGTCCGAAACGATTACAAACCCCATTACGCAAAATTTGTCATACGTCGAATACAGCGCGGATGGACAAAGAAGCGCTACTTATGATGCCAGTGGTCAGGTGCTTCTCGAAGATTCCCAAGCCGGTAATCTCCCTGAGAATATACCCACCGTAGCAAATCTTGCGACGACTGCAGACTTGCAAAATCTAAATGCCATTGGCTTACTCACCGCAGCAGCTTTCGATCCAGAGAGTGAACAACTGGTACTGATTGGTGAGCCGGCAGATGATCAAACTGGCACATCTGCTGCTGATTTCCTGGTAGCCTTGCATTCCGT
The DNA here is from genome assembly GCA_964622645.1 of uncultured Anaerolineales bacterium. Classification (GTDB taxonomy): domain Bacteria; phylum Chloroflexota; class Anaerolineae; order Anaerolineales; family UBA11858; genus NIOZ-UU35. The sequence continues at coordinate 5,376 of CAZUSV010000001.1, forward strand.
TTTTAGTGACCTAGAGCCGGGTGTCAGCATAGACCCAGGTCCAAACCAGAGAACGCAAACCGTACGCTATATTGGGTCGACAGAACGCACGGCATTTGGCTGGATCATGTTCGAAGCCGACCGCTTGATGAAAAATCTGTCCCTTGGCGAAGATAACGAGACCGGGGAACCCATCACGTCAGCTGTGCCAGGGCATGGCACTATGTTTGATTTTAGCTTTGCTTATCCTGGTGAAACAGGTGTGGAAATCCGACGACGTTTCTGGTTTACGGTTGCCAATGTCCAATTGGGGCACACTGAGGACGGTTTGGGAATCGTCTTCCAAGACATCGACATACAAGTTGAGACAGAATATCTCGATCAGAATTGGCAGACGCTCGAGATCCAGATGCCCGATCCAGCCGGGCAAGCATTTGCTGACCAACTCACCCAACATTATGATGAATATGCCCAAGAATTTCCCGTGCTGCGAGATCTAGAATCCCTGGTACGTTGGATGGCACTGGCGCGTTGGATTGAGGAAACCCCCCAGGTTATCAATATCGATGCCCTGTTGTCTACGCCGGTTGACCTGATCGATACACCGGAAATGACGCCGGCCATCACGGTTGAACAAAGCCGTTCGACCACAACCAGTACCGGTGAAGTCATCGAGACGATCACACTATGGGGTGGTGTTGATTTAGATTTCTCAATCGAATACTCAGACCTTGCTGCAGAAGAGGCTAATAACTTAGCAGCTGCGATCGAAACGCAAAAAGAATGCGCCGGTGCGCGTTGTTCCCAGGCGAGTCGCGACGAAAATATCACTTCTCTGCAAACCTCAACTCTTTACAAAGGGTATAGCTTAGACCTGGAGTTACCAAGTAGCCTGAGTTCAATCGGTGGTGAAAAAGTATTCACCATGATATACGATTCGACTTCCTCAGAATCTAATATTTCTAGTCCTGGTTGGTTGATTGGAGTACCTCATCTGGAATTTCCTCTCCCCGAACAAGAATACGAAGAATGGAATGAAGAACTTTATCCCACCATTGTCTGGGTGGATACTATTCAGGGCCACAGTCACCCAATGGTTTATCAAGGGAACATTGATGAGCAGGGAAATCTTTTATACATCAATCAAGAAGCCGGATTATTGCTAACCTGGAACGCGAGTGGATTTTCTCTTCAAAAAGCAACTTTTTACCCAGATGGAGGCTATTCTCAAAGTTCAGAATTCAGACAAGATTTCAATCGGGATGGATTCTCCGTCAAATGGGTGTCAGATAGTGGCTCGCTTGTTTCGTATGCTTATACTGGTGGTTTGCTGAAAAAAATCTCTGGGCCTGAGGGTGATGTAGATTTCAAATACAATCAAGCAGGGAATCTCATCCAGATCACAAATCAGGAAACTGGTGATAGCCGGCGGTTTGACTATAATGATCAGGGACATTTAGTAAGAACAATTTCAACTGCTGGTGCAGTAATTTCTAGCTTTGTATATGATGATGACCAACGTTTAGTCGAGCAACGTAATGGGGATGACATTATTGAAAGCCAGCTGGCCTATGATAACTCAGGACGACTCCTCGCTCGAACGCATGATTCGACTGTTCTGGTTTACGATTGGCTGGCTGATGGGGGGGCACGTATTTACGGTTTGGGGGCTGGTAGTTCCCATTGGGTAGAGGGCTTAGGCACCCCAGTTCTAAAACAACTTGGAACAGTGATACGTATTTCGCTGCATGGAGCAAGTGTTGATCATGTTTTATACGTGCGTAAACTCGATGATAAAGCCTTGATGCTATTGGATGGCCGTACGCATGTACTACCTCTTGACGCGCTATCGAGTTCGAGAATATTTCGGAATGCAATCAATGAGCTGAATCCTGCTATCAATCCAGATGATATTGTGCTGGTAGCAGATGGGGACAGTCAGGATATTGACTTTCAAGCTGCATTTCCTGATTACCGCTGGCTGACGTCTGAGGGTTTGGATGAAAGTCAAATTCTACGCAATTTAGATGATTTTGAGTCTTTGGAGGTTCTTATGCCAGATGTGACTGAGCTTTTCCTTGGCGTTCCTAGACCAGAAGAGGTTACAAAAGTTGGATTGAAAGCAGCAAATCGGGGGGACTGGGCAGGAGTTCTTGAGCAGTATATAGAACTGGCAGAACGTTGGGATTTCGAACCTGCCACGGTTCAGCCTGAAAAAAAGTTAGCACAGCGAATGGAAGAGGCTTTTAAAGACAAAGCGGCTGTACTCATTGTGGTCGCGCATAGCGATGGCGAAAAAATATACTTACCAGATGGTACCTATTTTTCACCCGATGAACTATCCCAAGATGCAAGAGACGCAATTGCAGCTAACAGGCCGGTGGTTATCTTAGTAAGTTGCCAGACAGCTCAGATGAATGATACTCGCTCTCTGGCCAAAAAATTGATTGATTTGGGAGCTCGTTTTGTTGTAGCACCCAAGGGAAATATCCCTGCTGTTTCCACGGTAGAATTCTTAAAGTCGTTTTTTGAGAACTCGGCAAAAAACCAACGCATTCCTGACGCGTTATGGAATGCCAGTAGATTTATATACGAAATATATAAAAATATCCAATTCGAAAAAATAATTGGCCAAACCCCTCCGATCGATCAAGATATCAAGGAAAATCGGAGAGTATGATTATGGCCTTATTTGGATACCCTGGCACGGTCTGTGCTTACAGCGAGCCTCGCCGCTATGCGCGCCTTTGGCGGGTCAGACCGGCCTAAGCCCTTGAAAGGAAAACGAACGGTTACTTTGTTTACAGAGTATTAGCAATATTGCCAGAAGAGCCAATTCAATGGCCAATTCAACAGGTGAAAAACCAAAATTGAATATTTTCGCCTTACCCAGCCAGACGACCCTGCTATTCTGGTTGATGGTCGTGGTGTTGCTAGCGGCTGTGATGCTTGGCAGCATTGGCCGTTCACCTATCCTCATCTGGCCCATGGCGGTTGGATTGTTATTCCTTCCGCTACGGGCATACCTGGCGCGCCCTGAGCGCGATTTCAAGCGCTTTGGTTTGGAGCATGCAGGGGAAGAATTTGCTCCTATCCGACAAGCTATAATGATTTACGCCATCAAATTGGGGTTGAAAAGGCATCCTGGGCTCGTAATCAGTCAAAGAGATATCCCTTTCCACACTTTCGGGACTTTTCGTCGTTGGTTTATAGCTATCGGACGAGAAGAAGCGGTAGATTTACTAGAGAGGATAAAAAATCCGGCGACTGCCTCCCAGGCATACGCCATGATCATTCACGAGCTTTATCATTTCAAAACGGGCGATTATTGGAAGATGGGCTATACAGGGGAATTATTGAAGACGACCTTTATATTTTTAGGATGGGGGATTGCTTTCTTCTATGGGCTTGGGTTGTTGCTGGTTGTGGCTACTCCGGATTTCCTGGCGCTCAACCCCTCCGATCTGATTTCGCAAATTGAAGGGATAACACCGGGAATGCAGCAAACCATGGTCCAACTATTGCCATCCGCAGCTGATATGGGCGTAATGCATCAAAGAGCGGCTGGGATAAATATGTCTTTGGTGCTCAACTTCATTATGAGTGCTATTTTCCCATTAGTTTTGATTGCCTTTCTCTTGTGGCGTTTTTACTGGCCCAAACTTTGGCGAACACGAGAGTACTATGCCGACGCGGGCGTAGTGCATACTCAAGGAAAAATTGCACATTTTTTGTTAAGTTTTATCAAAGAGAAGTCACTCAAAGAAAGAGAAGAAAAATTTCAGCCGCGTGAAGATAATCGGTTTATTGCATGGTGGAGAAAACTATATGATGGCATATTGGATATGTCTCCCGCTTTTGTCCCAAGTTATGGCGCTTATACGGAAGAAGGTTTGGCTTCTCTATTTAATGGCGAGGTGATCCAGAGATCCCGTGGACAAAAAATTATCGCATGGTGGAAGAGAGTCACTTCTTACCATCCGGAAGTAATATCTCGAATTAATTGCGTGAAGAATCCTGCCTTGGCGTTTGACACCTGGTGGAGTACGGCTTTTCACGTAGGAAGCCTGACACTTCTACTGGATATTCTACTGAGTAGCCCATTAACATTAATTCATGTAGGTAACTGGCCGATGCATTTTTCCACCCTGGTCATCCTGGTGACAGTGTCGCTGGGATTTATACTCCCAACAATTGCACAAGGAAACCTGGTTTGGTTGGATCTAATTAAAATTGTTGGTCTGGTCGTTGGATTACGTCTGGCATGGCTTGCTTTTACTGTCTTAGCATTGTTTGTATCTCTTGTTATGGCTCCTGAATATCTCTCAGAGGCCCTCGAAGCTGCGGTGGCTAGCGTAGCACACTATGCGGGTTACGCAGATGACCTCGGTTTTGCTGATATAACTTCATTCTTACTGAGAGCAGCGCTACTCAACCTGGCTCAGATCTTGATCATTTTCTTCCTGCTCTTGTTCTCGTTGTATAGTATTGCTTGGTTGCTGCGTCGCCTCTTGACCTGGTACGGCTTCCCGCAAGTAGAAATACGCTTGATGCCGGTTGCTTCTCTGGTCGTTGTTCTGTGGGCAATTTTTACCGGGTTTACGATTTTGATGCCTATCACCCTGGCACTCTTGCATCCTGCTGACTTGATCAGGCCAGTTTATCTCATATTGGAGTTGATTGGTTTCCTCCTGGCTTGTATTGGGATTGGTGTATTCACTCTAGCCGATCGAAAGTTCTCCAAAAGGTGTCCAAAATGCGGAACAGGTATCAGTGGTTTCTATTGGCTAGGTAAGTGTTGTGAAAATGATCAGTGCAAGGAAAAGCTTTTGCCCTGGTTGATCGCGGAGTATGAAGTGTGAAGATGAAATCTCGTTTGCTAACCTGGGTAACACGACTTTGTTGGGCAATTGTACTGCTTGATTTGTTGTTGATCTTTATTTTTCCATCCGAAATCTTCGCTGACAACCTGACCATGATGCTAGCCTACACTGTCTGGCTTTTGCTCACATTGTTTCTTACAATAACGTCATTGATGGTAATTTATCGCGGCTTATTTCAGTCTTGGATAGGTTGGATAACGCCGATTATCATATTAATATTCAGTAATTTGTTTTCCTCCGGTCAAATCCAAATCCATAATCCCAGGTTGTCCTTTTTTTATGTCTTGCTTACCACTTTCAGTATGTGGGGGGTTGGTGTTGCTACGATAATTTTCCTTTGGTACCGGGATGTTGGATTGAAGCTGATAGCTTCAACATTAGTCATATTCACATGGGCTGGTTTTTTTATATGGTATTTCCAGGGCAATATATTTGATTTGCTGATTGCTAGTATAAATCAACCGGAAGTGACCTCACCTTTGTGGTGGCTCAATCCTTTCTTGTGTGTTTTTTGGTGGGTTATTCCTATTGGAATTAGTAGTTTCATTGTACATACTTTTCGAATCTTCGCCCGTGAGATAAACCGTTCCAAATCTTAATTGAGTAACTTTCGTAACCATTCGCTGGGGATGGATTAAGATAGTAGGGGTATTGTAGATAATAACTCTGTTAGTGTGGCATAACCTCGAGAATAAGAACGCCTTCTAATTTGCCAAGTGATGTTTGTTGATATAGGCTTGTCAGTGTAAGAATCAGGAGATATTGGGGATAGTAATTAATAGCAGAACATGTGGTTTCCTTATGCTACACAACCACGATTCTTTCTATATCACCCGTAACCCATTTTGTTGAAGTAGCCCCGACCATGAATGAAAAATTAGATGCTATAGATAATACTCTAGTGGCTCAAGCCACAGCAACTACCAAACAGCACAACCCAACTGCCTATTTGTTGTCGAATTTATTGCACGATAAAGGAATGACCCCAATATTTTGTCTTGTCTACGCATATTTCCGCTGGTTGGACGATTATATTGATGAATCAGGTACGGAATCTTTCTTATGTCGCCAGATGGTAGCTAGCCAAAAAGAACTCTTGGTTGAGGCTTATTCTGATCCCCGAATGTCAGCAAGCTCTATCCGTGAATCAATGCTAGTCACAGTTGCTAATTTTGACAAGAGCAGGCGAATGCTGTTGAAAACATCGATTTTTGATATGTTTTCAGCCCTCGAATGGGATTCTTATAGACGAGGAACGGTTGTATCATCTAAAGAATTAGCTCAGTATTCTTACTGGTTGGGTCGCTCCTACACAAAAGCTCTTCAGGCATGTATTGCTTACCCTTATGAGTATCCTGATCATGGATATAAATACTATGCTGGAGTTGGTGCCCATATTACTCATATTGTGCGTGATTTATTTGAGGATCTCGCAATGGGGTATATCAACATATCTAAGGAAGATATCAGGCGTTACTCGATAGATATTCGATGTCCAACTGCAACATCGCTGCGTGCGTGGACGCAAAAAACTGTATTATCTGCACGCAAGTATCTAAATTGGGGTAAGTTGTACCTAAATACACTGCCGATATTTCGGTGTCGATTAATGGGTTATTTGTACTGTTCGCGCTATGAGATGGTTTTGGATGCGATAGAGGATGCGAACTATGATTTGTCGATGAATCGATCTGAATCAGTTCGCAAAGGAAAATACTATTGGCAGGCTATCTCGAATGCTATATCAAGTCCAATGATGCGAGGCCACTTGCGAGTAGTATAAATTATTGTAAGAGGAAGAGATCATGATAGGTTATTCTCGCAGCCTAAGACTTGAATTGACGATGAAAGATATCGTTCAAGAAAATCAATATTATTGTGGATTGTGTCATGCACTACGTTTTGAAAACGGTACTCTTTTTTCCACATTGACAAATTATGATGGTCGTTTGGTTGGCATGCTTGTTGATGCCCAACGAATTAATGAGCCCACCCAAGAAACGACAAAATGCCCCAGTCCTCCTTTCATCCATGAGCGAGATATTGTTGCTTATGGATCAACCACTCGATTTTCTGCTGCCCTCACAGTTTTGTTGGCTAGAGAGAAATTGTCGGATAATGTAATCGATGATTCAAATAAGCTTTCAAGATTTCTCTTGGGAAAGATTGATCCTTATGCAAACCGAGCCAAAGATACTTTGATGGAGTTGGGATTTCCCGTTGAAGAGATCGATGAGTTAAGGAACAGACAAGAGAATGTAGAGAAACAGACAGGTATTGAGCTAGACGAAATTTGTGCTCCAACATCGATGACACTTTCGCTGATTTTTCGGTTTACGGCTCATCTTTCAGGTAACCCTGGAAATATAAAAGAATTAGGAATGCTTGGTTCTGAGGTGGGAAAGGTTATATGTATGTTGGATGCTCTGAAGGATCTACATGCAGACCTCAATAAGAATCGCTACAATCCAATCGCTAATTGTTTTGGAATTAATCTCGGGCAACAATTAACTTTAAAGGTGTACACAGAAATCCTTGCACTTCTCACAAGCCACCTACAATCAATTCATCGGTCTGTGCAAAAATTACAAATTTATCGCTATCGACATCCATTAGAGAATATTTTTTTGTGTTAGTTTTCCTCACCAAATCCAAAAAGCGCTTGATGCATTATCTGTGAATTCTGAGTGGGAGGGAGATCTTGCTCCCCCAATAGATGCTCAGCTCTGTCACTGCACTCGCTGCACTTCTATTCGTGAACAGGTAGATCATTGGCGTGTATATTTTGCCGAGAAAGCCTCTGACCTGCGCCCCGAGTGGGCTGCTGGAGCCCTACGGGAATTGCTGGGATTTGAAGATGCTTTGGGTAGGCGATGGATACAAGGGCAGTTGAAGAAAATGAGTACTGTGTATTTTGCAGCACTTCCATTACTCACTTTGCGACCCTTACAGCAGAGCAATCCTACTTGTGAAGATTCATGTTCAGAGGGCTGTGGTGGATGTTGTCTTACGTATATGCTTTTATGTCCGTGTAGTGGTGAGGAGTGCACAATCTGCTGTTGTATGGGATCAGGTAATTACTAAGTTCATGATGAGCCTGAAATTGATATCTCCCATAAGTATTGAATCTCGACGATAGGATCAAGATATGATCACCAAATACACTATTACTAACAACTTTGTTCTCTTATTGTTGATTGTCTTAGGTATTGGGGTGACTTTAATCGGATTTAGGAAAAACGATAATCCCCTCGAGAGAATGAATTGGATTATATATCCAACTTTTAATTTTTTTCTTGAGGCTGATTCTGTTCATCGGCCCTTCATGTCTACCGGTGATAGAATACATGAATCATGGATCGGCAAGAGTTATTGGTCTTCAAAGAATGAAAAGATAGATGGATTTGGAATGGGGTCATCCGCTCACTTGCGAGTTGGTGCGGATCAATTAGAAGCGGCGCTTGATGAATTGAAATCAATGAATGTGCATTGGGTGAGAGAAGAAATCCCTTGGGCAGAAATCGAACCTTCGCCGGATTCTTTTCGCTGGGATTATTCTTTCGGAGAGACTCCTCGTGATTTTTCCTTGCTCGTTTCTGAATTAGAAAAGCGAGATATCGAAATTGTGGCTCTCCTAGATTATGGCCCTATTTATGGAAATAAACCCATCCCTGAAGATAAATTACTCATCCGCTGGGAGAATTATGTTCAAGCAGTGGTTATCAAATTTGGAGATCAGATAGATCATTGGGAGATCCAAAATGAGATGAATAGCCCTTTGTTTTGGGGGAAAGTTATATATACAGGGCAAAGCATAGATGCGCCTCCAGATCCCGAACTGTATACAAAAATGCTAGATCTTGCTTACACAGTAATCAAAAAACACAGTCCCGATGATGAGGTTGTCTTAGGTGGGTTAGTGGGTAATGTAAACGATAATTGTGAGACAAATCCTTTTGATTACCTTCATAAAGTACATCAGGCTGGGGGTTGGAGTTCGTTTGACGTTATAGCAATACATCCTTATTGGGAAGCCAATCCACCAGAAGCTTTTATCAATCGTGGTCGGGGCCATTCTTCGGATTCAGGTGCTTGTCAATGGGATCAAACTGCAAATTACAATATGATCGGAGAGGCTCGTGCAATTCGCGACCTGGTCAATCAATTTGGTTCAAAACCTATTTGGGTCACAGAGGTAGGTTGGAGCCAAGGCTGGCTTGAAACATTAGCTGGTTATCGTGGCACAGATCCTGATTTTGCGGAGGCTGATTATCTAACCCGAACTTATATTCCGCTCCTTTCGGAACCAGGAGTGAACAAAGTGTTTTGGTATACACAATATGATGATCCTGGTATTTGGGATCAGTTTGCATTGGATTCGCCGGGCCAACAGGCTTTCCAGAATTTATCTTTCCTACTGACAGGGAGTACCTCACTTGGTCAATCCCAGGGGCAAGGAGATCAGGGCCTTCCAGGTGACGATGATGTTTATGAATATCGTTTTGAAAAGGAGGGACAACTCATAATTGTGATTTGGAAATCGCGCGGAGGTGATGTCCCTCGAGATGTCACCATCAGCGATGTTGATGTTGATGAAATGCGCTTGTACAATCACGATGCTGATGACTTTTCTCCTGATGCAGGACGTGAGATTATTGTAGAAGATGGCAAATTGACCGTAAAATTGACAGAGCGTCCTGTAATCTTGATTTCTAGCGAGCTAAATTTGTTGGAACGCCTCCAATCAGATGCTCAGCGGAGAGTCGATGAATGGGTACAAGATCAAACTGAGAAAATATCTCGACAAATTGATGAATGGTGGCAGCGTCAGAGAGAAGAACTTGAACGACGGCTTACGGAATGGCTGCTATCCCAGTGGGAGAATTTTATTCAACAGCTTGAAGACGCTATCAACCGTTGGTTAGAAGAACAGTGCGCAAGTGTTGGCTTTGTTTTATTATTACCCCTGTTTGTATTAATTGTCCGTCGAAAACAGAAGAAATCTGTGTAATATAAAAATGCACTCTTTTTCTTGGATAATTGCTTGATGAAGTTGGATCGGTTTACCCGCATATTTATTCCACAGCCCCGCCTTAACTTTGCCCTTCTCTTGCTCGCTTATGTTGTAGTTATCGGCTAAGGTTGCGCATTGCTCATTGTCCGTTCGCCAACAATATTTGCACACAGTATTCTGATTCTGTTGATATACAGCGGTGGAATGACAATGATTATGTTTGCCGTCGCCATGGGAAAAAGATGATAATTTGTACGAACGCAGTTAGAGCACCGTTGGGTAAGACAAGAGATCCAAGTGAGAGTGCATAGGGCGCAATTTTTTGTTTGGTTCGTCGCGCATCACTTGTTGTGGATATCTATTAGCAGCATTTCAATTTACTCTTTTCTGTTCATCTTTGGGATAAAGAATTGGATTCTTACTTTTTTAAGGCTCGGAATGTGGGTTGACTCCTTACACGGGGAGAAGTACAATTGTTCTAGTTCTGAATTGAGAGAAAAGAAGCTCTTTTAAATGAAGAAAGCTGCACAAGAAGTGCAGCAGTCACTCAGATTGTCTTATAAGTGGTTCTGCGGGGTTCTGTCCCCCTATTTTTACTTCGGGTGGTGTTCCCCTAGGGACGCATGGCGCACACCCCCGTCGGGACCGCCTGAAGTAAAAAACATATGACAGCCTGGTGTAACGTGAGTTGCTCCAGGCCTTTTTTGTTAAGAGACCGGGAGAATCTCGGTCATTTTTGATTCTCGGAGGTAATAAATGGAAAAATCGATATGGGAAACTCAGATACTTCTAAAAATGAATGAACCTGAGAACTTCGAGTTACCGGAGTCATATTCGTGTTGTAGGTAGAGAAGGTATCGTTTCATCGAATGGATTATTCGATATTCGCGTTTTCAAGATGATCTTGCATAACCAAAAATGTGATACAATCAATGTGTCCACAAATGTGGAGCCATTTGTGTTTTGGAGGCTGATATGGTTACTGTAGGAGTACGAGAATTAAAACAGCAGGCCAGCGAGTTGATCCGCCAGGTACGTGAGGATGGCCAGGAAATTCAGGTAACTTACCGTGGTGAAGTTGTTGCACTGGTCGTACCTGTAAAAAGCCCACCAGAATCTGATAGTACAGCAGCCTGGGATCGCCTGGATGTGCTGGCGGCAGAGATCGGTGCGCGCTGGCCAGAAGATGTCACCAGCGTCGAGGCTGTCGCCGAGGGGCGTTCATGAGTAAGTATCTCGTTGTCGATGCCAGCGTGTGGGTTGCCCGTCTGATTGCTCAAGATGCATTTCATGATCTCAGTCGTCGATGGTTGAATGTGCAGCGAGAACACGGGGTGCAATTTGTTGCTCCGACACTTTTGTTAGTCGAAGTCGCAGCTGCAATATCGCGCCGCACGGGGGACAGAGAGCTGGCAAAGCAGGCAGTGGAAGCATTGGAAGCTTTGGCTGACTTGCGTTTGGTGGAAATGGATCAGAGTGTTGTTCAATCCGCTGTTAATGCAGGCGCTGATCTGGGTGTGCGTGGCGCAGATGCATTTTATATCGCCATTGCCCAACAACTGTTCCTGCCTTTGGCTACTTTGGATAAGGATCAACTAGAACGTGCTAGTGACATGGTGGAGACAAAAACAATCGCCTGATATCAGGATATTGGGAGCTTATATTGTATTGAAAAGAGCGAGAGCGCTGGCCTCGCTCTTTGATTTCATGGTTATCCTGATAATTTGGAGGAGAAGTACGATACAATTACTGTATGCTCTCTGACACACCCCCAGAAATTGAAGCAATGCAGTTGGATTTACTGCGTAGAGCACCTCCCTGGCGGAAGGCACATATGCTTGGTCAAATGTACCAAACAGCAAAGAATCTTGCCATGGTCGGATTACGTCATCGTAATCCCGATGCTTCTGAAGCTTATCTGCGCCATCGCTTAGCTTTTATATTGCTTGGTCCTGAACTAGCCGAAAGCGCTTATGGAGCATTAGACGAAATGCTGTTGGTCGATGTTGACTGAACCAATTCTGGTCACGTTACGTGTTGTGGAAGTTCTTGAGCAATTGAAACTTCCATATATTATTGGTGGTTCCATGGCTACTGCAGTGCATGGTATTGCTCGAGCCACGATGGACGTGGATTTGCTTGTTGATATAAGAGTTGAGCAAGTGAATATATTAGCACAACAACTGGGGGATGATTTTTTTGCCGATGTGGAGATGATGAAGAATGCTATCAAGCAGGGCATGAGCTTCAATTTAATTCATAAAGAAACCATGTTCAAAGTGGATATATTCCCAAAAGCAGATCGTCCTTTTGATCAGTCGCAACTGAATCGAGGTGTTTCCCTTCCACTGGCTGTGGATCCCATGCGCACTGCATATATTGCCAGTCCCGAGGACAACATTCTTGCAAAGCTTGAATGGTACCGTAAGGGGAGCGAGATATCCGATCGCCAATGGCAAGATGTGATTAACGTCATCAAAATTCAAGGGGATCGGCTCGATCATGATTATTTACATCAATGGGCTTTACAGCTGGGAGTAGAAGATTTGCTTGCCAAGGCGTTATCAGAAGGATGATCTCCTAATATAGCGAAAAGCTCTTTGGCGCACACCCTGTCGGGACTGCCTGAAGTAAATACACTACTACAGAAAGTTCGGAAGGGATGGAAGACCCTCTGAGCTTTTTTGTTTTAAGATCAAAGAATTTGATGATGATTCTGAGAAAACAACACTGGGGTGGGTAGAGAATATCCAAACCGCCCCAGTGTTGTTTCGGGGCGGTTTGGATGATATATCAATATCTTGTTACCAGCCGCTGAGATAAAGGTGGGTTTTGTCACGGCCAGGGAATATCTACCCAACCTGAATTTATTGAGCAGTTTGAATTATAGCAAGCAACGATTTTTCCATAAGATTCATTTCCCATACAGGCATTATTGTCATAGACTGTGTAAGGAGACTTTACCCATTTTTCAAAATTCGTATCGTAATTTTCCCCGACACAATAGCCCGTTTCAATGTGAACACCCACTGCGCCAAGAGGTATGGTCCATGTAACTTCTACCTTATCCTCTTCATAATCTCTAACAGCTTTAATATTTCCAGGGGGATCATACGATTTTGTTACTGCCGCCGGCCAGGAAATTTCTTTCCAAGGGGATGAATCGTTACAGAAATGTGGATCGAAGCAAGTACGGACTTTCCCCCAGGATTTCTCTGAGCACAGACCCTTATCTGTTATAGTGTACGGTGAAGAAACATTAGGCATGTCATAATATTGCATTTGGTTCTGGTCCCAACACACATTCACTTCTACCATATATCCTGTTGCACAAGGGACATCTGACCATGTTATCGTGACCTGGTCGCCATTGCGAGAGGCCGAAACGCTATCAGGTGGAACATGCGGGCAAGATGGTTCTTCGGGCTCCTGTTGGGAAGATTGTGAGCCATCAACGATCACAATCTCTACATAAAGGGTGCTATCACTGGCGGGGCCAAAGAGAAAGGTCTCCCCTGAGCTGCTGCGCATCTTCCAGTGACTCCATTTCGTGCCCTCCGAAGTTGGCACGGCCATGTTCATGCTGATCTCGATTTGTGCGCCAGGCATCACGTTTGTGCTCGTGAATTGATAAGGAGAGTTTTCTGAACCAAAATCACCCCCGTGATAGGTCAGCCGGTAGCCTGCATCCCAGGTGCAGGTGCCCGTGTTTTCGATGCGCCAGATTTTGTTAATGGTTTCACCTGGATCAACAACGGTACCATCATCGTAAGTTACATCGCCTCGCCATTGGGCTTTGTTGGTGCAGGTGGCCACCGCAGTGGTAGGCGTGTTGCTGGGTGTAAAGGTGAATGTTGGGGTAAATGAGGGGGTAACGGTGTACTCGATGATCTCAGTAAAAGTGGGCGTGGGTGTATGTTGGGGCTCTGCGAGGGACTCCTCTGGTGCTTTTGTATGAGTAGGTGTGTTGGTTGGCCGATTAATTTCGGGCTCCGCTTCGACGACCTCGGCAACCACGATCTCCTTGGGTTCGACGCTTACCCAGGCACTGGCGCGCGAACTGGTCACACCAAACTCATTGATGGCCTCTACTTCCACCAGGTATTCGCCGGGATTTTGCGGCACCCAGGAATCAAATAGCACATCGACCAATGGTGAACTGGTGTCGGTATTTTTGCTCTCCCACAACTCGCCGTTGATATACAATCCCACCAGGGTGACCCCCGGCCCGTCGCCATCCCGCGCATGAGCCTGCACCAGGATGAATTCTCCAGCCTTTCCCTGGGTGGGATTGCGGGGTTGGTCGAGCCAGATTACAGGCGCGCCAGCCTGAGCAAGAGATATCTCGGCTACTCCCGTAGTCGGCATTTCACAGGCGGAAAAAATATTTAACAAGCAGAAATATACTCCAAGCATCATATACTGATTGATTTTACATATGGTTTTCATGTTCCAACCTCTGATTAAGGTCCCACCAATTGATATTCGAATGAAAATGTGCAATCTTCTTTATCCATTTGGTACGTCCCATGGGGGTTTTCTCGCCAATATTCAAGAGAACCTGCTTGAATAAAATACTCACTGATACATGAACTACCAGCATCAAAATAAAATACAGGGAAAGGGACTGTTATTTTTCCCCCTCCTCTTCGAAAAATATGTAATTCTATTTTTAAATTGGGTTTCTCTTTATGCAAATTTACAATTAATAACGGTTTCTTTATTAGACCAAATTTAACCAGTTCGCTATAAGTAAATTCTCTATTATGGTGGGATTTTATGCTGAGATCCACACCTTCAAGTAATTGATATCGCTCTTCATTCAAATTAATGAACATTTTTGAAATATCATCTTCCCAATCGGGAAATGTGATAGTATGCAAATTGATTTCAATAGCTAACTCGCATTTTTCAGGTGTTGATGTGAAAGGTGCACTTTTGGGGGAGATTTGATTATCCACAATTGCTTCAACCCAGAACGTCATCGTCGTCCCGCAAGGTGCTTTGTTAACATCTTCAATCACAAGATGTTGGGTGTCTTCAGGGATAATTGGCGTTAAAAGCTCTGCAAAGAGGCTGGGACCGCCATATTGGGCATGCTTGATGACCGAGAGACCATCCTCAGTTGCACTGTACTCAGCAGAGGGATTGATTTGACGATATATGCGGAACCCCTGAAATACACGTCCTTCGAGATATTCTTCGGTATAAACGTAACCTTGAGGGTCATTTGTCCATAGCCAATCCCAAGAAAGGAACAAATCAGTTCCCATAGGAGTGAGACTAAGTCCATAGGGTGCATGTAAATCCTGATTTTCAGCAATAGATGCGGGGCTTTTATACTCTGGGTAGCATAGTGCATTTGAGCAAGTGTCTTCCTGAACTTCTTGAAACCTGTTTCCAGGTCGATAACAAACCTGAATGCGTCCTCTTTCCTCTTTCGGAGCACATCCTACAGGGCCAATATCAACAGTGATTGGCGAAGTTTGGCTCGGGGTGAAAACATCTTGCAGCCAGGTGTTGGTTTCCGGATCGCAAACCGAGTAAACCACCTGGTTTGCTACCGTTGAGAAATCTAATTTGAAGAGGCCGCCAACCCTGTATAAATTCAAAACATCTGGTAGTTCTACATCTGGGCTTATTGGTTTATCCACAATAAGCGGAGTGCAAAATTGTTTTGGCTCACTTAGCCCTGCTTCCAAAACAGCGCCGTTTTCAGATGTATAGCTGTGCAAGTCGCCGTCTGGGTTAGCCCTGTTTAGAAAATCCTGGAAGCGGCCGACCGGGATTAGTTTATTCGCTAGCCAGCCATAACAATCCATCTCAACGGGGACATCTTCATTATCAGGCGCATTAATGGATAACGGTGAGCTGAACATGGAAAGAGGGAAGACATTCTCGCGTCCGGGCAAATGACGCAAAAACCTTCCGACTTGGGTTGGTACGCGGTTGTATAAGCCATGATGACCAATTTTCTGGTAACAATAAATGTCAGAAACGCCCATTGAATCCTCCGAGAGCATAAGATCCCCAAAATTGCTGACAATAGTATTCTTGCTTTCAGATGCTTTTTGGGCAGGGCCGGTTTTGCAGAAAGGGGTGGCGTATTCCTGGCTGAGATGATTGGAGCGGAATCCCAGGGGGCTTTCGGCCTCAACCACGAGGGTATATTTTTCCCCCTCGATGAAGGTCTCCGGCGGCAATTCAAATTCGGTCTGATCAGGAGCAGTCTCTCCTACTTCCATCAATCCAACTTCGGTAAAGGCGCCTAAGGGGGGAATATAGGAAATAATATAGCGGCGGAAATCATCCCCAAGCGTGTTCCAGGTCAGTTTCACCGGGTCGCAGCCTCCTCCAGCAATTACCAGGCCTTCGGGTGTGGGTGGTGTATCCACATCGCTGCCTATTTGCGTGTTCTCATCAGCGATGACTGTGAAGCCTTCGGTGGGGTCGGGGAGCGAAATGACTTCGGGTTCAAAAACCAACTCAGGGACGACAATGGTTTCTCCTTCCGACAGGGCTTGATCAGCCTGGAAACCAGGATTGGCGTCAACGACGTCTTGGACATCCACACCTACTTCATTGGCAATGGTTTGGATGGTTTCCCCCTCTTCGGCTAGCTCGATGGTTGCTGCAAGCACCTGCCCAGGCTCGGGATCGACAACCATGAAGCGCAGCACGCTGGATTGTCCCATCTCTCCCTGGGTGTTATAAGCGCGTGCCACCAGGGTGTGCCAGCCTAATTCGTGGGGTACCAGGCTGGGTGTGAAGCTGAAGGTGTCGGAATAGCCGCTGGCGCTGTTTTCATATTGGACCAGGATCTCTCCATCCACCACCAGCTCGCCGCGCGTGACCCCATCCGCATCGCGGGCGGTGGCGATCAGGGTCATTTGCCACTCACGCAGGACTTCATCGCCTGTATTTTGGGAGGTATTCAATTCAACAATGGGACCTGGGGCGCGGTAATAGGTCACCGCTTGTGATTCTGGTTTCAAAAGTAATTGGTAAGCAAAATAGGCTCCGGCAAACAGGGCGGCAAACGCCAGCAATCCTGCCGTGATCCCTATGGCGAGCCTGCCCTTGCGGAGTCTCCGGCGGGCTTGTTTTCTCGCCTTTCTGGTGCTGCGCCGGGGAAAGACGGCCGGTTGTGCCGGTACCTTCGAGCTGCTGCGGCCAACAGCCGGGGCGCCCGCTTGAACCTTCATCCCCAATGAGAGGCCGAGTTGTACAACGCTCTTTGGGCCCAAACGGGTGGGCTGTGTGATGCGCTGGCCGTTGACAAAAGTGCCGTTGGTCGATCTAAGATCCTCAATCCACACCTGACCGGCCTGGACGGTGATGCGGGCGTGGTTGCGCGAAAGCGATTCATCCAGAATGACAACCTCATTGCTCGGATCACGCCCGATGCTCTGGCTGCCCTCGTACAGCTCGAATGTTTGACCCTGATAAAGCCCTTCCAACACGGAAAGATGGAAGGCGGGTGGGGAAGCTGCCGGAGGATGAATCGCCGCGGTCGGCTGAGGAAGCGGTGTGGCCAATGGCTGATTGACCTGCACTTGCACAGAGGGTCCAATTTGCAGATTATCGCCCGGATTAAGCCAGGTCGCCTGTGTGATGCACTGGCCGTTGACAAAAGTGCCGTTCGACGAACCCAAATCCTGGATCCAGACTCCCTCTGGCTGAACCTGGAGCAAAGCATGTCGGCTGGAAATCGTGGGATCATTGAGTTGAATCTGGTTATCCTTATCACGCCCAATGAAATGCTGACCAGGCTCTAAAGTGAATGTCTGATTGGTCTGTGAACCGCTCTGAACGGTCAGGGTATAGAATCCCTGGTTGATATTCGAAGCTACCATTGTATCTGGCATGATTTCCTCCAAATTCTCTCCGCCTGTGGCTAATGCGTGTATAGTTCAAATAGTTCCTTAATCTCGGTGATAGACAACACCCGGTTGTAGAGAAGTCGATTTCATCAGAATAGTATCCTGGTAAATTTTCAAAGAGTTTGCTTTCTTGAGCGGTTGGCGGGACGGCTTTCGTCGGTTGTGGTGGCGGGAGCGTTGAGGGATCACTCAGTAAAATCTAACTCCCAGGATCGCGACCGAGAATATTCCGACCCGGAATTAAAGAAATTATCATGCCGGTTTGAGGACGGCCCTGAGTAATTAGGTTTATTGATTTTTGTTGACCCATTTGTTCAAAAATCCTACATCCTTAGCAGATTTCTTATTTGCAAACCAGGGTGTACTCAAGTGGGTCGCTCCGGTTACCTGCTTCATCCAAGATACTTACTTGAAGGACAACCGTATAAGCATTATCGCCGCACTTCCATGTTCCAGTAACAACTGCGCCATTTTTTGTTCGTTTTCAGGAATATAAATATCTCCATTATTGATATAGATATCATCATTTGTCGTGGATATAAGCTCATATTCGATGCGATTTGCATCTCCATCTGGATCGAAAAACTCAAAATCTTTATAAATGATTAATGAACCCGAATCAGTATCTTCCCTGAGATTTACATTTGTGATAACCGGTCTGGATTGTTCTGATTGGTCGATCCCGTGTCGGGTGTTGAAAATGTAACCGTAGGTTGCCAGGAAAGCCCCCAGACATTTTCTATCGAAATAACCTGTTTCAAGTTTTCTCCATTCACATCGATTATCCATATTCCCCCCCCTATCAGAATCATAAAAAGCGATCCACTTGCTGTCTGGCGACCATTGAGGGCAACCCCCAGAAATGAGTTTCTTTTCCTCATGTGGATTTGATGGGTTCAATAGAGTGATCTCTCCAGTTGTTAAGTAAGCAACCCAACGGCCGTCTGGTGACCACTCCGGGCAAATGGCTCCTCGATCGGTGAGGCTTACTCTGTTTGAACCATCAGCATTCATCATTTCGATAACACCCCCGTTTTTCAAAAATATGATTTTTTCCCCATCAGGAGACCATGAAGGAAATGATCCCGAAATGTCATCTTCTGTTAGTTTTACAGGACCAGACCCGTCAATATTAGCTTTCCAGATACTATCTGGATACGTAGCAGATGATGCAAAGGTGATTTCTTGGCCATTTTTCGATACATCCACGTGATAGATTAGCCCGTTGAATATTTTCCTACGGAACATACTTAGGTTTTCTAATTTCAGGGTCTTTATTCCCCCCCCATTCACCAAATACAATTTCACCTGTTGGCAACCAAGCATTGGTTTTAATATCACTACTTGTCTGAAGTTCAGATTTAATCAACTGTTTCCCACTTCCGTCAATATTTACAGAATTTAGATTTTGTTTGTCGTTAACTTCCTCCCAGAAATATATTTTTCCGGTTCCCCCACCGATGATTACTACGGGCGTTTGAGTTAGTGTGATCTTTGGTGTGTTTGTTAGTTCCATTGTAGATGTAGGATTGGGGGTGAAGGTTGTTGTCACCTCCTCTTGTAAATTTTCATCCAATATTGCCACTGCTTGTGTCGCCTGCGAAATCTGTGGTTCCGGTTTTTTGGGGGTTGGAAATACAAGTTCTTGAGTAGGAATAGTTTTCGGAGTCAATATAGATGGTAGATACAAAATTCCCACAACGATAATGGCCATCAAACCTAATACGCCTGCAGATATTCCTAGCCAGAGGATGATATTCTTTTCCTGGGGTTCTGCAGGTTGCCATAGCGATTGACTATCCTGGGGAGGCATCATTGGCGGCGCGCTTGCAAATCCGGGAGCGGGACCCGGGGTTGGTTCGATCGTAGGGGGTGGGGATTGGGTTGGAGGTGGTCCTGTAGGAGGCCGGATGGTCGGATGAGGACCAGATGGTGGACTTTCTGTTGGTATCACAGTCTGAATAGACTCTCTGGCCTTCGGGGTGATTGCTTTGGTAGAAGGATCGCGTGCCTGAATTATTACCAAGATGGAACCGCCAATTTGGAGAGTATCACCAGGATAAAGCCGTACAGGCGTGGTGATCTTTTGGGCATTTACATAGGTTCCATTTGTCGAATCTAGATCCTGTATCCACAACTCAGCAGATAGAGCATTGAGAAGAGCATGTTTGTCCGATACAGATGGGTCATCGAATATGATTTGGTTATCAATATTCCTGCCGATGGAATGGGTTCCGATACTCAGTTCCAAGCTTTGGTCGCTTAGTGCCCCGCTCTGGATAGTGAATATCCATTGTGATAAAGGCTTATTCATATCAAATTCTTACTCACTTGGGTTTGCTATCCTCCAGCATGGCTAATACTTTTTCTGGAAGTGATTGAATCTCCTGAAAATATTGCTTTTCACGTGTCCGCACATGCTCGATCATGCCGCGCCATTCACCGCTGGTTTTGGCCTGGTTGGGCTCCCACCACATGCGCACCACAAATACGTGCTGTTCTTGCTGGGCATAGGTTGATGATTTCAAGGTAGATTTATTCATATGAAAAAGAAAAAGCAGTGAAGAGTATTATTCTTCACTGCTCGAATCTAGCAAAGCCGCGTCCTGGAAACGTCCGAGCTTTGTCCTGGAAACGATTATTCGGATGCTGCTTGCGCGAGTCCCCGGATGATGCTTTGTTCTGCTATCAGGAAAGTAATCAAGAGAGGGATGAAAGTGAGTACAGCCCCTGCCATTGCCAGGCCAAAGTCTGTTGTGTCGGCCACCGATACCAGTCGCGCTACCCCCACAGGCAGAGTATAGTGGGCACGATCTGCGGCCACGATCGATTGCCAGATGTAATCACGCCAGCGAGCGTTGAATATGAGTATCCCGACAGCGATGATGGCTGACTAAGGTTGCGAGTGTTTTAATATAAGTATCTCTCAGGCGTAGTCATTCAATAGTGATCCAGGGATCATCAAATCCCACGAGTAGATCCCCCCTGATAGATCTTTAAGGCTTTATATAGTAAGACCGGATTTGATTGGGCAATACTGAAATGGAATTCTTCTATGTCGAGCCGATATAAGTAAGCTCACCTCGATATTCCCAAACAAGAATATGTCAATCAAAATCCGCTGATTATCCATCATTCCTCATGGATTTGGGTATCTTTCCATGCTGAATAAATCTTCGTATGAAGTGGAAATTCATGGATTTCCTGGCGCAGTTCCGGGTTTTTGATAAGATCAACTCGATCTCGTAATGTTTGATATGCTTTTTGGGCAAATATTTGGGCTTCATCATAGTTCTTTTGAGCTGATAAGGCAAGATAGCGGGCGTGGTAAATATATGGTTCAGAATATCCAGAATTATTGCCAAGTAATTCGATGGCTTCAGAAGTTACGAGAAATGCCCTTTCTATTTGACCAAGCCCTATGTGGATAAATGCCAACACTGGAAGGGTTAGTAAATAACTTTGAATATCTCCCATTTCTTGGAAAATATTTATAGCTATCTGCATATCCGAAAATGCAAGTTCTGCGTGTCCAGCGTCAAACTCTTCCCAGGCCAAGAGCGCGTGCCGCTGACCTTTTACATTTGGTCGGCTTTGCCATTGTCCTACCTTTTCTAAATTGTGGGCCGTTTCCCTGGTAGTTGTTAAATGATGGGTATCGGTTCTCAGTTTGATGATCATCTCCAATAAGTGAGCTTCGACCATCAGTCCACTAAAATCGATCAGATGCAAAGTATCAAGAGCATCTTCCAAAATGTTAAGGCTAAATTGTGTTGCTCCCATAGCACCCATGCAATAGCTAAACTCTAATTTAGTTAGGACCACTTCATCACTTCTTACGTTCTGATGACTTTGTAATATAGCTAGACTTCGATTGAAAGCATCTATGGATTGCTGATATGAGCCGGTACGGACGTGTATAGTCCCCATTTCACGCCAGGCTGCCGCATGCTGAACCTGACCATCCTCTGTTTGAAAAAAATTGCTGTTATCAAAGATTGCCAGGGCTTGCTGAAGATCAGAGAAGGATTTCTGGATCCGCAATCCTCCGAAATTTGTGCGGCCACGTTCTACCAGGGCAGGAGCAAGCATAGTTTGATCATTGAGGTGCTTAATCAATTCAATGCATTCCTCGAGCACAGGTAATGCCTGTCGATATTGGCCACATTTGCGCAAAAAACGTCCGCGATTGTATAAAGCGCCTGCCAGAATGGCAACATCATCCGTTGAGCGCGCGGTTTTCTCCATCTCTTCCAGACTGGAGAGCATTCGTTCATAATCTCCTTCTCGTTCTTCGGACCGTAAACGACAAGTAAGTAGATCAAATTGAAGTTTCGGGTCTTTTTGGGGAAGATTTCTGAGTGCATCCAAAGCCAAGTCGTAATAATAGATCGCTTCTCCGTCAGCAAAACGCTTCTCCGCTCGGTGGGCAGCCGCCTCAGCGTATTCTAGTGCCTTTTGCCATACTTGTCCTCGGAAGAAATGATAGGCAAGATCACCAAGAATATCTTCGTTACCTGGGTGCAAATTTTCAATTGTAGTTCCAACTAATTTATGCAAGTGATTACGACGGGACGGAGATAATCCAGAATAAATTGCTTCGCGAACGAGGTGGTGATTAAAGAGGTATTGACCCTCGACCTTATTAGGCAAGATGAATTCATACCTCAACAGATCATCAAGTGCTGCAAGTGATTCGTTTAGTTCCAATTCCCCAGCCTGCTTAACAACTTCAAAGTCAAAAACTCTTCCAGCAACAGCAGCTGACTGGATAAAGGATTTTGTTTGAAGAGATAATCTTGCCGCGCGGCCATTTATGGTTGCCAACAAGGATTTTGGTAATTGGATTTCGAGTTCAAGGGCATCTTTCAAAAAGGTACCTGACCAAATTCCATCATTAAGGATGATGTGCCCTGCGCTGATCAGCTCGCGGATCATTTCGTGCAAGTAAAAAGGGTTCCCTAAAGTTTCTTGATAAATGCGCTTAGCTGCATTAGTGACAACCACGCTTTCAAGACCTGACAACTTGGTAACCAGATCATGATTAGCTTCCTGGGATAATGGAGGCAGAATAAATGATGATGCCAGTCCGGTTCGTACATAACGACGTTGCATCCGTGCAAGGGAATGTTGTGTTCCGATTTCCTCGCTCCGGTAGGTGATTGTTAGAAGAATATTGCTGTCAGCCAGGTGAGGAATGATGTATGTTAACCAATCTAATGTGGAATTAGAGGCCCAATGGGTATCTTCAAGCACGAACAAGGTGGGTTGGATCCGAGCTAAGCCTAGGCAGATTTGCAGTAAGGCTTCGAAGAGTTGTAAGCGAGACTCGCTTTCCGAGAGGATCTGGTCATCATTGATTGATCTCGTTGCACCAAGGAGGTCTGGGGCTACTTGAGAAATAATGGCGCGATGTGCTGGCAGAATATTTATGTGTGGGAGGATATGTTTTGCTGAGCGAAGCAATTCGATGATAGCCTGATAGGGTACAGCACGCTCAAATTCATAACAGTGACCTAGAAGAACATGCCCTCCCTGCTGTGTTGAAAAGTCTGCTAGATTTTGTGCTAAATAACTCTTCCCAATACCTGCTATTCCGCTGATCAGAACAGCTGTCCCTTGTCCTTGAGAAGCCTTGAGCCATAACTTTCCCAATTCAGCCATCTCGGTTTCCCGTCCAATGGGTTGTGGTAAGGGAATTTTTTGGTCTGTTTTTTTGGGGGGTATTTTTTCGATTTGTGTTGGAAGGGGATTTTTGTTCTTGATGGCTTCATACACTGCCTGCGTTTCGGGCATCGGCTCGATGTCAAGTTCATTTTGAAGGATGGTACATAGCTGCTTGTAAGCCCCGGTGGCTGCCATGCGATCGCCGTTGAGATAGTGTAATGAAATCCATTGGCGATGCGCAACCTCCGATAAGGGATTAAGGTCCACCAGTTGCCCCGCGAAACGCAGCGCACAATCGTAATCGCCCAGGGCGCGGTAGTGAGTCGCCAACTGTTCCAGGATACTTCCTTGGGCCTGGCGCAGGCGTTCTCTCTCAATGACGACCCATTCTTCGTCAATGTCTGATAACAAATCGCCAGTATAGAGATCCGCAGCAGTGTGGAGCGCTTCTACACTTGCATTTTTCCTTGAAGCCTCATAATCTGAGATATCCAACCAATATTCGTTGTGTGAGTTCCATTGGATATCTCCATCGATAGTCAGGATCCATTCTCCTTGATCTAGCTCTGCCAGAGTTTTTCGGAGCTCACTCAAGGCGCGGCGCAACTGCCCTAGAGCATCTTTTTCTGGAATACCAGGCCACAGGGAAAATGCAATGCTTTCTCTGGGAGTGGGGGTATTGCGATGAAGTAGTAAGTAAGCCAGCAAGCGTTTAGCCCGCTTAGAGAAATGGCCAAGATTCGATGCCCCACCATCGGTCACTTGCAGATGACCGAAAGCTCTAATCCGAAGAGTCACCAATAACAACCCCTTTGCGCGATCCGGGATGATATTTTTCAATATAAGTATACATTAATTCTTGTGCAAAATATTGCTATCCTGATTGGGTTTAAAAATAAATTTGGCATTTATCCACATACACCAATTCGAACTGTAGCCCGTCGGGTTAGCTCACGGCATAAGTATTTCCGTCTAAGGTGCCTTCTACCGGACTGATGCTCATAATCCGAAGATCCCAGATTCGAGTTGAATAAATAGAATGCGCCTTATTCTGGTTTTTTTCTATCAATTGCTGACCTTCAGACAAAAGATCGGACAACTATACAAGAAAGATGGGAACCTCTAATCTCCGGGTAGCAGACCCGAAAGGAGTGAAAAGGTTCCCATGGATAAGTTTACCCGCATTTCAGAATTTACAGACCAACTCTTTGATGATCAAAAGACATCGCAACAAGCCAGTGAAATCATTGAAGGCATATTGGAGACACGCTCACCACGGATCAGCGATATCGCATCCAGGATGAAGGGTAGTGAAGCAGGTTGCTACAAAAGGGTGCAGCGATTTCTGCATCAGAATGATCCTTGCCAAGAACTGAAGCTGTTATTCAACGAAGGAGTGAGTTTGTGATTGGAGATCCCACGGAAATTGAGCGTCCAAATGCCAATAAGACCAAGTATGTTGGCACGCTGAAGGATGGGCAGACCAAAGGCTTTTGCGTGTTGACCTTGGCAACACCAGTGCGAGGCAGAGCGATCCCATTTCATTTTCTAACCTATTCGTCTCGAACGTTTGAAGACCAGATAAGTTCAAGGAACCTGGAGCATTTCAAAGCCATTCAAGAAATCAAGACTTTGATTGGACGGAGACCGATCGTTTTTGACAGGGAGTTTTCCTACTTGATGTTATTGAAGAGCTTGGTCGCCAGTGACGTTCAGTTCGTGATCCGCTTGAACACGGGCAGTAACCCACCAAACTTCTACTACGATGCTGATCAAAAACAACAGCTACGTCTGGCCATCGCGCCACTCAACAAGCCCCAAATCTATCGCCAGGTGTACTACATGGGAGAAGTGCCTTTGAATGTGATTGGTATTTGGCAGTATGGTTTCAAATCGCCCATCTGGATTATGACCAACCTGGAACCAGAAGATGCATTGAAGCTCTATTTCAAGCGTATGAAGATTGAAATTTGCTTCCGTGATCTCAAAAGCCTGCTCAAGATCAACAAGATCATGAACAAATCACAAACCTTACTCAACAAAATGATCGCTATGGTGATGTTGGCCTATTCCATCAGCATCGTCATTGGCGAAGCAATCCGTGATGTGCAGTATGCTGGCGTTTCCCCAAAAGACTTCAATTTATTGAACGTGCCAGATGTTGAGAAACGCTCGCGTTGGCATTTGTTTTCAGGCCCATTCCTGTTCATCAAACAGCGTTACTCCTTGCCTGATACCGTCTTAGCTACTATTGTTGAGATTGCCTTGCTTGTCTTCACCAATTTGATCTTTGCTTTCAATGTCCGAACTCTTGTCCCAACATGAGTCAATTGATATTGACTCCTTACACGGGGAGAAGTACAATTGTTCTAGTTTCGACTTGAAAGAAAAGAAGTACTTTTAAATGAAGAACGCTGCACAAAAAGTGCAGCAGTCACTCTAGATGATCATATAAATGGTTTCGAAGGGTTCTGTCCCCCCATTTTTACTTCGGGTGCGCGCAGCGCCACCCCCGTCGGGACCGCCTGAAGTAAAAAACATATGACAGCCTGGTGTAACGTGCGTTGCTCCAGGCTTTTTTTGTTAAGAGACCGGGAGAATCTCGGTCTTTTTTGATTCTCGGAAGTGAAACATGGAAAAATCGATATGTGTATGATCGATGAGTTATCCCGTTGAGAATCTCCAAATACATGCTATAATATATATTGAAATATATATTCACGAATAAATGCTGATAAGGAGTATGCCATGCAACTGATTGTTGGTGTAACCGAATTGCAGCGCCGTTTCCGTTCGTTCTTCGATCAGGTAGTTGGCAAACGCACGCCGATCGTGCTGACCCGCGGTTCACGCCCTGAAGCAGCCTTGATCCCCTATGAGGATTATTTGCGCTTCCAGCAAATGCAAGAGAGCGAAGTTTTGGCCCGTTTCGATCAGGTCTGGAACCGGCTGGATGAACTCAACGCGGCATACAGTGATGATGAAATCGCAACTGATATCGAAGCCGCTCGCCAGGGATAGCTAATGCGAGCCGTTATTGATACGGGTATATTCGTCAGCGCCTTGATCCGCAAGCGGGGACCCCTCGGTTCTATTCTGGGTGCCTTGCGCGATGGACGCTTTACAGCTATTTATACTACCGACATTATGGTAGAAATTATTGACGTCCTTGGGCGGGACAAATTTCGGGTCAAGTATCACATCGAATCTGATGACGTTTCGGCCCTGATTCACTTGATTCGATTGCGCGGAGAGTTGGTCATTCCCAGCGAAAAAGTGACAGCCTGCCGCGACCCGAAAGACGACAAATTTCTGGAAGCTGCGCTGGCAGGCAGCGCTGATTGCATCGTTTCCTGCGATGCAGATCTACTCGATATGGAATCCTTTGACGATATTCCCATCATGCGCCCAGCAGAATTTAGTGCCCATATATGACTGCTGCGAGGATTCCAAAGGTGAATTCTAAGAGTTTTGAGTTGATTCCTTATACCTGTTCAGGGTATTCATTACAATAATCCCAGGAAGGCTTCTTCCGTAATGGCTGAACACCAGCATAAGGCAAAAAACCGTAGAGATCTGGCGAGGAAATCACCATGAAATGGACAATCTCGATTGGCCGCATCCGGGAGACAGAGATCCAATTACATCTCACCTTGATCCTGGTGGTCATCTATGTTCTGGTCGTTGGACAACCTGGTAGCGTGGGGACGGCCTTGTGGACCATCGGCACCATTTTAGCGCTGTTTGCTTGCATCTTTTTGCATGAATTGGGGCATACCCTGGTCTCATGGGCTTATGGCATCAAGGTCAGCAGCATCATCCTGTGGCCGCTGGGCGGCTTTGCCGTTTTGGAACGCCAACCGGAAAAGCCGCTTGCTTCCATGCTGATTGCTGGCGTAGGACCGCTGGTCAATCTCGTACTGGCTGGCCTGGTGCTGGTAGTACTATTTAGCGGGTCATTATTCCAATTTCTCCCTGAGATAAATTTGCGCTCACCCCTGGGCGGTTTCCTGGCGATCCTGGTGATTATGAACGGCATTTTGGCCTTGTTCAATCTGTTCCCCATCTACCCCCTGGATGGCGGACGCGTGCTGCATGCGTTGTTCCAGATGGTTATGGGGGCAGAGCGTGCAGACACCGCAATGCTGATCATCACTCTGCCATTGATCTTTGTGATGGCCGTCTATGCCATCCTGAGTGGAGAATTCCTACTGTTACTCACCAGTCTGCTGCTGTTGATGGGCGCCAGCACGCTCAACCTGAAATTGAGGCGTTGGGTCTCCCTGGCTTTCACAGCCCTCACCAATCGGGGCTCCTATTGCCTGCTTAGACGCGATTACGATAAAGCCATTACCCACTACAGCCGTTCGATCAAACGCTGGCCGTGGAATATTAATCTATATTTCACACGCGGCATTGCCTATCTGGTTATTCAGGAAATCGATAAAGCCCAGGAGGATGCCGAAATGGCTTTCAAACTGGCTCCTGAGAACCCGCTGGCCTGGATCCTGAAGGGAGAAATATACGAAGCCAACGATGATCTCGAACAAGCGCTGGCCAGCTACCAACGTGCTGCGGAACTCAAACCAGGCTGGTACCTGCCCTATGCAGACTGTGCTGGTGTGCATATGGCCAGGGGAGATTTTTCCAAAGCTCTGGCTGACCTGGAGCAATCTTTCAAACTCAACCCCAGGTCCGATCTTGTGCATGTTTTGCGCTCCATGGTTCGCTACCGTCTGGGCGACCTGGATGGTTCTCAAAAAGATGGCGAGAAAGCCATCAAGTTGTTGCCGGAAAATTCACTTGTCTTTCCAGGGCCATTCCTGGTGCTGATGAAAGATCAGGTCGACTGGGCCGAAGGATATTATCACCAGGCGATGCAGATGTTGCCCAATTCATCGCTGCCCCATCAAGGTCTGGCAGACGCCTATGGCGTCAATGGGGAGTATGAAAAGGCTTTGATCGAGTGGGATCTGGCGATCCAAAAATCGCCCAAGCGAGCTGCCCTTTTCCTGGGTCGGGGGAGTGCCTACCTGCAGTTGGGAGAACGAGAGCAGGCGGGGGCTGAATTCCGTAAAGTGCTTTCTTTGAGCAAAAAAGCCCACATCCGACGGCAGACTGAGGTACAACTGCAAGCCCTGGCAGAAGAGACCTAACCGGCTCCCGTAAGTCAACCCCCAGGATTTCTCATAGATTTGATATCCCCCATGGCCAAAATAAATGAGTTGCTTCTGACCTATTATGGGGATGATTTAACAGGATCGACGGATTCACTGGAAGCATTGGAATTAGGTGGTGTTTCCACAGTTCTGTTTTTGGAGCCGCCGACTCCGGAGCAGTTGGCTCGATTTCCCAAGGTATGTGCCGTCGGTCTGGCGGGTGTCAGCCGCACGATGACCCCTGATGCGATGGATGATGCCCTCCCAGGAGCATTCCAAAGCTTGAAGAATCTTGGAGCGCCGTTGACTCATTATAAAGTTTGCTCGACCTTCGACTCTTCCCCTGAAATTGGTAGCATCGGCCGGGCGACTGAGATTGGCAAGCGTGTATTCGCTACGCCGCTTATTCCAGTGATGGTAGGCGCGCCCAAGCTCAAGCGCTATGTGGTGTTTGGAAACCACTTTGCCAGCGTAGGAAATACCACCTATCGTCTTGACCGCCATCCAACCATGAGCAGACATCCTATCACCCCCATGGATGAAGGGGATCTGCGATTGCACCTTGGGAAGCAAACCGACCTTTCCGTGGATATAATTTTGGTGGTTATGTGCTGGAATTTTTGGTCCCTTTGGGCGTGGCTACACCACTTTGCCGGGCTGGCTCTCATGACACTAATTTCGATGGGTTGGAGATCGCTTTGAAGGGGGGCCAACTAGGAGAAATTGATTTCTTTGAACGGGTATTAAGCGGACGAAAGATTTAGTAAGTTAGATTATACGTTATGTCAGTTTTGGGACAAATCTCCCTGAATTTTGC
Organism: uncultured Anaerolineales bacterium; assembly: GCA_964622645.1. Lineage (GTDB taxonomy): Bacteria > Chloroflexota > Anaerolineae > Anaerolineales > UBA11858 > NIOZ-UU35. The sequence goes on from CAZUSV010000001.1 coordinate 34,778, forward strand.
TGATATTCACGATATTTCTCTCCGAAAGTTTCCACAAGCATGGCCTCTTCACTTTGGACGCGGTCGATGATCAACAAACTGTAGATAAATCCAATTGGGTGATCGTGCTGATGGGGTATCGCGATTTGAGTTGGGATGCGTTCCCTTATAAAGAATATTACCCCCACTATTTTGGCCCCTATTGGTGGGAGGTATTTCTGGTGCCGGTTTGGGCTTTGGCCTGCCTTGCTACTTCCTGGGGTGATGGTTGGGAGGTATGGGCACCTTCAAACAGGTCATTGCTATGATCGTGCTGGCCTCAGTGGTTTCTTTGCCAATCATGTTTACGGTCGACCTGCTCTTGCCTGACCCAGAATATCTACCTAATTTTACGCATCATTTCTATCATTGTTTTGATCTTAGGCATCGCCATGCTGGTGTATTGGGGTATGTATGTCCTCCAGGGGATGCCTGGTGACAGTTTAGATTTTTCGTCCCCTTTTGGGGCTTTTACCGATGCTGTGCTGTTTCAGCTGATACTCGTCTTTACGGTTTTCCTGTCAGTTATCGTCTGGCAGAATCGAGCATTATTTAAGTAGAACGGCTTGATTTCCTTGAAAAGCATTCAATAACAGCAAGGTTTGAGAGGTAGTGATGGCAAAACAATATCAAGTAAATAGACAAGTCCGCTTTGTGAACAAAATGATAGCGCGCATGATCCGCTGGAACATCGCCCCGCCGCGCACCTATCTAATGACGGTACGCGGACGTAAAACAGGCAAACTTTATTCTACGCCCGTGACCCTGATTGAGCGGGACGAACAACGCTGGTTAGTCTCACCTTATGGAGAAGTCAACTGGGTCAAGAATGCGCGTGCTGCAGGCGAAGTCAGCCTTTCCCGCGGTGGCAAGACGGAGACGTGTAGTCTGCATGAACTTGACCTGAAAGAAAGCGCCGTAGTGGTCAAAGAGTATCTCACCATTGAGGGATTCGTTCGCCCCTATTTCGATGTCGGCCCCGATTCACCTATTGAAGCGTTCGAGGCTGAAGAAGCTCAACGTCCAGTATTCCGTTTGGATGCAAAATGAAAACCAATTGTTAATCACCTGGTCGAGCGATATGGCGCAGACGAAGGATGAAACGATCTGCTCTCCATTGAATTTGCCCTCGTTGGCGTAAAGCAGGCCGAATTTGGCCAAATCGCGAGCTGCGAAGTGGATTTCGCCATGCCCGATGTAGTAGCCGTCTTGATCTTGCGTTCATTTGATGACTTCAACGCCTGCAACCAGATAGCCATTCTTGAAGACCAGCAAGCTGTAGCCCGTTTCCGGTTGGGAGGCGTTGCAATACAGTTCTGCTACAAGCTCTGGGGCGAGTCCCAATTCCTCGGCTGTTTTCTTTGTCCAGGGCTATCCAATGTCAGCAGATCGCCAGTTAGATTTCACCAGTTGAGCTATTGATCGATATCCCGAGACAACCAGATTGCTGGCCAAATAGGTCAAGGTGATCAGCAGTACCCATTTCAGGACGGCGGGCAGGCCGGTGTTCAGCAGCAGCGTGCCGAAAACCCCAATCATGATCACATGGATGATGTACACACCGTATGAATTGCGGTTCAGTTCACTCCAGACCTTTCCCGTTTTATCCAGGTAGCGCCAGAAACTTTCTACCAGCACATAGACCATCACTAGGGAAGATAGGTGGAAGCTTACGAACCAAAGGATCCGGTATAAGGGTGTAACTGAAAAATCGCCGGTGAGGAAAGGCCACAGGCGGAGGAAGATATGCCCGGTAACCGGCAGCCAGGCGACCGAATTTGCCACGGTGTAGAGCGTTTTACTCTTAGGCAGCTCTTCAAAGACCTTCTGCTGGTAGCACAGCGCACCGACCAGGAAAAACAGCAAGTGGGCCAACACCCTTTCATTTTCAAAGTCCAGGATCGGGGTCAGGGTCCAGCTGCGGAAGCCCAACAGGCCGCCGATAACATAGCTGAAAGCCACGCTGAGTAAGAAGAACAGGATCACAACCCAGACCAGTGAGAGCTTATGGAATTTGATTCCGGCTTTGTCGAGCAGTAGATAGATCAGGCTGAACAAAAAGAGCAGCGGCAGGAACCAGAGCCAGTTCTGGCTGTTGGGGTTGGTGATATGGAAATATGTGCTCCAATTCTCTTGTGGCATGCCGCGCGAATACAGGAAGATCACCTTGTAGAGCGGGATCAGCGTCAACACGGCAACCAACCAGGGCAGCAGCAGGCGGTTAGCCTTGGTCTTGATAAACTGCCAATCCGTTTTGGTCTCCAGAGAGGCCGGTGCCAAATATCCAGAGATGAAGAAGATCGCCGGCATGACCAGGATATCGAACATGATCCCCACGATTCCCACCCAGGTGATGGTGTCGGGGTCATCAACGATCCAGAACCAGCCCCACAACCCGGCAGCTTCGTATACGCCCCCGACGTGGTACAGCACTACCAGCAGGATGATGATTGTTCTGAGGTTGTCCATCCAGTGGATGCGGTTCTTTTGGGTTGGAGAGTGTTCTTGTGTGGTCATATTTTTCTCCTTGTACAAAGAATACTGTTGAACTTCATTCACTTGCTGGCCCTTCTCTTGTCCAGAGAGGGTGTCGCATAATTCCCCTGTGTCGGTCTAAAACTGTTTGAACATATTTCGCCTGGCTTCTTGGATATGTGCTTGCATAAGGTTTTCTGCAGTTTCCATATCGTTTGCAAGAATTGCATCGACGATATCCTTATGTTCTTGGGTTCCTTGCACAAGATATGAAGCGTTGTAATAATCCTGGAAAACAATACCCACTACTCGATTCCTTGCCTCAAGAACAAGTTTTCCGAGCAATCTGTTAGGGCAATACTCACTTAGCGTTTCATGCCATATTGTGTCTGCTTTTGACCAGGCCAGACGATCACCTGCTTGGGCAGCTTTTTCCATTTCCTGAGTGGTTTCTTGCATTATTTTTCGTGCTTCATCGGGCAGGCTGCCGGCTGCCAAACGCGTCAGTTCTGGTTCGAGCAATTCTCGGATGTGGAGTGCATCCAGAACATCTTGGATTGAAGGTGCGGCAACTGCGATAGCTCGGCCAGGGATGACTTGAAGTACTCCCTCCTGAGCCAAACGGCGAATCGCCTCTCGAACCGGAGTTCTGCTGATCCCTAACGCCTTAGAAATGCGACCTTCCGAAAGTAAATCACCAGGATGAACCTCAGTCTGTTTTAGCGCGATCTTCAAACGTTCATATGCCACTTGATGCAGCAGGCGAGAATCTGTATCATCGATTGGCTCCATCGCTGAAATAAATTGTTCCAGATTTTTCATTGATTTGCTCATAATGCCATTCTTTCTGATGTATACAACATGTATATGGCCTATCTAGAGTGTCCAATTGAACATAATTTCCTTGGTTTTGTCAAGCAAATATGATCACCAATGGTTTTACCTTAATGTCAACTTCGCGAGAACTTCCGAAAATAGGGGGATGCGGGGGCGCGGAGCACCCCCGCATCCCCCTATTTTCAGGCTCCTCGTCTGAAAGTTGACATTGTCAAGCTAGAAACCATTTCTGGTGAATCAAAAATATTTTAATGTTTGGGAAGTTGACAAGCTACATACTTCATGTATAATCAACAAATACATGCTGTATACAATCCATATATTGGCAGAACACAATCGTTAAGCCCCTATGGATGACTCCCTGAATTCAACACTTCAACAAGACGACCCAATATCCGCAGAATCGCCGCGCCTTTTAAGCGAAGTTGCTTACGAGCGCATCAAGGATGCTATTCGCAATGCGGACCTTGAGCCTGGACAACCACTTTCAGAAACTAAACTCTCAAAACTGCTAGGAATCAGCAGGACACCAGTTCGCGAAGCGATACATCAATTAGCTCAAGAAGGTTTAGTGCAGATAATTCCCGGACGGGCAGTAACAGTTGCATCTCTTTCAGTTCAGGAGGTACTCAACGCTGTCCATGTGCGGACAATTCTGGAGCCCGAAGTGGCCCGTTTGGCAGCAGTGTCTATTTCTCCAGAAGATCTTGAGGCGCTTTGGAAAATTTTAGTGCAAATGGAACAAGCGATTGAGGGTGAGGACCGGGTAGCGTGGGCCAAAGCGGACAGCCAGTTTCATGAAATTTTGAGTGCTTCATGTCCGAATAAACTCCTGGGGGATATGGCTATTCAAGTTCGTAACCGGATTTCTTATCTGTCATCTGATAATCAAACGGGCCAAAAACGCATGCAAGCCTGTACCCAAGAACACCGCCAGATTGTTGATGCCATTGCCGCAGGGGATCCACAAGAGGCTGAAGAAACCATGCGTAATCATCTGACTATGCTTCGAGAAAGTTATTTCCGTCGGCTTACGCTAACCTGAGAATTATGTTCGAGAAGCATAAATCTACTTGCCCTGGTAACCTGGGGCTTGAAAGGAGGTGAGGTGCCCAAAAAAATATAAATAGGCAAATCAACAATACGTATCTTAAAGTCAACCTTTTACTTAATAAAATACAAGGAGAAGAACATTATGTCGAAAAGATTAATTGTCGTGTTGATGCTCAGTCTGGTCTTTATTTTGGCTGGTTTTAGATCAGCTGATTCTCATATCTCTGAGATCACGATTCTCTGGGCACAATGGGACCCGGCAGACTACTTGCAGCAGATCGGCAATATGTACGAAGCCGAGACCGGCATCAAGGTGAACATCGTTCAGGAGCCCTGGGGATCCTTCCAGGATCGCTTCTTCACCGAGATGGCAGCCGGTGGCGACGCCTGGGACATGGTTGTTGGTGACAGCCAGTGGCTGGGTGCAGGTTCGACCCAAGGTCACTACTTGGACCTGACTGAGTTCCTGACTAGCACCGGCATTGCTGACACGGTCACGCCCGCAACCTTGACCTACTATGGTGAATATCCAACCGGATCGGGCAATTACTGGGCTTACCCCACTGAGGGTGACGCCGATGGTTGGGCCTACCGCAAGGACCTCTTCGAGGATCCCGATGAAATGGCCGCCTTCGAAGCCGAGTATGGCTATCCTCTGGACGTTCCTGAAGACTACACTCAGTTCACGGACATCGCCAAATTCTTTACCCGACCAGATGAAGGCCTTTACGGCGTGGCCATCTACGGCCAGAATGGTTATGACTCCATGGTGATGGGTGTCGAGAACACCATGTTTGCCTGGGGTGCTTCCTGGCAGGATGAGAACAATGTCGTCGAGGGTGTGGTTAACAGCGAGCGTGCTGTTGAAGCACTCGAGGCCTACAAAGAACTCTTCGATTGCTGCAGTCCACCAGGTATGTCGGCGGCTTTCTTTACCGAGACCAATGATGCCTTCATCAGCGGCCAGTCTGTGATGGCGATGAACTTCTTCGCCTTCTTCCCGGCTCTCGTCAGTCCGGATGTCAATCCCTATGCCGAAGGTACTGGCTTCTTCGCCAACCCCGCCGGTCCCTACGGCGATCGTGGTGCGGCTCTGGGTGGCCAGGGCATGAGCGTCATCAACTACATCAGTGATGATCGCAAACAGGCCGCCTTGGACTTCATCGAGTGGTTCGCTCAGGAAGATATTCAGCTCGAGTGGGCGGCATTGGGCGGCTACACCTGCAATGCCAATGTGCTCGAATCCGACACCTTCCTGAATGCTACCCCCTTCAACCCGGCCTTTGCTGAGACCATGACCATCGTCAAAGACTTCTGGAATGTCCCGGTTTATGATCCTCTGCTGCAGGCTGCCAATAAAGAATTTGGTGCCTACATCATCGAGGGTATCGGCACGGCTCAAGAGACAATGGATAACGTTGCTGAACAGCATACCGAGATCCTCCAGGATGCTGGCATTCTCGAATAGGATTCCATCTCAAAACTGTGGATAGGAGACTGTCTGCAGTCGTTTACAACCATTGGAGAGGCGGTGAAAGCCGCCTCTCCAATGGACACGATTTTCACAGAAAGAGGACAACTTATGGCCTCAACCAATCCACAAGCATTATCAGAGCGGCGTGGACCACGCTTGGGTGATCGCACGATTCAAAACCTATTTATCTGGCCTACTTTGATACTGCTGATTTTGATCAATGTTTTTCCCCTTTTCTACAGTCTTTATTTGAGCTTTACCGACTACTCAGCCATTGCCCGCCAGGCTCCAACGTGGATCGGCTTTGCCAACTTTGCAGAAGTGCTCAACGATGAGCAGTTGTGGAAATACTTTGCCACAACGGGTCGCTTTGCCTTTCTCACGGTTGGGTTGCAAACCCTGCTTGGATTTGGTTTAGCAATGCTTGTGCGGGAAAAATTTGCGGGCAGCGGCATTATTACAACTCTGATCCTGATTCCGATGATGCTCTCGCCTGTGGTGGTCGGGCTCTTTTGGAAGCTCATGTACAACCCGACCTTTGGTTACCTGAATTTCCTTTTAGGTTTTACCAATCCAGCGGTCGCGCCCGACTGGTTGGCCAGTCGTATTGGCAACCAACCCACACCGGGTCTGGCTTTGTGGTCTGTGGTGCTGGTCGATGTGTGGATGTGGAGCCCCTTTGTTATGCTGTTGGCGCTTTCTGGGTTGAAAGCCATCCCGGATTATCTCTATGAGGCTGCTTCTATTGACCGCGCCAGTCCCTGGTTCCAATTCTGGCGCATCACTGTGCCTCAGGTTGCCCCGCTATTGTTGATTGCGATCTTGTTTAGGACCATCGAGGCTTTCAAAGCGTTCGATTTGGTCATGGGGATGACCGGAGGGGGGCCGGGTGACCAGACGGAGTTGATCGCTGTGAACCTATATCGCTTAGCGTTTACACAGTGGGATACAGGGGTTTCTAGCGCATTGGCGTATATTATCTTGATCATCATTATCGCCATCAGCAATCTCTATATTAAGTATTTGAACCAGATGAGAGGCGAATAACCATGGCTACTTTTGAAGAAACGGGCCCACGCGCTCCGGTAACCACAAGTACGCGGGTTGATAAAATTCGCCCAAGTGCACGTGTTGGGAAATCGATCCGCATGGTCATTGTATTTATATTGACGATTGTTGGCTTGGTCCCAGTCGTTGCTATGGGGATTACGGCCTTCAAATCCCGCAGTGCTGTGGTCTCTGTCCCCCCCAGTTTGATCCCAGTACCCGATGGAGATGAACTGCGCGTCGAAGCGGTCGAGTTGTGGCGGGAAACCAAAGAGACGAGTATCGAGCGTCACTATTTCGAACCAACCCTGGAAGGCTTCGTCTTCTTGTTGACCGAACGGGCCCAGGCGGGTCCAGCCCGAGCTGAAGAACTCAAGGAACTGGCTCAAAAAGGTGACTTGTCGGTCTTTGACCAGATCGCCTTGAATAATGGACAGGAGATCCTGGGACCGAGCGATTACGTCTTTCGATTACGCAACTCGCTGATCATCGCTGGAGTATCCACTGTTGCCTCGGTAGTTTTGGGGTTATTTGCGGCCTACTCTTTCAGCCGCTTTAACATCAAAGGTGAAAGCGATCTGCTCTTTTTCATCCTGAGCACGCGTATGTTGCCGCCGGTTGTCGTCACTATTCCGCTCTTCTTGATGTACCGGCAGCTAAAATTGCACGATGCCCATCTCGGAATGATCTTGCTGTATACAGTATTTAACCTTTCCCTTTCTGTTTGGCTGCTTAAAGGTTTTATCGACGAAATCCCTAAAGAATACGAAGAGGCAGCCCTTGTTGATGGGTATACACGATTGCAGGCATTTTTCAGAATCGTGCTGCCGCAGGCCGTAACTGGTATAGCCGCCACAACTGTTTTCTGCATGATCTTTGCCTGGAACGAGTATGCCTTCGCGCTTATGCTGACCAGTGAAAAGGCCCGTACGGCCCCGCCCAGTATTGCCACGATGTTGGGCAGGGGAGGCATAGAGTGGTCTGCCATTGCTGCAGGGAGTTTAGGATTCTTGATTCCAGTGGTGATCGTGACTTTCGCGCTGAGGAACTATTTGTTGCGTGGTGTCACCTTCGGCGCAGTGCGAAAATAGCAGGATGTGATTATGGCTACTATTGAACTAAAGCAAATTGAGAAGAGATTTGGCGATCTTCATGCTGTCAAGCCAATGGACTTGACCATCAATGATGGAGAGTTTGTCGTTTTGCTGGGCCCCTCGGGTTGTGGAAAAACGACCACCCTGCGGATGATCTCGGGACTGGAAGCGGTTAGTGGGGGAGAGATTACCCTGGATGGACGCAATGTGACCTGGTTGCATCCCAGCGATCGTGATATCGCCTTTGTGTTCCAATTATACGCTCTGTACCCGCACCTGTCCGCCCGACAGAATATTGCCTTCCCATTGCAAGCGCAAGGCGAATCCCGCGAGACGATTGATAAACGTATCAATGAGGTTGTAGTGATGCTGCGCATCGAGCACCTGCTCAAGGCAAGACCAGGTAAGTTAAGCGGGGGTGATCAACAGCGTGTGGCTCTGGCGCGTGCCCTGGTGCGCCGTCCGGCGGCCTTCTTGATGGACGAGCCATTAGGCGCTTTGGACGCAGATTTTCGAGAAGCGATGCGTGCCGAGATCAAACGCCTGCATATTGCGCAACATGCCACCACCGTATACGTCACCCACGATCAGGTTGAGGCAATGGCCATGGGCGATCGCATCGTAGTCATGTCTGCCGCGGAAATCCAGCAAGTGGGCACACCGGCAGAGGTCTACTACAAACCATCCAATTTGTTTGTGGCTCGATTTATCGGTAGTCCCGGGATGAACCTGGTTGCTGGGAATTACGCCGACGGCCTTGTACGGCTGGCTGGAACTGATATCCAATATAAGGTTACCCAAGATTGGCAGAAACCCGTCAGCGAAGGAATCGATGGACAGGGTGAGGTCATTATCGGTTTCCGGCCCGAGGCGGCAAAATTGAGCGAAAATGGCGAACTATCTGGCGAAGTATATGCCAGCGAATTGCAGGGCGCCTATACCGTCTTACATGTCAACATCAACGAACATGAGATTGTGCATATTCGTAGCGACCGGATGGTGAATTACCCCATCGGCGCGTCAGTAAAGTTTGACCTAGATCCCCAGATGGTGCGCTTCTTCGAACCTACCACTGAATATGCCATCCGACGGGAGGTGGGTGATGAGTAATGTCAAAATCAATCATATAACCAAGCATTTCCCAGGTGTCACCGCCTTGAAGGATGTCTCCTTCGAAATCCAGGATGGAGAATTCTTTGTCTTGTTAGGCCCCACTGGGGCAGGAAAGACAACCACCTTGCGTGTGATTGCCGGTTTGGAGAGACAAGATGAAGGCAGTGTTACCTTTGATGATGTGCCTGTTGATAATGCGCCTCCAGCGGAACGTGACATCGCCTTTGTCTTTCAGCAGTATTCCTTGTATCCGACAATGACGGTCTATGACAATCTGGCTTTCCCGCTGCGTTCACCGATGAGAAAAATCTCCGAAGACGAGATTCGTGCAAAGGTCGCAGATACTGCAGAGACGCTGCGTATCAGCCACCTGCTGGAACGAAAGACAGCCAATTTGTCGGGCGGCGAGATGCAGCGAGTTTCTATCGGACGCGCCATTGTCCGGGAGCCACGCATCTTCCTGATGGATGAGCCCCTCTCGAATCTGGATGCTAAATTGCGAGAAGCCCTGCGCGTGGAACTGCAGCACTTGCAGAAAACCCAGGGCAGCACGACCTTGTTCGTAACCCACGATCAAATCGAAGCCCTGACCATGGCAGATCGTATTGCCGTTTTGAATGAGGGACGCATCATTCAAGTGGGTAGCCCGGAAGATATCTATGACCGTCCGGCAACGACCTTTGTGGCCACATTGGTCGGTACACCTCGCATTAACCTGTTTGAAGCTCACCGAGAAAACAGCCGTGTCCTGATCAAAGACACCTCCTTACATTTGCCCGCTCCGAAGGATTGTGCTTTACCGGGGACGTTCACCCTAGGTATTCGTCCCGAGGACATCCATCCCGATTCCGCTGGAGAGTTTACCGGCCAGGTGGCCTTGACGGAGCCTTTAGGTGTAGAAACCATCTTACATATTCAATCAGGTGAGCGGACCTTGGTGAGTCTGGTTCCCGGCATGACAGATGTCAAGATCGGTGATGAGTTGAAGTACAAGATCACCCACGAGCGCATTCACTGTTTTGGATTGGATGGAAGTCGAATTCAAAATTGATTTTCGATCGAGGAAGGAGAGGAAACCATGAAATTTGGTGTAAACACCTGGGTATGGACATCACCCCTTACTACAGAAAAATTAACCGAATTGGCACCAACTATAGCTGATATCGGGTTTGATCAGATCGAAGTGCCGCTGGAAAGTCTCGATGATCTGGATTTTCGGGAAGGGAATGCTATCATCAAAGACAACAATCTATTGGTGAGCGCCTGTGCAGCCATGGGTCCGGATCGTGATTTGATCCATCCCGAAGCGGATATTCGCGAAAATGGCCTCGATTACCTGCGCGGTTGTATCGAGGCCTGCCAGACCCTGGGGGCGACCAATCTGGTGGGTCCGCTGTATTCTTCCGTCGGCCGAACCTGGCAGCAAACACCTGACGATCGTGCCAAAGACCTGGATCTGCTGGTCGAAAATCTAGGCGCTCTGGCAGCGTACGCCGCAGATCATGGTGTCATCTTGTGTGTCGAACCACTCAACCGTTTCGAGACTAGTTTTATCAATCTGGCAGAACAAGCCATTGAAGTCGTCGATCGGGTGGATCATCCGGCATGCCAGATCATGTTAGATACTTTCCATATGAATATCGAAGAGAAGTCCCTTGGTGAAGCCATCCGGGCAGTTGGACCGCGTCTCAAGCACCTGCATAGTTGTGAAAATGATCGCGGTGCTCCTGGCTCTGGCAACGTCACCTGGAACGAAGTCGCCGAGGCTCTCAAGGCGATCAATTACGATGGTCCGGTGGTGATCGAGTCCTTCACCCCTGAAGTGAAGAGCATTGCTCGTGCTGCGGCTATCTGGCGTCAGCTGGCTCCCAGTTCTGAGTCCCTGGCGCAAGATGGGCTCAAATTCTTGAAAGGATTGCTCAATTAAGTAAACCGCTAAGGCGCGAAGAACGTAGTTGAATAAGCGCAAAGGCATAAGATCAGGTTATATAAATTTAGAAGCGTGTTTTCCCAATTCCATCTTTGCGACCTTTGTGTCTTCGCAGTGAAGAATTTTTCATAAGTACCGTATTGGCACCAAGTTAAATCACGAAAGGAGTAGAAGTCATGGCAAGACCTGTCACATTATTTACCGGCCAATGGGCCGATCTGACCCTGGAAGACCTGGCGAAAAAAGTCAGTGGATGGGGTTTCGATGGCCTGGAACTGGCTTGTTGGGGGGACCACTTTGAGGTCGACAAAGCCCTGGAGGACGATGGCTATGTGAAGACCCGCTGGGACATCCTCAACAAATACAACCTGAAATGCTTCGCCATCAGCACCCACCTGGTTGGGCAGTGCGTTGCGGATGATCCCATCGATGAGCGCCACCAACGCATTTTGCCAGAACGCCTGTGGGGGGATGGTGATCCTGAAGGTGTCCGCCAACGCTGCGCCCAGGAGATGAAGGATACTGCCATAGCTGCCAAGAAATTTGGCGTCGACGTTGTCAATGGCTTCACCGGCAGCGCGGTCTGGAAGAACTTGTACTTCTTCCCTCCCACCACGCAAGATGATATCAATAAGGGCTATGAAGACTTTGCTGCTCGCTGGAAGCCGATCATGGACGTCTTCCAAGAGAATGGCATCAAATTTGGCCTGGAAGTGCACCCCACTGAGATTGCCTACGACATCATTACCTCACACCGGGCTTTGGAGGCTCTGGATCATCATCCTGCCTTTGGTTTCAACTTCGACCCCAGCCACTTTGTACACCAATTCCTTGACCCGGTCGAATTCATCAATGACTTCGCTGACCGTATCTGGCATATGCATGTCAAAGATTCGCGCGTACAGCTCACCGGACGCAACAGCATCCTTGCCTCTCACCTGGATTTTGGTGATCATCGGCGCGGCTGGGACTTCGTTTCACCGGGACGGGGTGGCGTGGATTGGGACAAAATCGTGCGCGCCCTCAATCGCGTTGGTTATGATGGCCCGCTGTCCATCGAGTGGGAAGACTCGGGCATGGACCGCGAATGGGGTGCCCCTGAAGCCCTAGAAATGATCCGCAATCAGGACTTCACGCCTTCGGCTGTAGCCTTCGATGCGGCCTTCAGTTCAGATGATTGACTCGCGCGGTATGCGCGTGATTGGAAAGTATTAGGAGGTTTTTTAATGAGCGAAGAAAAGAAACAATCCTTTACGGCGCAGGCCGGGGCTAAAGCCGAGGGTGATGTGCCAGTTATAGGTATTGGAATGCTGGGCTATGCCTTCATGGGCAAAGCCCATTCCAATGCTTTCAAGAAGATCCCCTATATGATGTACCCGCCTCCTGCCATCCCTGGCTTGGCAGCAATTTGTGGACGCAATGAAGAAGCTACTGCTGAAGCAGCCAAGCGATTTGGCTATGCCAAATACTACACCGATTGGCGTGAAATGCTGGAAGATGAGGCTGTTCAACTCTTTGATAATGGTGGTCCCAATGACACCCATGCCGAGCCCTGCAATACGGCGGCCGCAGCCGGCAAGCATATCCTTTGTGAGAAGCCCCTTGCCCGCACAGCTGAAGAATCCAAGGGTATGTTGGACGCCGTCGAAAAGGCTGGCGTCAAGCACATGGTGGCCTTTAACTACCGCTTTGTTCCTGCTATCCGCCAGATTCGCAACCTGATCGACAGCGGCGCATTGGGGAAGATCTATCACTGGCGTGCAGTTTACAACCAGGAATGGATTTTGCCCCACTATGGCACCCCCAAGATTTGGCGCTTAGATAAGAGTGTTGCTGGTAGTGGTGCTCTTGGCGACCTGGGTGCCCACATCATTGATCTGGCACACTATCTGGTTGGTGGTGTTAAGAGCCTGTCCGCCTACACAAAGACATTTATCGAAGAACGCCCCATGCCTGATGACTCGAGCAAAATGGGGAAGGTCGATGTCGATGATGCTTATGTTGCGGTTTGTGAATTCGAGAACGGCGCCTTAGGAACCTTCGAATCGACACGCTTTGCCCTTGGGCGCAAGAACTTCAATAATTTCGAGATCAATGGCGAGAAGGCCAGCGTGCGATTCAATCTTGAGCGATTGAACGAGTTCGACATCTTCTATCGCGATCATGAACCAAAGGAGACTATGGGCTGGACGAATGTCCTGGTTACCGAAGGCCATCATCCCTGGTGGGAGAATTGGTGGCCGCATGGTCATATCATTGGCTGGGAACACACTTTCGTGCACGAGGTTACTCATCTGTTAGATTGCATTGTCAATGATAAAGAGGTTGGCCCTCATGGTGCGACCTTCGAAGATGGTTACCGAACTGCTGTAATTTGTGATGCAATCACCGAAGCATCAGCTACGAAGAAACAGGTAGATATAAAGTATTAGCGGGGGAGACAGGGAGAAGGGGAGCAAGGGAGAAGCATCACCCCTGCTCCCCGTCACCCATGCGCCCCATACAAAAAAACGGAGTCAATATGGCAGAGACTCGCTTTAAATTCCCCTTTGGACTAGTAATTACGGCCGTTGTGCTGCTGATTTTGGGGCTGGCTGCTGGGCCTCTGATCCGCTCATGGGCGACAGAAGAACAGCTTGCTACGAATGTGCTGCTTAGCGCCATTCCATTTATTTTGATCTTTGTGTCGATTCTTTTAGGGTTCATCACGGTGATCACGGTGGTTGCCAGGCTGCTCAACGACAAGATACAGCCAAAAATCTATCGTGTCATCGAAGGTGTCATCATTGCGGGTATCGTTTTAGGTGTCGTTGGTCTGTTCCAACCCTGGCAAATGATATTTTATAAATATGGTTTCATGGTTCTATTGATCTCTACGCTATCATTTATCCTATGGAGTCACGTCCGGCCTGCGAGAGAGCAGCGACAAGAAGAGATTGCGACCGTGTCCTCAGTGGGTGAATGATAGGAGTAGTGATGACAGATCGCTATACTCCCAAACCAGAACATAAATTTACCTTCGGCCTTTGGACTGTTGGGAATATTGGACGAGATCCTTTTGGCGAGCCCGTACGTGAGCCGCTTTCGCCCGTAGAGTTAGTTCACCTTCTCGCGGAAGTGGGTGCTTACGGGGTCAACCTGCATGATAACGACCTGGTGCCCATTGATGCAACACCGGCTGAACGAGAACAAATCGTCAAGGATTTTGCCCGCGGCTGCATGCGCACGTACTTGATCTTGAAGCAAAAAGCCGATCAGTGGAACCAGGACAAAGAAATTCAGGCTTTGGTAGCTGAGATCAACGCTGATCCAGAAGGTGCTGCAACTCTTGTAGGAGCTTACAGCACCGAGAAAGCCAGGCTACTCAAAGGTAAATCCTTCGACCGAAAGGCTCTAGGGGCACGCGGCCTGCCTTATGAGCGCCTTGACCAGTTGACAGTGGAAGTTTTATTGGGTATGCGCTAGCTTGGAAGGATTTCATTAAGCTTGGAGAAAGCATGTCCTATTTTTTAGGAATTGACACCTCGACAACGGCTACGAAGGCCCTGTTGATCGATGAGATGGGGATGGTGATCGGCGTAGCTGCGACGACCTATCCTTATGATACACCTGAGCCCCTTTGGAGTGAGCAGGATCCCGCTTTGTGGTGGGATGCCACGCATCGCAGCGTTGGTCAAGTCATCAAGGAAACCGGTGTCGCTCCCAAGGATATTGCCGCTGTAGGACTCACCGGCCAAATGCACGGGCTGGTGCTGCTCGATGAGGCAGGCGAGGTGCTGCGACCTGCTATCCTTTGGAACGACCAGCGCACTGGGGCACAATGCGATGAGATCCGTACCCGGTTAGGAAAAGATCGTCTGATCCAAATTACCGGCAACGATGCCCTGACTGGTTTCACCGCCCCGAAAATTTTGTGGGTGGCGGGTAATGAGCCTGAAATTTATGCCAAAACGCGACAAATCTTGCTGCCTAAAGATTACCTGCGTTATAAGTTGACCAATGCATATGCAATGGATCGGGCCGGCGGCGCAGGTACACTGCTCTTCGATTTGAAAACCCGTACCTGGTCGGCCGAAGTCCTCTCTGCCCTGGATATTCCCGCTGAATGGCTGCCGCCGACATATGAAGGCCCTCAAGTGACCGGCACGATCAGCGCTGAAGCTGCCTCGGTGACCGGGCTGGCTGAAGGAACACCTGTAGTGGGCGGCGGTGGTGATCAGGCTGCCCAGGCCGTCGGTGTTGGGGCTGTGCACCCTGGTGTGATTGCGCTTACCCTGGGTACTTCCGGCGTAGTGTTTGCCACGACAGAGTCTCCCCTGATAGAACCCGAGGGACGCTTGCACGCCTTTTGCCACGCTGTGCCAGATCGCTGGCATTTTATGGGTGTGATGCTCAGCGCAGCGGGCAGTTTGCAGTGGTATCGCGATACCTTTGTCCCAGAGATCAGCTTCGATGATTTGGTGAGTGAAGCAAATGATGTGCCGCCTGGTTGCGAGGGAGTATTGTTTTTGCCCTATCTGACCGGTGAGCGCACCCCGCATCCTGATCCGCTGGCGCGCGGCGCTTTTGTCGGGCTGACCGTACGCCACAGGCGAGCCCATCTCACCCGTGCAGTTTTGGAAGGGGTCGCCTTTGGCATCAAGGACAGTTTCACTTTGATCCAGAACGCCGGATTGGGAGATATCGAGCAGGTGCGTATTTCGGGTGGTGGCGCCAAAAGCCCCATCTGGCGCCAGATCATTGCCGATGTGCTGGGTGTCGAACTGGTCACGGTCAACACCACTGAGGGAGCGGCTTATGGCGCCGCTTTGCTAGCTGGCGTTGGCGCGGGAGCGTTCGATAGCGTCCCCGCGGCCTGTGAAGCTGCGATTCAGATCACCGGACGTACCACCCCGAGCAAAGCATCGCAGATCTATCAGAAGGTGTATCCTCGTTATCAGGCCTTATACCCAGCATTGAAGAACGAGTTCAAAGCCTTATCAACTCTCAATTGACAATTCAGAATTACTAATTATCTCTTGATGAACAAGCCTATTCTCTGCCTCGGAATTATGGTCGCCGACGTCGTCGGTCGTCCGTTGCGTGCTGTTCCCGATCCTGGACGATTAGTGCTGGTTGATGAGATGGGTTTGCATACGGGCGGCTGTGCGATCAATGCTGCCACAGCATTACGCCGACTTGGGTTGCCCGTAGAAATCATTGGTAAGATCGGCTCTGATCCGCTGGGGGATTTCTTACTAAGTGAACTGGCTGATCGCGGCATCGGCGCGGCTGGTGTCAAGCGTGATTCCCAGGTAGGTACCTCAGGAACCATGGTGATGGTCGAACCCGATGGTGAGCGTCGCTTTGTGCACTATATTGGCGCCAACGCCATGCTGACTCTGGATGACATCGACTTTTCTGTCGTCAAGGATGCTGCTATCTTGCATGTTGCTGGTTGCCTGGTCTTGCCTGGAATTGACGGCGAACCTACCGCTGAATTGTTGCAGCGCGCCAGGGATGCTGGTGTGATCACATTTTTAGATGTTGTCTGGGATGACACTGGACGCTGGATGGAACTTGTGGGGCCGAGTTTGCCATATCTTGATTATTTCGTGCCTAGTTTGCCTGAAGCGCAAGCCATCACAGGCCGGGATGACCCTGTCGAAGCTGCCCAGGCGTTACTGGATCACGGCGTGGGTACGGTTGGTCTTAAGATGGATTCGGAAGGCTGTTTGGTGATGACCAGTGATGGTGCAGTCCTCCGCCAACCCGCTTATGAAGTTGATGTTATCGATGCCACTGGTGCGGGAGATGCCTTTGCCGCAGGCTTTGTAGCTGGCGTGTATCACGGTTGGTCTATGGAGAAAATCGCGCCTTTTGCCAACGCCGTCGGAGCGCTGTGCGTCACTGGCCTCGGTGCCACCGGGGGTGTGCGCTCTTTGGATGAGACATTGGAATTTATGCAAAGCACACCACTAAGATAGGATTAGATCCACTAAGGGCCACGAAGAGATAGTCTGAATATTCGTGCCCTTCGTGTTCTTCGTGGATCAAAACAGGAGAGTGAGATGGAAAAATTCGGATACCGCTTTTCGTTTGGCCCCTGGAATATTCACGAGGGAGCAGATCCCTTTGGGCCGACGGTGCGTCCATCTGTGCCTTTCGATGAAAAGCTGAAAACGCTCAAAGATTTGGGCTTCGATGCCATGCAGTTCCATGATGATGATGCTGTGCCTGGTTTGGATGATCTTTCTCCAGCGGAAATCCGTGCCAAGGCCCAGGCCATGAAAACCAAACTCGACGACCATGGCCTGGTCGCAGAATTCGTCGCCCCGCGTCTTTGGGAGCATCCCCTGACCATCGATGGTGCCTATACGGCCAATGACCCCCAATGCCGACAGTATGCCATCGAGCGTTCCAAAAAGGCCGCCGATATTGCGCAGGCGTTAGGTTGCGATCTGATGGTGCTGTGGCTGGCCAGGGAAGGAACCTATCTTCGAGAAGCCAAAGATGCTTCCAAAGCTACACATCAATTGTTGGAAGCCATTGACGCAATCCTGAATTATGACAATAACTTGCGCATCGTTGTTGAACCCAAGCCCAATGAGCCCATGGATTTAGCCTACATTCCAACGATTGGCCATGCCCTGGCTTTGGGCTTCCAAGCCAGTGAGCCTGAACGTGTTGGCTGCCTGGTCGAGTCGGCTCATGCAGTGCTGGCGGGATTGGACCCCTCCGATGAAATGGCCTTCGCCCTGGCGTTTGACAAATTGTGGAGCGTTCACCTGAACGATCAGAACGGCCTGAAGTTTGACCAGGATCGCTCCTTTGGTTCAGTGGATTTGCGCCGGGCATTCAACCAGGTGCTGGTTCTGGATGATGCCAAATTCTACGAGAAAGGCATGGTTGGGTTGGATGTCAAAGCCATCCGCACGCAGTTACCTGAAGTTGCCACCAAGCATTTGAGCAATAGTCTCAAGACCTTCTTACGGTTGGTCGAAGTGGTGCGCTCGCTCGACCGCTCTAAGATGGATGAATTGATCGCCGCCCGCGATTACGAAGAATTGGATCTGCTGATCTTGAATGCCCTGATGGGCTAATTAACCTTCTTATAAAATAGTACACGGAAGAACACGGACGCCTACGGCGTCCGTGAAATCCGTGTACAAAAAAACAGTAAAGGATACTTTATGGAAAGTGACCTATTTTTAATCGAGATGATTCGCAGTGAACTGGCCGAGATCGTCGGCCAGGAGAATGTGTCGGTGGCGGAGAGTGACAAGCTGGTCTACTCCACCGATTGGTCCTGGATGCCGCAAATGTGGCTCGACCGCGGAAAACCTCTCACAAAACCCGATTACATCGTTCATCCTGGCTCTTCAGAAGAAATCTCTGAGATTATGGATATCGCCAACAAGTACCGTATGCCTGTAGTCCCTTGGGGTGGTGGTTCTGGTACGCAGGGCGGCGCGCTGCCACTGTTTGGCGGAATCCTGCTCGATATGAAGCGCATGAACAAGGTCATCGAAATCGATGAAAAATCACTCACTGTAACTGCTGAAGCGGGCATCATCATTTCGCAACTGGAAATGGTTGTCAATGAAGTCGACTTGATGCTGCCGCATTATGCCGCCTCAAGCAACTGCGCTACCCTGGGTGGTGCATTGGCCCCGCGCGGCACCGGCACCATCAGCACCAAATACGGCAAAGCCGAAGATATGGTCTTGAGCATGAAAGTGGTGCTGCCTACCGGTGAGATCATTCAGACGCCGCCGGTGCCCCAACACGCTGCCGGCCCAGATTGGTGGCGCATTTTCCTCGGGGCTGAAGGCACCTTCGGGGTTATCACCGAAGCTACCATGCAGCTCGATTATCTACCCGAGGAGCGCCTGCTGCGTGCCTTGCTCTTCGATGATCTCAGCATCGCCCTGGAAGCCGGGCGCCAGATCATGACCCGCCGCTTGAATCCTTTTGTTATTCGGCTCTATGATCCCGAATCGACCAAATCCCGCGTCAAGAGCATCTTGGGGTACGAATATGAAGGTGCTTACATGGTGATGGGCTTTGACGGCGATCCAGACATCGCTGCCCTGGAGGAGCAGAAAGCGCTCAAGATCTGTACTGACCTGGGTGCGCAGGATTTAGGCCGTGAACCTGGCGAAAAGTGGTGGAACCACCGCTATGATTTCTACTACCCGCCCATCAACTTGAAACTGCCCTGGATGTACGGCACCACCGAGACCATCACCACCTACGATAAAATCGAGAATCTGTACTGGGCGGTCAAGAACGCCGTCGAAGGCGGCTTCACAGATTGGGATATCAAGTTTATTGGCCACTTCTCACACTGGTTCCATTGGGGTGTGATGCTCTATTCGCGCTTCATTATCGAAGAGCCGCCCCAGGACGCCCAGGAAGCCCTGCGTCTGCACAACAAGGTCTGGAATGCGGCCATGCAGGCGGTGATCTCCAATGGCGGTATGATCAACGAGCACCATGGTGTGGGCTTGAAACTCTCTCGCTATATGCGCGGCCAGTTTGGTGAAGCCTGGCCGCTGCTGCTGAAACTCAAGAAGACCTTCGACCCCAACGGGATCATGAATCCCGGCAAGACGGGATTTGGATTTTAGGAGCGCATGTTATGGTCACTCAAGAATTAATCAACACTACTGCCGATAACTGCCGCTACTGCCTGATGTGCCGACACCTGGCATCCGTCGAGTTGGTCACCCACAAAGAGACCTACTCCCCTCATGGCTGGGGAATCCTGATTGCTTCGGAACGCCGCGGGCTGCTGGAATGGAATGAAGATTCTGTGCATGCCCTCTATGCCGCAGTGGATAATGGCAACTCTCGCGCCCATTGCGTTACCGACCAGCCCTTCCCGGAGATCATCGCGGCCGTGCGCGCCCAGTTGGTGGAGAAGAAGCTCGCGCCTGATGTGGTCTACCAGCTCGAAGATGCCTTCAAGAAATTTGAGAACCCCTTCGCAGAGAAATCCCCCCAGGCTTCGGAAGGCAAAGGTGAAGTGGCTTTGTTTGTGGGGGATGAGGCCCAGTACCTCTGGCCGGATGCACTCGACTCGGCCCTGAAGTTGCTGGCTGCCCTTGATGTTGATCCTGTTCTCGTTGGGGTGGGGCGCAATAACGGCTACCTGGCCAGCTCTCTCGGTCTGCTGGAGACCGCCAAGGAACTCGCTCGAGCCACCCTGGAGGAACTCAATGCCACGGGTGCCAAGCGCATGTTGGTGCTCTCTCCGGGGGATTACTTCACTTTTAGTCAGCTCTACGAAGAACGCTTAGGCCTTCCCTGGCCTGAAGATGTAGAACTCCTCGAGCTGACAACCCTTCTGGCTGAGCAACTTGAGCAGGGTGTGCTTAAGTTCAAGAAATCAAATCACGCCTCGGTCTTCGCCTACGTTGATCCAACCCTGTCCGTGCGGGTGCCGACACGCCATCAGGCCCCGCGTAGCTTGGCGGCAGCAGTGCAGCCCTCCTCGGGCGTAGAACTGCTTTGGAGAAAAGAACGCGCCCACCCTGTAGGTAGTACGGCGCTCCAGTTCACCAGGCCAGATATCGCTGAAAAGTTGACCCATGCCCGCTTGCAAGACGCTCAACGGGTTGGTGCTCAAACGATGATTACGGAAGATCCCGGAACCTTGCATAAATTGTCTGGGATGGCCGATCAGTATAACCTACGCATCCAGGGACTTTATGAATTACTGGCTGAACACCTGGCTTAGTCGTAGACGGGCGTTTTTTGCCCAAGGGAACCAATCAACTATCAAACTACCAAACTAACCAACTATAAGGAGGTACAAAATGCATCTGTCAATGCACAACTGGATGAGGGCAGAGCCCATTGATGTCACGATTGCTCGCCTGGCTAAATATGGTTATGAGAGCATCGAGATCGGTGGTGAGCCCGATCGCTACGATACCAAGGAGGTCAAGAAAATTCTCGACGAGCATGGTATCCGTTGTTGGGGTGCGGTTACCCTGATGTTCGAAGGACTGCACCTGCCATCCCCAGACCCGGCCGTTCGTGAGCACACCGTGCAGTATGTCAAGAACTGCATCACCATGGTCAAGGAGCTCGAAGGTGAGATCATCACCATTGTTCCGGGTACAGTTGGCAAAGTCAACGCCGATGCCACCCCCGAAGAGGAATGGGCCAACGCCGTTGAGGGTATGAAGGAGATCGACGCCTGGAGCAAGAAAGAAGGCGTGCGCATAGCCGTCGAGCCCATCAACCGCTTCGAGACCTACTTTGTCAGCCGGGCCAATCAGGCCATGGCGCTGGCCGAGGCCACCAGCCCTGAGTGTGGCGTTTGTTTGGATGCCTTCCATATTAATATGGAAGAAGTCGATCCCTTCGAAGCCATCCGCTCGACCAAGGGCCGCCTGGAAGACTTCCATGTGGCTGACACCAACCGCTTCGCCTGCGGCTGGGGTCACTGGGATTGGGCTAAAGTGGTTGGAACGCTCAAGGAAATCGGCTACGATGGCGCCCTGACCGTCGAGTTCGTCGCACCTGTGGACCGCACTCCAGCCAATCCGTACCCTGATATGGTCGAGACCGATCTGAGCAGGCTGGACATCAGCGAAGAACAGAAGAAATTCATCATCGATCACGGTTCCAGCTTCCTCACGGAGGAGTTCTACAGTGGCCAGGTAAAGGCCACCGCCGATACCTTGCTGCCGTTGATCCAGTAAGCAGTATTCAGTTATCAGTAGTCAGTGAGTGGTGATCAGTGTGCAATTTTTCGCACTGGTTACTGCTTACTGTTTACTGGTTACTCTCCAAGGGAGTACCGCTATGGGAAAAACCGTTGTCATCATCGGTACGTTGGATACCAAAGGGCCAGAGATCGCCTATCTGCGCGATCGTCTGCAGGCACTTGGTTTGGAGACGATTGTGATCGATTCGGGCATTCTCGGAGAGCCCTTGGGGATCACTCTGGACCCTGCACGCGACTTCGACCACGCCAAAGCTGCGCGTTATGGTGGCACAACCATCGCAGCGTTGCAGAATGCCGGTAGCCGCGGCAAAGCTGTCGAGGGAATGCGCGCGGCGGTCAAGAAATTGACCCTGGATTTATATGCCCAGGGCAAGCTGGACGCTATCACCAGTATGGGTGGAGCCGAAGGGGCGGTGATGGGTGCCGCGGCGATGATGGTCCTCCCAGTGGGTGTGCCCAAGGTATTGGTTTCGCCGATTGCCTCGGGATTACACTTTTTTGACCCTTTGGTGGGTACCAGCGATATCATGGTGGTGCACTCGATTGTCGATATCCTGGGGTTAAATCCGATTGCCACTACTGTCTTCGACAATGTTGCGGCGGCGTTAAAGGGCCTGGCAGAACATGGTCATGAACTGGCACCGCCTGCGCCTGGTGATAAATTTGTCGCTGTTACCATGCTGGGTAATACTACCAAGGCAGTGATGGCGCTCAAAGACCGCCTTGCCGACGATGGCTACGAAGCCGTGATCTTCCACTCTAATGGGGTCGGAGGTCCAGCCATGGAAGAGCTTGCCGAGGCAGGTCAGTTTGTGGGCGTGATTGACTTCACCACAAACGAATCCTACGACCCCATGACCGGCGGCATCCACAACGGCGGCCCTGATCGTCTGAAGCGGGTCGGTCTGGCAGGCATACCTCAGGTTGTTGTTCCCGGCTGTATCGACTTTTCGGTATTCCATGCTGGACATATCCCGCAGGAATTGCAAGGCCGTCCAGTCTATGACCACAATCCTGAATACACCCTGGTGCGTGCCACACATGATGAAATGGTCGCCTTGGGGTATTTGTTTGCTGAGAGGCTTAATGTTTCTAAAGCCCCGGTGGTTTTAGCAATTCCCACACAAGGATTGTCGATCCCCAACGTCCCCAGCGGCCCCTTCTGGAATCCTGAAGCCGATGCTGCATTCCTGGAAGCACTGCGAAAAGATATCCGCACGGATTTCCCCATCCATACCTATCAACGCCACGTCAACGATCCGGAATTTGGTGTTGAAGTTGCGGAGTTGTTTATCGAATTGATGTCTTCATAATCATTTGGACGCAGATGAAAGTAGATTTACCAGGATAAAAGAAATTTTGGAATGGTCAAAGAAACCTGAATATCTGTCATTGCGAGCGGATGAAGCAATCTCCACCGCAAAAATGGGAGATTGCTTCATCCGCTACGCTCCCTCGCAATGACAGGCGAAAATGTGTAAACATAATAAGACCGCGTATCTCCGCGTCAAAATCATTGAATAAGAAAGGAGCTTGTCTATGCTCAATCCTGGCCCAAAGTATCGTGACTTACCCCACTTGGTTGAAGAAAAAGAGTTCCGTGAGAAATTCATCTCTTGGGACCTGGGAGACTTGTCCTTCGTCGATGTGCAAGAATATTTGAAAGTAAAAGATCTCATCCTGGTACCCATGGCATCGCTGGAGCAGCATGGGCCGCATTTGCCGATCTATACCGATACAGTAACTTGTTGGGAGATCGCTACACGAGTGTCTGAGATGATCGCTGTGATGCACGCCCCGGCGATCTGGATGGGGTATTCCCCCCAACACATGCACGAACCAGGCATGGGACGCGGCACCATCACTGTACGCAGCAGCACCTTGCTTAACCTGGTCAACGATGTTGCTCGCAGTCTGATCCACCATGGTTTCAATAAGATCGTCTTCATCAATGGGCATGGCTCCAATGTCAAAGTTATCGATCCGGTGCTGCGCAAACTGCGCTATGAGACCGGAGCTTTGATCAGCTTTGTAAAGCCCTACATGGAGAACTATGTCGGTATTCTCGAAGGCCTGATGGAAAATCCCTGGGACGAGACCCCTGGCTGGCACTCCAGCGAGTTGGAGACATCCCAGGACTTGGCCTGGAACGAGAAGCTGGTGCGCATGGATCGCGCCGACTTCACGCGTGCCCATATCCCTGAGAATCTGCCCGAAACCTTCGATAAGAAAGACGGTATGCCTGATGTGGCCTTCGAGGGCTACAAATACTTCACCTTCCCCATGGATCATCATGAATTCATCGAGAGCGGCGTCATCGGCAATCCGCTGCGTGCCACCAAGGAGAAGGGCGAAGAGGCTTTCCGCCGCCTCTCTGAGCATGTCGCCCGTGGCGTGCTCGAATTGATGAAAGTGCCTGTCGAGGTGCATACCCGAGAGTTCGTAGACCGCGTTCTCTAGTTATAGGAGTTACGCACTTGCCCCCCTGTCCCCCCAACCTTGGGGGGAACCTTTGGAAATCCCCCCCCAGAATTTGGGGGTTGGGGGGGCTTCATAGGTTAAATGTTTTCCAACTGCGTAACTCCAAAGTTTATTGAAATATAGAATATCGGGGGGTGGGAGATCATTCCACCCCCCTTTGTTATAGCAACAGGACTTACGTACTTGGGGTAGCTGGCCCAACCATGTTGGGCGTAGAAAAGGTGAACCGACACCCAACGCGGTTGGTTTCCTACCCTGGAAATGTGCAAACTGCATAAGTCAATTAGTGAATATTCTGATGATAAAAGTGATCCTGGTTGGCATTGGTGGGTTTGCCAATGCCTGGATTCCAGTTATTATTGATTCGACTGAAGTCGATTTTGCCGGGTTTGTCGAGATCAACCCCAAAGTCATCAAGCAGCAGGTCAAGAAATATGGCTTTGCGCAGCAATTGATCTTCCCAACGTTGGAAGATGCTTTCGTTGAGGTGGAGGCTGATGGGGTTATCAATGTCACACCGCCTGCGGAGCATAAGGGTATCTCGCTGACAGCACTCCAAGCGGGCATTCCCGTTTTGTCAGAAAAGCCCTTAGCGGACTCCATGGCCTCGGCGCGTGAAATTGTACAGAAATCTACTCAAACTGGGGTGCTGCATATGGTCGCTCAGGATTACCGCTACAAGATCCCCATTCAAACGGTGAAAGCTGTCTTAGATTCGGATGAGTTGGGCCGGGTGGACTCGGTTCGTGTGGATTTTTACAAGGGACCTCATCTGGAAATGAGCTATCTCGACGATCTGCCTTATCCATTGCTGATGGATATGGCGATCCATCATTTCGATTTGATGCGCTTCTTTTTGGGGAGCAACCTTTCAGCTGTCAACGCACATAGCTGGGCACCGCCTTGGAATTGGTTCAAGGGCGAGAGCGCGGTTTCCGCGGTGCTCGAATTTGAGAACCAGGCCGTGGTCTCATATACCGCTAGTTGGTGTAGTACTGGCCAGGAAACCACCTGGACTGGCAATTGGCGTTTTGATTGTGAGAATGGCGTCTTGTTGCTGCTCGATGACAAGGTTTATATTCAGCATCGCACAGATGAGCTCGAAGACCTAGGAGGGTATTCTCAATACATCAGTGAAGATCTGCTTGAAGTGCCCTTGCTTGATCCTCCTCGAGTTGGGCGTGACTATTTGTTGCACGAATTCTGTCAGGCTATCTCAATGGGTGTAAAACCTAAAAATACGTGTATAGATAATATCGAATCGCTCAAAATCGTATTCGATGTCATAGAGGCTGCTGAGCTATGGAAATAGAACTCACTTACGGTCGCACCGGATTGAAGATATCCTTGCCCTTGGATGCAGACGTAATTACACCACGCTATGTAGAAGGTCTGCATGATGAAGCCAGCGCTCTCCAGGAACCCCTTCGCAATCCCATTGAATCCCCGGCCCTGGCTGAAAAAGTAGAGCCTGGCGATTCTGTTGTGGTGGTGCACACAGATATCACCCGCGCTACGCCTAATGATCGTATCCTGCCTGTTTTGTTGGGAGAACTGGAAACAGCGGGAGTCCGACCCGAGGACATCACGATGCTCAATGGCCTCGGTACCCATCGCCCTCAAACCGACGCCGAGTTGAGAGAGCTTTTGGGCGATGAAATCGTCGAGAATTATCGTTGTTTGCAGCATGATTGTCACGACGATGACAATCTTGTATCGCTAGGGGAAACATCATTAGGGCATCCAGTGCGGATCAACCGCCGCTACCTCGAAGCCGATGCCCGCATTTTGACCGGCTTCATCGAGCCGCACTTCTTTGCTGGATTTAGTGGGGGCCCCAAAGCGATTTTGCCCTCCCTGGCAGGTTCAGAGAGTGTTTTTACCAATCATGGCATCGACATGATTGCACATGCCAAAGCAGCCTGGGGGATAACCACTGGCAATCCTATTTGGGAGGAGATGCGCGAGGTCGCATTGCGCACTGAAGCGACCTTTTTGCTAAATGTGGCTCTCAACGCTAAACGCCAGATCACCGGGGTCTTCGCCGGGGATATGCTGGCTGCCCACGCCCGGGGCTGTGAGTTCGTCAAAGAGAACGCCATGGTAGCTGTTGAGCATCCTTACGATATTGTCATCACCACCAACAGTGGCTACCCACTCGACCAGAATCTGTACCAATCCGTTAAGGGGATGAGCGCGGCCAGCCAGGTTGTGCGCAAGGGGGGCGCGATCATCATGGCCGCGGCCTGTGAAGATGGATTGCCCGATCATGGATTATATGCTTCGTTGCTGGCCGAGGCTGGTTCTCCCCAGGCTGTCTTAGATTTGATATCGAAACCTGGCTTCAGCGCCCAGGACCAATGGCAGGTGCAGGTCCAGGCCCAAATCCAGCAAAAGGCTGAGGTTTTCGTGTACAGCGATGGACTGACCGACCAGCAGATTGAGCGCGCCCTATTTACCCCCAGCCGGGATATCGCCGTCACCGTGAGCCAATTGGTAGAAAAAATCGGCCCTCAGGCGCGCATCTGCGCCATC
The DNA here is from genome assembly GCA_964622645.1 of uncultured Anaerolineales bacterium. GTDB lineage: Bacteria > Chloroflexota > Anaerolineae > Anaerolineales > UBA11858 > NIOZ-UU35. The sequence continues at coordinate 61,558 of CAZUSV010000001.1, forward strand.
CCCGAAGGCCCGCAAACCATTCCTTATCTGCGAAATTAGGAACACGGTTCCTCTAAGGAACCGTGTTCCTCCAAAGAATAAAGAATAAATCAAAAGTCATTTCTCAAATCAAACTTTTTTGCTCTGTGTTCTCCGCGACTCTGCGGTGAAAAATTGGGATCAAATTATGGACAGTAAATCCTATCGAATGAAAGAAATCATCAATTCGGCAGATCAGCGCAGTTTGATCGTCGAGACCAGTGCTGGATTGACCCTGGGGCCGGTGCCTGGCCTGGAGCGGTTCTCCAAGGCGGTGCTGCCGCTCCTGCCGCTGGTCGATGGCTTAGTCTGCAGCCCTGGGCAGGCACGCAAACTCATCAGCCGCACGCGCCAGGATGCGGGTCTGTTGGTGCGCGCTGATTGGACCAACGCCATACGCGGCCCCGATTTTGTCTTGCCTCCAGAGTCGATCAAGCATATCCCTTTGCTGACACCCACGCAGGCCCTCGATCTGGGCGCGGCCGCGCTGGTCTTGACCTTCTTGCTAGGCCATGAGGAGCAGATCGAAGCCGAATGCCTGCGTCGAACGGTGCAAACCGCCCTGGAGGGAAGTCGCATTGGCGTGCCGCTGATCTTAGATATCCTCCCCAGCGGCCCTCGGGTAGTCCTGTTCAAGAAGGCTGTGGAACTGGGCGTGTCTTACGCGCTCGAAGGCGGTGCCGACGGCGCAGCGATCCCCTGGCCTGGATCAGAGTCCTTCGAAACGATCATCACTATGGCCGGCGAAGTGCCGATCTGGGTGAAGCCCTCCTCGTTGAATAATACTGAAGCTGAATTATCCCAGGCGCTCGACCTGGGTGGAGCCGGTTTATGGCTGGACGAAACTGTTTTCGCTGAAGACGATACTATGGACCAATTGCGTGCATTCAAAGCGCAATTGCACACCGAAAAGTCCCCTCTCCCCCTGGGAGAGGCTTAGGGTGAGGGGAGCATCGATCATGCAACCTGGATTACAAACCCGCATGGACCGCTTATTCAACCGCCACGGTGATGGCCGGGCGGTATGCGTCGCTGCCGATCACGGCTATATGAGCGATGTCACCGATAACGTCGTGCAGCTGCGCCCGATCACCGAAGCTGTGATTCGCGGTGGTGTGGACGGCATCTTGCTCAGCCCGGGGCAGGCCATGAGACTGGCACCGCTATTTCAGGGTCGTGATGGCCCCGCGCTGATCATACGCGCCGATTGGATGAATATGCCCCGCCTGGGTACCTCCAATGTCGCCAACTCCGTGCCGCAGCGCACTCTATTCCACCAGAAAGTGATCACTGCTGAACAAGCGTTAGCTTTGGGGGCCACGGCGATCACCATTTATCTGTTTCTGGGCAACAGCGACCGCATCGAAGCCGCCGGCATCGATGTCTGCGCCCGTTTTGCTGCCGAATGCCGGGAAGTAGGATTGCCCTGCATCATGGAGCCACTGGCGGTCGGAGGACAGGTGACCGGGGCCAATATCGTCGAGATCCTTACCCTGGGGGCGCGCATGTGCGTCGAGTTAGGCGCCGACGCCCTCAAGATCCCCTACACCGGAGATGTGGAATCTTTCCGCCATCTGGTCGAGGTGTCTGAAGTGCCTGTTTTGGTATTGGGCGGGGCGCGCAGCGATTACGAGCGTGACGCCTTGGAGTTATTCGCTGAAGGGCTCGAAGCCGGGGGCCGCGGCTGCCTGATGGGCCGCAATGTGACCAAGTCGCCCGATCCCCAGCGCATGATCGAGCAGTTGTGCGGCATTGCCCATCAGGGCTGGTCTGTGGACCGCGCCTTGCGTACCGAAGAATGGGAATATCTGAAATTAAAAGCCCACCCAAGGAAATGCACCGGCTGCGACCTGTGCGTGGTGGCCTGTGTCGCTCATCATGAAAGGGACGCCTATGGTACCCATCTCTCTCGCCTGCGCATCGACCCTGGCAACAAACCCGGCCAGCACAAGGTCATGTTCTGTACGCTGTGCAAGAAATGTCTGGACGTCTGTCCTACGGATGCGCTGCGCTGGCACCCAGAGACCGGGGCGGTTGAGCTATTGGTCGATAAGTGCACCGCCTGCGATGAGTGTGTGCAGATCTGCCCGACCGGGGTGATCGTCCACAGCGATGAGGGAATCCAACTATCATCCGGCGAATACCTGGAATGGTACCCCGTAGATTGCGATCTTTGCGGAGGTGAACCGGAATGCACGCGCATCTGTCCCACAGGCGCCATCTTTGTCGATGAACGGGTGGAGGTGGCCTGATGAATCTGCAAAAACGAGCCTACTGTGACCGTCTGCTGCGAGTGGATCTATCCAGCGGGAAAATCGAGACCACGCCGTTACCCGCCGAGGCCATGCCATCGATTTTGGGCGGCAAGGGTCTGGGAGCTTGGCTGCTCTATCATGAGCAACCCGTCGGTGTTGACCCCTTATCCCCCGAAAACCACCTGATATTCCATAACGGCCCGCTAACGGGCACCACCGCCCCCACCGCCGGCCGCTTTGGCTGTACGACGCGCAGCCCGGCCACGGGCACATACAGCGATTCGTATTGCGGTGGCTATTGGGGGCAGACACTCAAATATGCCGGTTATGACGGCGTGGTTTTGACTGGCGCCGCCTCGGGGCCAGTGGTCCTGCTCATCGATGACGATCACGCCAAACTTGAATCCGCAACCCATCTTTGGGGGCAGAATATCACCGAGACCACGCACCAGCTCTGGGATCAGTACGGGCGTGACTGGCAGTCCCTGGTCATCGGCCCACCGGGCGAAAAGCAGCGTAATCTGGCGGGTGTTTTCAATGAGACGCGTGCCCTGGCACGCGGCGGTGTGGGCGCGGTGATGGGATCAAAGAACCTAAAAGCCATCCTGGTGCGCGGGCAGGGTTACGTGCGCGTCCAAGATCCAGAGAAATATGAGCGAGCCCTGCAGTTGGCCTTCCGCGCAGTACGCATGTCCAGCGAGACCACCTTACTCAGCAAAGAGGGCACAGCCAATATCCTGGAGATCGTCAACGTCATGGGCGCTTTGCCCACGCGTAATTTCCAGCAGGGCCAGTTCGAAGCTGCCGAAGACGTTTCGGGCTGGGCTTTTCGCGAGCACGAATGGGTCAAGGAATATGCCTGTTTTGGCTGCCCTATCGCCTGTGGTAAATATACTCGCCCTTTTAGTGATGGCAAAGTTATCGAAGGGCCAGAATACGAGACCATTTTCGCCTTCGGCCCCAACTGTGCCATTGGCGATCGGCAGGTGATCAACCAACTGAACTGGTGGTGCGACGAGTACGGCCTGGACACGATCAGCGCCGGTGGGGTGATCGGCTTTGTGATGGAGGCCTTCGAGCGCGGGCTGATCGCTTCAAGTGATTTAGATGGTATTGAACCGCGCTTTGGAGATGCCCAGGCCGCCTTGGCATTAGTGGAAAAGATGGCTTGCGTCGAAGGCTGCGGCGAGTGGCTTTCCCAAGGTGTGGCCGCCATAGCCGCACGCTATCCCGAGGCCTCCGCTTTCGCCATGCATGTCAAAGGCTTAGAAATGCCTGCCTATCATCCCAGCGCGGCCAAAGGCACCGCCCTGGCCTACGCCGTCTCGGAGCGCGGCGCCTGCCATTTACGCGGCGCGCCCCTCGGCGAGCTTTTCAGCGGAGCAGCCGAGCCCTTGAGTACGGAGGGCAAGCCGCAGATGTTCCGTGACCACCAGGCTGATAAAGCCGTCTGGGACAGCGCCTGTTTGTGCTATTTCCCCGGCTATGGCATGAAGCTCAAAGAGTTGTGGCAGTTGGTCACCGCAGCTACCGGGTTTGATTATCCAACTGTGCATGAGTTCGAACGCATCGGTGAGCGAATTTCGACCCTGGCGCGACTCTTTAACGTGCGCGAGGGCCTCAATCGCTCAGCAGACACACTGCCAGCCCGCAACCTCTCCCAACCGCTTCCGGTGGGTGCTGGTGGGGGGCAGATCGTCGACCTGGCGCCCATGCTGGATGAATATTATCAACTTATGGGCTGGGATGCGCAGGGTGTTCCCACGCCAGAGCGATTACGCGATTTAGGGATTAGGGAGTAAGGAGTAAGGAAATAGGGAGTAAGGAAGTAGGGAGTAGGAAGTAGGGAGTAGGAAGTAGGGAAAACTCGGTACCCTACTCACATACTCCCTACTCCCATACTCCTTACTCCCCAAAGGTTTTTTCCATGATGCCTGATCAGTCAATACTATTCTACATTGTATTCGCCTTCGTAGCTTTCCTGATTGGCCTGGCCAAAGGGGGCTTCGGCGGTTTGATGGGCGCCCTGGCGACACCCTTGATGGCCTTGGTAATGCCTGTTGACCAGGTAATCGGATTGGTCTTGCCTGTGCTCATGTTCGCCGATCTCTTCGCCTTGGCTTTCCACTGGCAGCGCTGGAATGGGCGCTTGGTCTTGTTGCTGCTGCCAGGCGCTGTGATCGGTGTGACCATTGGCACGCTCTTCATCACCAACGCACCTACCGAGACCTTGCGTTTGGCGCTGGGGATCATTGTGCTGATATTTGCCATCTACAAAATTCTCGAGAACCGCATCATCGGTTCCTTGGAGTATGAAAGCCGCAATTGGCATGGGTTGTTAGGCGGCACGATCACCGGTTTTTCTTCAGCGCTTGCTCACACCGGGGGGCCGCCGGTGAGCATCTATTTGTTGATGCAGAATATTTCCCCGCGAGTTTTTGTGGCTACTGCAGCCCTGTTTTTCTTCTCGTTGAACTGGATCAAAGTGCCGTATTACTTCTACGCCCAGTTATTCGATTTTCAAAAGCTGTGGTCGGTCATCTGGTTGGTCCCCCTGGTTCCCTTGGGGGCCTGGTTTGGCCGCTGGGTCAGCGAGAAAATAGATCCTAAAAGTTTTGAGCGCTTCATCCTGGTTTTGCTGACAATTTCAGCGCTGATCTTGATTGTTACCTGATGCGAAAGGAGTGAGTCGATGCCCCAGCCCGTTGTTTTGGTTGGTTCACTGGATACGAAAGGGGAAGAATTTCAATTTGTCAGGGATTTGATCCAGGCGCAAGGCCTGGAGACGATCCTGGTGAATTTCGGCGTTTTGGGTGATCCTGTACTTGAAGCGGATGTCAGTTCCGATGAGGTGGCGCGCGCCGGGGGCTTCAGCCTCGCTGAGTTGCGCCAGAAAGAAGACAAAACCATGGCCATGCGCACCATGACCGCGGGGCTGACCCAGGTCGTGGCGGACCTGTTCGAAAAAGGCCGCCTGGGCGGCATCCTCGGGATGGGTGGCGGCGGGGGCACCTCCATCGCTACCGCGGCTATGCGCGGCCTGCCTACCGGGGTACCCAAATTGATGCTCTCCACCGTAGCCGCTGGTGATGTGGCCCAATATGTTGGCACTCGTGATATCACCATGATGCCCTCGGTGGTCGATGTGGCTGGTATCAATTCCATCAGCCGCCAGATCTATGCGAACGCCGCCGGGGCTATTGCCGGGATGGTGAGTCAAAAGCTCGAAGAAGTTGCTGAGGAAAAACCCCTCATCACGGCCAGCATGTTCGGCAACACCACTGAATGCGTCACCCGGGCGCGTGAAAAATTAGAAGCCGCCGGTTACGAGGTGCTGGTTTTTCATGCCACTGGCACCGGTGGGCGCACCATGGAAGACCTGATCGCGGATGGATTTATCGCCGCTAATTTGGATATCACCACCACCGAACTGGCCGACGAGGTCTGTGGTGGCGTTCTCAGCGCCGGTCCCGAGCGCATGCTGGCTGCGGCAAAAGCTGGTATTCCCACATTGCTGGTTCCTGGTTGTGTGGATATGGCCAACTTCTGGGGGCGCGATACCGTGCCGGAGAAATATCAGGAACGATTGCTCTATGAGTGGAATCCTAACATCACCTTGCTGCGCACCAACGTCGAAGAGAATAAGCGCATGGGTGAAATGATCGCCCAGGCCGCCAACCAGTCCACTGGGCCGGTAGCGATCTTAATACCATTGAAGGGCGTTTCGCAGTTGGACTCTCCCGGTGGTGATTTCTGGGATCCCGAAGCCGATCAAGCCTGTTTCCAGACCATAAAGGAGAACCTCAAGGCTGGGATTCCAGTCGTCGAACTGGATCACAACATCAATGACCCCGAGTTCGCCGACACAGCGGTTGAGCTGTTGTTGGATATGCTTTAGAGAATCTCACCGCTGAGACGCGGAGACCGCAGAGATGTACTTGAAGTAGAGACAAAGATGATTGTTGATCTCCCTCTCAAAGTATTCTCTGTGTACTCTGTGTCTCTGCGGTGAAAATAAGGAGATTCAGAATGGCCATTGCACGAAAAGAGATCATCAAACGTTTGAAGGCCCAGACCAAAGCCGGCAAGCCGATCGTCGGCTGCGGCGCGGGCACTGGCATCTCGGCTAAATTCGCCGAGGCTGGCGGCGCTGATATTATCATCATCTACAACTCCGGGCGCTACCGTATGGCTGGGCGTGGCTCTTTAGCAGGGTTGCTGCCCTATGGCGATGCCAACGGCATCGTGGTTGAGATGGCTGCTGAAGTACTGCCAGTGGTCAAGGATACGCCAGTGCAGGCCGGAGTCTGCGGCACAGACCCCTTCCGTTTGATGCCGGTGTTCTTGAAGCAGTTGAAAGAGATAGGCTTCTCCGGAGTGCAGAATTTCCCTACTGTCGGGTTATTCGATGGTAAGTTCCGCAACAACCTGGAAGCAACTGGAATGGGTTATGACAAGGAAGTCGAAATGATTCGGCTGGCCCATGAAATGGACTTCTTTACCACGCCTTATGTCTTTGCTGTGGAAGAGGCTCAAGCCATGACAAGAGCCGGAGCTGATCTGTTGGTCTGTCACGTCGGCCTGACTACCGCGGGCAGCATCGGCGCGGCTGAGGCCTTCACGCTCGATGAAGCCATCGATAAGGTCATGGCCATGGCTGAGGCTTCATGGTCGATCAACAGAAAGCAGATGGTGATTTGCCACGGCGGTCCTTTTGACGAGCCCGAAAATGTCGGCGTTGCACTGAAGAAGATGCCCGGGATTGTTGGATTCTTTGGCGCTTCCAGTATCGAACGTTTACCGACGGAGCGCGCCATTCGCGGGCAGGTGGATGCGTTCAAGGGTCTGCAGATGGCGTGATACCCTCCCACGTAATTCCGGCCACGGTGGAATTGGATTATTTACGGGGCTTCACTCTGGAGGCTAATCCCACGCAAACCAACGGCAGCCAACCCAAATGCCAGCAAGGCTGCCACAGGCATAACCAGCAGTGAAGTTTGCAGGTTGGAGTGGCGCGCGATCAAAGACATCAAAAAAGGCAATAATATCCCGCCAATGGGAATTGCCACCTTGATTGTGCCAATGACAGTTCCAGCCATATCTTTGAAGAGCAATCCTGCCAAAGTGATAATCAGGGGGAGTAGGGCAGATAAAGTTATTCCTGCAATATATATCAAGGGATAGGTAAATTCGTTCAGGTCTAAGTAATAAAGCCCAAAAAAGAGCATCGTTGCCAGGGCAAATAGCGTCTGCAGATATTGAACGATCTGGTCTTCACGCGTCAGCAGGCCAATAATCAGGCGACCCGAGGCGACACCACCCAGGAAAGTGATCAAGCCTATCTTTGAGGTCAGCTGTGTGAAATCGCGCAGCTCCATCAGGTATGTGGTCAGAATGCCGATGGTGCTTAATTCAACGCCAACTGCCAGGATGGTGAGCAAAAAAAGCATGACCACGGTGCGATTTTTTGCCAGTACTAAAATTTTCTGGCCAAACCCCTCAGACTGACTTGATTTGACTTCGAGTTTCGTCAGCGCGAAGAAAAGTGCCAATTACAAAACGATGATCCCGGCTTGAATGATCGAACTGCGCCAATTCATTTCCAAGAAGATTAGATAAACTGCGATCAGGGCGGAACCAAGGGTGACGAAAAGGTGGTTGACATTGATGTGTAAGCCCATGCGCTCGGTGTGGATGTCCAATAACATGGCATCGGTGACGCCTTCGTACGTGCCCGCACCAGCACCAATAATTAGCATGATGATGATGTTGATCCAATACACATCGCTGATGTAAAACGTCAGAAATCCTGCCGATAATGTCAAACTGCCAACAAAAAGTATTTTTGATTTATCGCGTCGATCTGCCAGCGCGCCAGCGATTAGCACCGAGATCATAAAACCGATATTCTGGATGGTAATCAGCAGCCCAATCTGGAAAGGGGAGAGGCCAATATTCCTGGCGGCGACGCCGACAAGAGAATTTCCCACACCCAGGAACAGCATGGCTAGATAAGACGAGAGTGTGATGGCTTTGGTGTTTTTGATCAAAATAGCCTCCTCATCACTGGTTGTAATTTCAGGAAGTTAGCTAGAATTGTAACCCTGAATTTGACATTATAACGTTATAACGTTATAATGAATTGTACCATAGTGTGAAGCTTGGGACGAGGTATATGATGGCACAACATGATCAATCGGCTTCGCTGGATATGACCATAAACCGACACAGCAGTTTGCCTTTGCACCAGCAATTGTATGAAATCCTGCGGCGCAAGATATTGCAGGAAGAGTGGCAAGTGGGCGAGATGATCCCTCCTGAACCGGAATTGATGGAGCAGTACAACCTCAGCCGCATCACCGTGCGGCGGGGTTTAAATCGCCTGGCAAATGAGGGCCTGATCTATCGGCAGCAAGGACGGGGGAGTTTCGTGGCTGAGCGTACGCTCGAGCAGGGGTTGACGCGCATTATCAGTTTTACGGAAGACATGAACCAGCGGGGCATGACTCCGCAAACCGCAGTGCTGTTTTCGGATTTGGTCCCTGCGCCTGAGGATGTTGCTGAACGACTTGATCTCCTTCCGGGCGTTGAAATGGCGCGCATAGAACGCCTTCGCATAGCCAATGATGAGCCCCTCAGCATCGAAGAGTCTTATCTGGTCCACAGTTACTGCCCGGGGATATTAGACGAAGATTATGCCGATAGTCCACTCAGAGAAGCGCTGGAAGTCAAATTTGGGATCCAGATTGTGAGGGCCAAACAGATCATTCGCGCTGTGCGGGCATCAACGCGACAAGCGCGCTTGTTGGAAATCGCTGCTCGTTCGCCTTTGTTATTTCTCGAACGGGTTTCTTATTCGCAGCAAAACCTGCCGGTTGAATTTTTGCGAATCTATTATCGCGGCGATCGTTATTCTTTGTTCAATGAACTCAATGGATGATCTTATTCGATATGTTTTATGAGCAAGTCAGGAAATCAGGAACAACGCAATGTAACAATTCACTACCGGACACTTCTAACGAACCGTGTTCCTTAGGCAATTTATATGCAAAAAATGTGTGAATTTTGAGAAAATGAAGTGCATAAAGTCTCATTTTTTGAAAGGAACACGGTTCGTCTGCGCTCTTTTATATAAGGTGTCCGGTAATGACTGTAACAAAGCAGTTCTATTTCCTGGCTTCCTGGCTTCCTAATAAGAAATTAAAAATGCATTTCAGGAGGCAAAAATGAAAGAACTAAAAGTGGCAGTAGGGGTTTGGTTTCTGGGTGCTACCAGCGACCGTTTTGTCAAAGCCGGTTACCGTGAAGATAACACTATCGAAGACCGCTTCAAGATGATCGGCGAGATCGAGGGGGCCAGTGGGGTGGAACTGCATTATCCCTCTGAAGCGACCGATGCCAATTATAAGGCTTTGAAGAGCCTGGCCAATGACCTCGGTCTGGAGATCGTGCAGTTTTGCCCCCATCTGTGGATCGATCCCAAATTCAAGTTCGGTCAATTCACCAACCCCGATCCCAAGATGCGCCAGGCGGCCCTCGACCTGGCCAAGCGCACTACTGATATCGCCCAGCACATGCAAGCCCACCTGATGGTCTACTGGCCGGCGCAAGATGGCTATGATTACCCCTTCCAGATCGATCATCGCGCCGCCCTGGACAACCTGGTCGAAAACCTGGCTGCCTGGTGCGATTACAATCCCCAGCAGAAGATCGTCGTCGAGTATAAGGCCTGGGAGCCACGTTCGCGCATTTTGCTGCCCACCATCGGGCATTGCATGACCATCGTCAATGAGATTAACCGTCCCAATTTTGGGGTCAACATCGATATGGGTCACGCTTTCATCATGAAAGAAAACCTGGCCGAGTCAATTGCTCTGACCTGTCGCTACGACAAGCTCTTCCACACCCACTGGAATGACAACTGGAAATTGTTCGATGATGACATCATTGTTGGAACGGTCAACCTATGGGAGACGTTGGAAGCCCTCTTCTGGCTGGAAGAGTGGGGCTATGACGGCTGGTTTGGCCTGGACCTGTTCCCATATCGTGAAGACCCCGCCCAGGTGGTCACCGAGACGATCAAGAACCTGCATTTCGGGTATGAGCTGCTCGACCGTGTGCCGCGTGATGAATTGCGCGCCGTGATGCAGACCTGCGATGCCGTCAAGATCGCCCAGTTGATGCGCCGCATGTTAGGGGGACAGGCCTAGCCATGGATATCGTTACCCTGGGCGAACTGCTCATCGATATGTTCCCGACCAAGGTGGGCCAGCGCCTGGGCGAAGTGGAAGCATTCACTCCCAAGCCTGGTGGCGCGCCCGCGAATGTGGCTGTTGCTGCTCGGCGCTTGGGTGCCACCAGTGCTTTCATCGGTAAGGTTGGCCAGGATCCCTTCGGGGAATCACTCAAGCGTGTCTTGGATGATGAGGGGGTTGAGACCCGCGGCCTGCGTTTCGATGAGCATGCCCGCACGACCATGGCAGTCATCGCCATGCCGGATGAAAACTCGGCTGAATTCTTCTTCTACCGCAACCCTGGGGCTGATCACCTGCTCAGGGCGGACGAGTTGGATACTGGTCTTTTGGAAAATGCCAAAGCATTTCATTTTGGATCTCTCTCCCTGACGGATGAGCCTGCTCGCAGTGCCACCTTTGAAGCCGCTAGAATTGCTCGCACTGCCGGAGCATTGGTATCTTTCGATGTCAACTACCGGCCCGCGCTATGGAAAGAGCCGCAGGATGCGTTGCATCAGGCTCGGAAGTCGCTCTCGAAAGTCGATCTGCTCAAAGTGAATGAAATCGAAGTGGCGCTACTGGCCGGTTTAGAGGATTTCGACCCCGCTGATCTTGAGCAATTGGAAACGGCAGCCAAAGCCTTACTTGCCAATGGACCGGAACTAGTCATCGTGACCTTGGGGGAACACGGCAGCTACTTTCAAATTGAAGGCGGAGGTGCGTTCGTGCCGCCCTTCGAAGTCGAGACGATCGATGCCGTCGGCTGTGGGGATGCATTCATCGCCGGCTTGTTGACCCGTTTGATCGCTGGCCCAGATTGGAAAGGTAATTTGGGCCATGACTATCTGCTGGCTGCGCTGCGCTTTGCCAATGCCGTCGGTGCGCTGACCTCGACGAAACGCGGGGTGATCCCGGCACTGCCGATGGCGGGCGAGGTTGATGAATTCTTGATTGAAAATTCAGAGTCTCAGTCGAAGGAACGCGGTTCCTCCCAGGAACCGCGTTCCTAGAAAATGAATTGTATGAAAGGACATTATGCCAGAACCTATCGGATTGAATGGTGAAGAACTCATACAGATAGCCCGCCAGTTACGGCTGGACATCCTCGAAATGACAACTCGGGCCGGATCGGGGCACCCCTCGAGCTCCTGGTCTTCAGTCGATATTGTCACCGCGCTGAATTTCGGTGGCGTATTACGCTACCGCCCGGATGAACCCTGGTGGCCGGGTCGCGATCGTTTCATCATGAGCAAGGGCCATGCTGCTCCATTGTTATTTGCGGCATTGTCGCATGCTGGATATTTCGAGCGCCAAGAACTGTGGCGTTTACGGGAAGTCGATAGCCCGGTGCAGGGGCATCCCATCCAGGGTATGATGCCCGGTGTTGAGGCCACCACCGGCTCGCTCGGTCAGGGACTCTCTTTGGGAATTGGGCACGTGCTTGGGGGCCGCCTCAACAACCTGAACTACAGGGTCTATGTTTTGTTGGGGGATGGCGAATGCCAAGCCGGTCAGATCTGGGAAGCGGCCATGGCAGCATCCCATTTCAAATGCGGCAACCTGGTCGCCATTATGGATTACAACAAATACCAGGAAACCGGCCCCATCAGCAGTGAGATCGCCCTTGAGCCCCTGGTCGATAAATGGAAGAGTTTCGGCTGGATGGTGCATGAGGTCAACGGTCATGATATCCAAGAGATATTGGACAAGTTCGTGCTGGTGAAACAACTGGAAGCAACCGCCCAGCCACAGGTCATCATAGCTCACACCATCAAGGGCAAAGGGGTTTCCTTCGTTGAAGCCGATTTCACCTTCCATGGCCGAGCGCTAAAAGGAGAACAGGCGGAGCTGGCTCGAAAGGAATTATCATGCAACTAGGAGAAAAAGCGGGGTTAAAACCCTCAGTCCCTTTACGAGATGTTTTTGGCGAAGCCTTGCTGGACGTGGCCACTGAGAACCCGCGCGTGGTCGTCCTGGACGGTGACCTGGGCAATTCGACCAAAGCTGAGACCGTGCGCATCAATTACCCGGAGCGCTTTTTCAATATCGGCATCGCCGAGAGCAACCTGGTGGGCATCGGCGCCGGATTGGAAGCCTGCAACCTGATCCCCTGGATCACCAGTTTTTCGTCGTTCTTGCTGTGCAACGCCTACGACCAGATTCGCCTGGCTGTGGCGATGTCGAATATCAACGCCAAGATTTTGGGCAGCCATGGCGGCATCACCCTGGGGAAGGATGGCCCCACGCAGATGGGTATCGAGGATTTCGCCCTGATGGGGGGGCTGCCCACCATGCAAATCGTTGTGCCTAGTGATCCTGTCTCGATGCACGCCCTGGTGAGAGCGGCTACAGATTATGTCGGTCCGGTCTGGCTGCGGTCAAGCCGGGTGGCGCTGCCTTTTATTTATGATCAAGGAACAACCTTTGAGGTCGGTGGCAGCCATGTTGTGCGTGATGGTGGCGATGTGACGATCATTGCCAATGGCATCATGGTAGCCACAGCGCTGGACGCCGCTGTTGATCTGGCAAAAGATGGCATCGAGGCGCGCGTGGTCGATCTGTACTCCCTGCGTCCTATGGATACCGAAACGATCATCACCACAGCCCGGGAGACCGGCGCCGTGGTCAGCGCCGAGGAGCACTTGCTTCAGGGCGGTATGGGCAGCAATGTGGCCCGCATCGTCGCTCAGAGCCATCCGGTGCCGATGCGCTTCGTCGGGTTGGCCGATGTCTACGTCGAATCTGGTGATCCCTGGGACTTGCTCAAGAAATATCACCTCACCGCGGATGATATCGTCGCGGCTGCGAAAGAGGTCTATGCATCCAAATAGGAATTCATTTTATACCGCAGAGCACACAGAGAACGCAGAGCTAAACCTTGGATTATTTCTTAAGCCCAGATTTGGGGGTATGGGGCGTGCGGAGCACGCCCCATACCCCCAAATCTGGACATTACCATTGGAGTTCGTTGATGATCTATAAAGAATTACGGAAAAGAGAATTGGATGGTAATCCTATCCGGGTGGGCGCCAGCGCCATCGAGTGGATGGGGGGCGGTTTCGTCGCCGCTATGGCCCATGTCCCCGGCATGGAGCTCTCGTTGTTGGCCAATGCTGACCTGGATGAGGCCGTGCAGGCTTATCTGGCGACAGGTGTAGTGCGTGACAAAATCGCCGAGGCAGACACTCCTGAAGGCGCTGAGGGCCTCATTCAAGCCGGTAAACGCGTCATTACCTCAGATGTCACTCTTGCCGCGCGAGTGCCGTCCCTGGATATCGTCACCGATTCGACCTGGTCGCCTGCCATCGGTGCTGAAGTTGCCCATGCCTGCATCGAACATGGCAAGGACGTGGTGTTGGTCAATATCGAAGCCGATGTCACTGTAGGCCACATCTTGAAAAAGAAGGCCCGGGATGCCGGGGTGCTGTATTCAGTTTCATCGGGCGATGAGCCCGGCTGCTTGATGGAGTTGGTCGATTTCGTGCAGTGCATGGGCCACGAGATCATCACCATTGGCAAGGGCAAGAACAATCCCCTCGATCCCTCGGCCACACCAGATATGGTAGCCGAATCAGCCAAAAAGTCAGATAAAGACCCGGTGCAGGTGGCCTCCTATGTGGATGGCACCAAGACGATGTTCGAGATGACTTGTGCTGCCAATGCCACCGGGTGCCGACCGATGCAGCGCGGCATGATCGGCCCTGAAGCGGACCTGACCAATGTCTCCGAGGTCTTCGCCCTGGAAGAGGATGGCGGCCTCAGCAAATTCCCTGGCAACGTGGATTTCGTGCAGGGCGCAGCCATGTCGGGTGGAGTCTTCGTGACCGTGCACGTCGATGATCAGCGCATCCAGGATGACCTGAATTACCTCAAAGTGGGCCAAGGCAAGTATTTTACCTTCTTCCGGCCCTATCATTTGTGGTTCCTGGAGGCGCCAATCTCCATTGCCACAGCCCACCTTCAACGGCAGGTTTGGTTGGAACCGCTTGACGAACCGGTGGCCGATGTGATGACAGTTGCCAAGCGTGATCTGCAGCCCGGGGATGTGCTGGAACGTTTTGGCGGCTACACCTCCTATGGTGTGATGGAATTGGCCGAGCAGGCCCGCAAGTTGAATGCGCTACCCAATGGTATTTGTCCTGGGGCAAAGCTTCTTAAGCCCGTAAAAACCGGCCAGATCGTCACCTGGGACGATGTCGAGTTGGACGAAGAGAGCACGGTCGTCAAGCTGCGTCGGCAGCAGGACGAATTATTTTCTTAGTCTGACACGGATTGCACGGATAGTATGGATCTGTTGAAAAATAAAAATATATCCGTGATCGCACTGCAAAAAGGTTACGGGCAGCCGTTCCGCTGGAATATATGGGGGTGGTGGTGAAACCACCACCCCCATATATTCCAGCGATAATCTCGCTGTTGCTTTTTGCATTAAAGTCATCCGTGTTTTTCCGTGAAATCCGTGTACGAAAAAGGAGTGAAAAATGAAAATTGGCGTTTTTACTGCATTGTGGGGCAACCTCTCATTTGAAGAGGCGCTGGATAAGGCTGTCAAGTTTGGCCTGGAAGCGGTGGAGATCGGTGCCGGAGGCTACCCCGGCAACCCCCACTGCCCGGTAGATGAATTGCTGGATAGCGAAACCAAGCGCGATGAGTGGCTGGGAAAGATTAAAGATCGCGGCCTGACTCTCAGTGCGTTGAGCATTCATAATAATCCCATCCATCCGCACAAGGAGATCGCTGCTGAGGCGGACAAGGTTGTGAAGGATGCCATCAAGTTAGCCGCTTTGCTTGGCGTGCCGACGATCAATGGCTTCTCGGGGCTGCCGGCAGGTTCAGCCAAGGATAGCACGCCAAACTGGGTTACCTGCGCCTGGCCGCCGCACTTCCTTGAGATCTTGGAGTATCAGTGGAACCAGGTCACGATCCCCTATTGGAAAACCATTCATCCTCTTCTCGAAGACCATGATGTCACTCTGGGTTTCGAGATGCACCCCGGCATCCTGGTCTATAACGTCTATTCCCTGCTGCGGCTGCGTGAAGCTGTCGGCCCTCGCTTGGGTTGCAACTTTGACCCCAGCCACCTTTGGTGGAATGGCGTAGATCCTATCGCCGCAATTCGTGCCTTGGGTGATTCGATCTTCCACGTGCATGGCAAGGATGTCTACGTTGATCCATACAATACCCAGGTCAACGGCTGCAATGATTACAAGCATTATGGTGATATTCCCAACCGCTCCTGGACGTTCCGGGCGATTGGTTACGGGCACGATCTCAAAGAATGGAAGGATATCGTCAGCGCCTTGAAGATGGTTGGCTACGACTATGTTATCTCCATCGAGCACGAGGATGCCATGATGTCTCCTGATGAAGGTCTGGCGAAAGGGATCGCCACATTGAAAGAGGCGGTGATCTTCGAAGAAGCTGGCGAGATGTTTTGGGCGTAGTGACGCGTTTGGTATTGTTCGATATCGATGGTACGCTGCTGAAAACCAGCGGAATAGGGCAGGCATCGACGCGCATCGCATTGGAAAGAGTGTATGGCACCAGTGGGGACCTGCCCAAGTTTTACCCAGGTGGGCGTACCATGGAAGCTATCCTTTATGATACCCTTCTCGATGCCCAGATCAGGCCAGAGTTTATCTGCGCGGGCCGGCGATTATTCTACGCCGAGTATAATGCTGCCTTTTCGAGCAAGATCAAAGATGGTGGGTTTTCTGTGAAGCCCTGTAAAGGAAGCCCGGAATTGGTCCAGGCTTTGAGTGCCAATAAGAATGTCCTGATAGGGCTGCTGACTGGAAATCACCATAGAACGGCGGCGCTGAAGCTCTCGGCTGCGGGCTATGATTTCGAACAATTTGCGATTGGTGCGTATGGTCACGAGTCCGCGGACCGGACTCTGTTAGTCGATCTCGCCCGAGATCGAGCCTTCAAAATGGTTGGCCAGTATATCCCAGCACAAGATGTAGTCGTTGTTGGAGATACTGCCAGGGATATTGAGAGTGCCAAGAATGCCGGGGCGAGAAGTGTTGCTGTGGTCACGGGTACCGATGATATGGAAATGCTACGCGCAGCTCAACCTGATCATCTCTTTGAGGATTTCAAAGACACCCAGGCTGTGCTGAAAGCGATTCTTGTATAGCCAGACCCCAAGGGTTTACCAATGAAGATCGATCAGGTCAGTTCCTTACTTGCATATCCATGTATTTATACATATGGCGTGAAAACCCTTGGGGTCTAGATAGATTTGGAGGTTGATGGTTTGACGGTATTATCAAAAGAATTGGTAATAGATTTATTGAAACAGATGTGCCTGATACGGGCTTTCGAGGAGCAGGCTGAACGCAGCTACATGGAAGGCAAGATCCATGGCACGATGCACCTTTCCATAGGGCAGGAGGCCTCTGCAGTGGGCGCGGTCAGCGCCTTGAACAAGGATGACTACATTTTGAGCACGCATCGCGGCCATGGTCATTGCATCGCCAAAGGCGCCGATCTGCAACTGATGATGGCCGAGTTCTATGGCAAGGCCAATGGCTATTGCCGAGGACGCGGCGGCTCGATGCACATCGCTGATGTAGAGAGGGGCAACCTGGGGGCCAACGGCGTAGTGGGAGGCGGAATCCCCATGGCGGTGGGTGTCGGCATTGGTTTGAAGATGCAGAACGAGGGCAAGATCCTGCTCTCTTTCTTTGGTGACGGCGCGGCGTCCACAGGAGCATTTCACGAATCGATGGAGCTTTCTGTGGTATTCCAGGTTCCAGTGGTATATGTCTGCGAGAACAACCAGTATGCCATGTCTTTCCCGGCCAGCAAATGGACCAACAGCCAGCGCCTGGCTTCATTCGCTGAAGTGTACGGTATGCCAGGCGTTTCCGTTGATGGCAATGACCTGGTCGCAGTGCGGGAAGCCGTCCAAAAGGCCGTCAATTATACGCGCAACGGCAAAGGCCCGACCCTGGTGGTCTGCGATACATATCGCTGGCGCGGGCACTCCAAGAGCGACCGCAACCGCTATCGTACCCAAGATGAGATCGACGAGTGGAAAGAGAAAGATCCCCTGACCCGTTTTCGCCAGTATGCCATCGAGTATGATCTGCTGACCGAAGCCGAAGCAGACGAGATTGCTGAGGCCGCTTATATCGAAATCGAAGCAGCACGGGTTTTTGCGGAGAACAGCCCTGAGCCTTCGCTGGATACCATCGAAGAGGGGGTCTATGCGCCATGGTGAGAGAGATAACCTACCTCGAAGCTGTGCGTGAGGCCATGACTCAAGAGATGGAGCGCGATCAGCGCGTCTTTTTGATCGGCGAGGATGTGGGCCAATACGGTGGTGCGTTCCAGGCTTCATACGGCATGTTGGAGAAGTTTGGCCCCGAACGCATCCTCGATACGCCCATTACTGAGCTGGCCATCGCCGGGGCGGCCACCGGGGCAGCGTTGATCGGCATGCGCCCCATCGCCGAGATTATGTTCATGGATTTCACCACCCTGGCCTCGGAACAGTTGGTCAACCAGGCCGCCAAGCTGCGTTTCATGTTCGGGGGCAAGGCCACTGTCCCCATGGTGCTGCGCACCCCGGCGGGATCAGGGACCGGGGCAGCTTCCCATCACTCGCAAAGTCTGGAGAACTGGTTCGTCCACGTACCAGGCCTAAAGGTGGTCATGCCCAGCACACCTTATGATGTCAAGGGCTTACTGATCGCTTCCATTCGTGACGATAACCCGGTGGTTTTTGTCGAGCAGAAACTGCTCTATAAAACCACAGGCGAAGTGCCCCAAGAGCCCTATGAAATTCCCTTGGGCAGCGCCGATGTCAAACTGGAGGGTCGCGACCTGACCATCTTGGCAACATCGATCATGGTCAACCGCTCCCTCGAAGCTGCCGACCAGTTAGCCCAAGAAGGCATCGAGGTTGAAGTCGTCGATCCGCGCACTTTGAAACCGCTCGATCTGGGGACGATTGTCAAGTCCGTGAAGAAGACCTCGCGATTGCTTATCGTGCATGAAGCAGCCAAAACTGGCGGCTATGGCGGTGAGATCGCTGCCCAGATCGCCGAAAGCGAGGCCTTTGGCTATCTTGATGCGCCCATCGTTCGCCTGGCCGGGCGGGATATGCCTATTCCTTATAACCGCACCCTGGAATATCACACAGTGCCCCAGGTAGAGGACATTGTTGAGCGCTCGCGCCAGTTGGTACAGAAGAGGCTGTAGTATGGCGACCAAAGTGATCCTTCCCAAAGTGGATATGGACCAGGATGCGGGCACGATCGTCGAGTGGCTCAAGAATGAGGGCGACCAGGTCCAGCAGGGCGAGATGATCCTGGTCATCGAGACCGATAAAGTGGCCGTTGAAGTTGAGGCTCCCGTCTCTGGGATTTTGCAGGGGATCCGCGCTCAACCTGGGGAAAACCTGCCCATTGGCACAGTGATAGCCTATATTCTGTCTTCCGGAGAACAGCTTCCAGAGCAGTCAACAGTCCCTGTTGAAAAATCAGTCAGCCGCACGTCTGAGTACTCCAAACCTGCGGGGAGTACACCTGTGGCGCGCAAGATGGCCGAAGATTTGGGCGTTGACCTCTCGCAAGTTGTGGGAACGGGGGTTGGGGGAAAGATCACCAAAGGAGATATCGAGGCAGTCATCAGCGGTTCGACCGAGGGCGTGGGAGGCGATGGTAAGGTTTCTGCTACCCCCAAAGCGCGTCGCCTGGCGCGTCAATCAGGTGTGGATTTATCTCTTGTAGAAGGTTCTGGTCCCCAAGGGCGCATCCAGGCTGACGATGTGATCGCTTACAAACCCGCTGACATGTTTGTAGACCAAGTTGTTCCCTTTCAGGGTATGCGCCGCACCATCGCCGAACGCGTGACATCTAGCTATCAAACGGTGCCGCACATCACTTTCAGCGCTCGGGTCGATATGACCAACTTCGAGGTCGCGCGTGCACAGCTCAGCGCCAAAGCCCAGGCCAGCGTGGGTTCGGATGGGCGAGTTTCAATGACAGCTCTCTTTGTCAAGCTTTTGGCAATGACTCTTCGTGAACACCCCCTGTTGAACAGCTCCCTGGTTGATGAGCAGATCATCCTGCGCAAGGCCATCAACGTCGGTGTGGCTGTGGCTTTGCCTGATGGCTTGATCGTACCAGTGCTCAGAGCCGCCGACCAGAAGACCATGCGCCAGATCACTCTCGAAGTCGATGATCTGGTTCAACGGGCGCGCCAGGGCAAATTAGCTCCGGGAGATGTCAAGGGAGGCACATTCACCCTATCCAATTTAGGCCCCTTCGGTATCGAGCAGTTCACAGCCCTCATCAATCCCGGGCAATCGGCGATATTGGCTGTGGGATCTGTACAATCCGAAGTGATCCCTGTGGATGATCAGCCGGGTATCCGGCCGGTGATGCATATGACTCTCTCCGTCGATCATCGTGTTGTCGATGGTGCTGTGGCGGCGCACTTCATGGCTGATCTAAAAAACACGCTCGAAAACCCTGCCCTGACTCTGTGGTAGGGAGGCATTTCTTTCGGTAAAATATCCTTAAATCTTCTCGAAAACAAGCGACAATGTATATCAGAATTTCACTACCGGACACTTCTAACGAACCGTGTTCCTTAGGCAATTTATATGCAAAAAATGTGTGAATTTTGAGAAAATGAAGTGCATAAAGTTCATTTTTTGAAAGGAACACGGTTCGTCTACGCTCTTTAATAAAAAGTGTCCGGTAATGAAATCAGAACGTGTTTCAACACGTTTTGTCAACCAGCAGATGAATTCATTCATCGCAATGAGCAAACCATCTCTCAAAGAAGCGAGGCATTATGACCCCCAACCATCCTGATTCCATCGAAGCCACCCAGGAACTAATCCACGATCTCGACGCGGCTTTCCAGCATGTGGCCTTCGACCGCATGACCCGCCTGCTCTACAGCACCGATGCCAGCATCTACCAGATGATGCCGGTGGGCGTGGTGTTCCCTCATGACGCGGATGAAGTGCGCGCCGCTGTCGAGATCACCGCCCGGCATGGAGTGCCCATCCTGCCGCGCGGAGGCGGTAGCAGCCTGTGCGGCAATGCCATTGGTCACGCCTTGATCCTGGATTTCTCCCGCTATATGGACCAGGTTTTGGACATCGATATGGAGAATAAGGTTGTCAGAACGCAGCCGGGGATTACATTGGGAGCGCTCAATCAATCCCTGGCAAAACACAAGTTGATGTACGGACCAGACCCGGCCAGCGGCGACCGCGCCACCATGGGCGGTATCATGGGCAACAACTCCACCGGGGCGCACTCCATTGTTTATGGCATGACCCATGACCATATCATTTCAACGCATGTAGTGCTCTCAGACGGCAGCCAGGTTAATTTTGCCGCTTGTGATGGCGGTTGGGGTGAGCAGTTCCAACGCCCAGGCCTGGTAGGTATGGCGTACCAATCGTTAGCAGGTATTCTCGATGAGTACAGGGATGAAATCACCAGCCTGTACCCCAACACCTTCCGTCATGTGGCCGGGTACAACCTGCATTTGCTGGCGCAGCAGGAGCAGCCCAACCTGGCGCAGTTGATGGTCGGGTCTGAAGGGACTCTGGGGATCATTACCGAGGCATCCCTCAGGGTGGTGCCTGTGCCCAGGGTCAAGCGACTGGCCATGGTGCACTTCTCTAATTTGCGAGCCGCCATGGAGGCAGTACCCACGATCTTGGAGAGCAACCCCACCGCGGTCGAAGTTTTGGATAAGATGCTGCTGGATTTGACGCGCGACAAAGTGGAGTATCGCCGGCTGTTGACCTTCGTCGAGGGTGATCCCCAAATTGTGCTGCTGGTAGAGTATGCCGGGGATACCGAGACAGTCTTGGAGCATGGCATCCAAATGCTGAAATCCAAGCTACGGAGCATCCATCATCACGAGCCGGTGGTGATCGTCTCTGACCCCAAACAGCAGGCTAATGTCTGGCATGTTCGTAAAGTCGGGTTGGGCATCCTGATGAGCGTGCGCGGTGATGCGAAGCCGATCCCATTCATCGAAGATGCCGCCATCCCTGTTGAGCATCTGGCGGACTATATCACGCAAATCTATGATTATGCTTACAGCACCGGGCTGGAACAGGTGGCCATGTACGCCCATGCCAGCGCTGGATGCATCCATGTGCGCCCGCTGGTGAACCTGAAAACCGAGGCAGGAGTGCGCCAGTTGCGTCAGATTGCCGAGAAATCTGTCGAGCTAGTGCTCGAATACAACGGCACCACCTCGGGCGAGCATGGCGAAGGCCTGGTGCGTAGCGAATTTTCGGAGCAGCTTTTTGGAACAAAGTTAACGCAGGCATTCAAGGAAATCAAAGCGGCCTTCGATCCCGATAATCGCTTCAATCCGGGCAAGGTGGTGAACCCACCGCGCATGGATGATGAATCCTTGCTGCGTTACGGTAGCGGGTATCGTTTGCCACTCCAGCCCTCGAAAACTGCATTTGGCTTCTTGAATGATGGCGGTTTTGCCAGTTCTGTGGAGATGTGCAATGGGGCCGGGGTCTGCCGCAAGCTGGGCCAGGGCGTGATGTGCCCCTCCTTCCAGGCTACCCAGGAGGAGAATCACAGCACCCGCGGCCGGGCTAACGCCTTGCGCGCCGCCATGATGGGCTTGCTCGGTACGGATGGGATGACGTCCAAAGAGCTGTATGATGTCTTTGACCTGTGCATTGCCTGCCATGCCTGTAAGAGCGAATGCCCTTCTGCGGTGGACATGGCCAGGCTCAAAGCCGAGTTTACCTACCAGTACTATCAAGAGCATGGCGTACCCCTGCGAGCGCGCCTATTTGCCAATATTGGCCAGATCAACAAATTAACGCGCCCCTTTGCAGCTTTGGCGAATCCGATTCTGCAGGGGCCGGGAAAGTGGCTGCTGACAATGCTCGGTGTGCATGCGGAACGCTCCCTGCCAAAGTTGGCCACCCAAACTTTCAGCCATTGGTTCAGTAAAAACGCAACCAACGGCAGTTCTGGAAAACAGGTTGTGTTCTTTCACGACACATTCATGGAATACAACGATCCCCAGATTGGTCAGGCCGCGATCAAGGTTTTGAGAGCTGCGGGATATGACCCAATTGTTCTTTATGATAAAAAAGATTCTGGCCGCCCGGCGGTTTCTAAAGGCCTGTTGGATGATGCCGTAGCGCTGGCGCGCCACAACATCGCTCTGCTTGCCCCCTATGCGAAAGAAGACATTCCCATTGTAGGGTGTGAGCCCAGTGTGATGGCCATGCTGGTTGACGAATACCCTGATCTCCTGCCTGGCGAAGATGCCGACACCGTCGCTTCAAAGACCATCTTGTTGGAAGAATTGATTGTTCGTGATGCGGAGAACCTGGAATTGAGTTTTGACCCAACGCCCCGGCGCATCCTGTATCACGGTCATTGCCAGCAAAAGGCTATTTTTGGAACGGATAACACGAAGAAGATGCTCGGGCTGATCCCTAATTGCAGTGTCGAAGAGATTGACTGCGGCTGCTGCGGTATGGCAGGATCCTTTGGGTATGAAAAAGAACATTATGATCTGTCGATCCAGTTAGCGGAAATGTCGCTGGCCCCTACGGTACGGGCCGCTGACCTTGAGACGATCATTTGTAGCTCGGGCACATCCTGCCGCGATCAGATCACGCATACAACCGCACGGGGTGCGCTGCATCCCATCGAAATCTTTGCCGCCGCTCTGAAGCAATAGTTTCAGGATTAAATCACTTGGGTAGAAGAAAAGAGGAGCCGACACCCAACGCGGTAGGGCCCCCTACCCTGGCGATGGGCAAACTGCGTAAGTTTTGAGATTATTAGTGGTCGCGAACCAGGAAGTGCAGCATTGCCACCATCAGGATGCTAGCTGCTGCAGACGCCGCAAAGGTGAAGGGGTAACTGAATAGATCTGCCAACCAACCCCCCATGATTGGCGCCAGTAACGTCGCTGGCGCGATCAGCGTGTTGGCCAGGCCGATGTACAGCGGCCTTTCGGCCTGTGTGCCGAATTCAACTGTCATGGCCATGGCGACAGTCCACAGGGTGACCGAGGCTATCCCGGCCAGGATGAAAATCCCATAGAACCATACGACTGAACTGGCAAACCAGGCCAAGACGGCACTCAATGCCCCGGCGAGAGCGCCAAGTTCTAGAACTCCCCGGCGGCTCCAGCGGTCGCTCAACCATCCCAAGACCGGGTTGGCGATGATCTGTGTGAATGAAAAAACGCCAGTGACAATACCGGCCGTCAGTGCATCCATGCCAAAGTGACGCACGGCATAGACGGTGTAGAAGGCTGATCCCATCATGGCGAATTGCGAAAGGATTCGCACCCCCAGAAACCAGCGGAAATTGCTGTTGTCCCGTAGAATTATTCGTGTTTCGCTCAGAAAAGGAGTATTCTTTGGGGGAATGAGTTTTCTGGTGTCTTGCGCTTCTCTCGTTAAGGCTAAGAATCCCCATGAGACAGCCATGGATAATGCTGCCAGGATAAAACATACGGCAAAGTTTTGCGGTGAATCAAGTCTGTCGAGCAAGATGCCCGCCAGCACGGCACCCAGGCTAGCCAGTGTATTTGCTCCCGCGGCTTGAATGCCAAAAAATGTCCCTCTTCTCTGCGTTGGAATGATCTTTGCGATCATGCTTTGCCAGGCGTTGGCTGTGAACCCGCCCCCAAGGCCTTGCCAGATGAGCATCAGGAAAGCCAGGCCTAAGGCAGTGTTGGTTCCCATTTTGGGCAGGAACCATGCAATGAGAGCCAGTCCAATGAACGGAAGCCGTTCTTGAACTGTGAAAAAGAGCACTGCTGGTTTGAATCTTCGCAGGCGTGATACCCAGTTCGCTGTGAATAGTTGGGGAAATTGCCAGCCAAAAGAGTGTAAAGCAGGGATAAAGCCTATCAGTATTGCCGAATCGGTTAGCTGGCTAATGAAAAGTGGGATGACTGTGACGAAGGATGCGAATCCCAGTGCAAATCCGAAAAAACTGCCATCGAGCACATTGACGGTGATGTTATATCGGAGATGTTTGCGATGCTGTTGTTCTGCGGTAAGCGGTGACATTCACGGGATTTTACCATTCATCTCTTGCGATAATGGGCTAGTGTAGAAGGCTCTCTAGGAATCCCGGGGTAGCTCCCAGATTTGGGGGTATGGGGGGGGGGGGGGCCGGCGCCGGGCCCCCA
>CAZUSV010000001.1:86255-88748 GCA_964622645.1 uncultured Anaerolineales bacterium
TTGGGGGTATGCGGCGTGCGGAGCACGCCGCATACCCCCAAATCTGGACATTACAACGGGAGTTCCCAGAGACCCATATTCTCTTTTATTTGAATACAATTTTTTAGTTTATAATCTAAGCGGGGTCGGAAAGTCTCTTTTGCCGAGAGTATCTTTTTCGCCCATATCTTCTAAAGATGTTCATTGACGAGAGTATTGTAAGTTAGGAGGTAGGATATGAGCGTATCTCGAAGAGAGTTTCTGAGACTTTCTGGGATCGTGGCGGGGGGTGTGATTTTTCCTCACAGCAGGTTATTGACAGAAAAGACGAAGGGATTAAGTGCTTTAAGGCTTCACAAACCTGTGGGTGAGACTCCTACGATTTGCCCTTTCTGTGCAGTTGGCTGTGGTCTTATCGTTGCAGCAGAGGGGAATCGCGTAATCAACATCGAAGGAGATCCTGATCATCCCATAAACGAAGGTAGTTTGTGCAGTAAAGGAATGTCCTTGGCTCAAATTCGAACAGTGGACGGCAAGATTAATCCTCGCCGTTTGCAAAATGTCCTGTACCGTGCGCCAGGGGCTGGACAATGGGAGCAAAAATCATTTGACTGGGCGCTCGACCAGATTGCCAGACGAGTCAAGGACACTCGCGATGATTACCTGATTAAGAAAGATAGCCAAGGCCGTACGGTAAATCGGCTGGAAGCGATTGCTTCATTAGGTGGCGCGGCTTTGGATAATGAGGAATGTTCTCTCATTGTAAAAGCCATGCGAGGACTAGGCTTGGTGTATATCGAACACCAGGCACGCATATGACACTCCTCTACAGTTGCGGCTCTGGCAGAGTCGTTTGGTAGAGGTGCGATGACCAATCATTGGGTCGACATCAAAAACAGCGATTGCATCATTATTGTCGGAAGTAACGCTGCCGAGAATCACCCAATCTCTTTCCGCTGGGTGACCAGGGCCATTGAAGACAATGGAGCCACGTTAATCAGCATAGACCCCCGCTTTACGCGCTCGTCAGCCAAGGCAGATATCTACGCACGTATGCGTTCGGGTACGGACATCGCCTTCTTCGGTGGGATGATCAAATGGGTGCTCGACGACATGGAAGCGAATCCCCATCTCTACAATATGACCTATGTCACTGAGTACACCAATATGGCATTTCTGGTCAACCCTGAATTCAAGACTGCAACCCAGAACGATGGCAAATTCTCTGGTTTCATCCCTGGTGACAACCCTGATTTTGGCAAGTACGATATAGAAACCTGGAGCCTCCAAAAAGACGATGAAGGTATCATTCTCAAAGACAAAACCTTGCAGGACCCCAACTGCGTATTCCAATTGCTCAGAGAGCAGTTTTCCCGGTATGATCCTGATGTGGTGTGTTCCATAACCGGCACAGATAAGGAAACTTATCTAAAGGTCTGCGAGACTTATGCCCGCATGTCTGGGCCCAAAGGAAAAGCGGGCACGATCATGTATGCCATGGGCGCCACGCAGCACACCCATGGCACCCAAAACATCCGCACGTACGCCATCTTGCAATTATTACTGGGTAATATCGGCATGGCAGGAGGTGGGATTAACGCCTTGAGAGGTGAGTCCAATGTTCAGGGATCTACGGATCACTGCCTCCTTTGGCACATCCTTCCAGGCTATCTAAGGCCGCCAAATGCGAACCAATCAGCATTTGCAGATCATCTGGCGACTTCAACTTCAGACTCATCTGATAAACGCAGTGCGAATTGGTGGCAAAATTATCCCAAGTACTTTGTCAGCCTACTCAAATCCTGGTATGGTGATAATGCCACCGTGGCGAATGAATTTGGATATGAATGGCTTCCCAAGGTCGATCCTGACACCAACTACTCCCACATTGCGTTGTTCGAGGCCATGCAGGCTGGGGACATTAAAGGCCTGTTTTGTTGGGGTCAAAACCCTGCTGTGGGAGGCCCAAACTCAAACGCTGAACGCAGGGCATTACAAGAGTTGAATTGGCTGGTCGTAGCCGATCTATGGGAGACCGAGACCAGCGCCTTCTGGCAAGAGCCTGGTGTGAACCCCGCGTATATCTCAACAGAGGTCTTCTTGCTGCCGGCGGCGGCTTCCTTTGAGAAGGAAGGTAGCGTAGTCAACAGTGGCCGTTGGAGTCAATGGCGTTGGAAGGCCGTGGATCCACCTGGCGATGCCTTACCTGACTTAGAGATCATCAAAGAGTTGATGCTCAGGGTGGTTGAGTTATATGAGTCAGAGGGCGGGCCAGTGGTCGAGGCAGTCACCAAGCTGCGATGGAAAGACTGGTATGAAGCATCACCATTGCCCCGCAACGCTGAGAACTTGACTGATTTGGTCTCTCGTGAAATCAACGGTTGGGCCGAGACACAAATCAAGAACGACGCAGGCTCGGTTACATATCAGCAGGGTCGGCTTATAGCCACCTTTGGTCATCTTAGCCTATATTTCGCACCTTAAGAATCGAATAGAGAGATAAAACTAGCGGAA
>CAZUSV010000002.1:0-78976 GCA_964622645.1 uncultured Anaerolineales bacterium
GAACATCACCATATGTACTTAATTCCAGATGGCGGGCTTATGCACAAGCCCGCCATCGATAACAACCACAGATTTAGGTTATTTGGGGACCAATCATTGGGTATTTTTGCCGCCGAGATCGCTGTGAGCGCCTGGAATACTAGATTGAACTCTGTGGCCTAAGCGTACTCCGCGGCTGACATTTTGGCCCCGGCTGTGATTGGTGTTTTAAGCAACCTTCACTGCGATCTTGCGCTTCTTGGCTTCTTCAGCTTTGGGCAAATTCAGGCGCAGCACGCCGTTCGTATACTCAGCCTCGATCTTGTCCTGCTCGATGCGGTTGGAGATGCGGAAGCTGCGTTCGTAGTCACCAACTTCGTATTCAGCGCGCGCCAGGGAAAATCCCTCGGGATTTTCGGCGATGCTGTAGCCATTGACGGTGAGCACATTCTTTTCTAAATTGATGTCGAGATTATCTTTTTGCACGCCGGGCATGTCTAATACTACGACAATCTGATCTTCGGTCTCGTAGATATCTGAACGAGGCACGAAGCAGCGACAATCTCGCGTGCGTTCGCTGGTCTCTGGTACCAACTCTTCTTTCTTGGTTTCAATCGCTTTGGTTTTTGTAGCCATGTTGAACTCCTTTCTAGAAGCTAAACTTCTTGAAGAAGTTTAGCTTCTCAACCGACTCTTAATTCACACTGACAATGATCTTCTTGGGACGGTCTGCCTCAGAGCGAGGTAAACTGACCTCCAGGACGCCGTCTTTGAAGGATGCTTTGACTTTCTTGCTGTCAACGGAGTAGGGCAGTTTCAGGCTGCGAGAGAACTTGCCATAGCCGCGCTCCTGGCGGTGGTAAGCGGCATTCTCGGGCAGCTCGTCAGGCTGGCGCTCGCCGCTGAGGGTAAGGGTGTTCTCCAATACGCTCAGATCGATGTCTTTACTGTCCATGCCGGGCAGTTCAGCGGTGACGAGCACGCTTTCCTCGTCAGCCCACAGGTTCATGGCCGGGAAGCTGGGCGCGCTACTGATGCGCCGGGGATAGAAATCATCGAACAGGCGGTTCATATCGCGTTGGATGCGATCCATTTCGCGCCACATATTGGCGGATGCCGGTCTAAATCGTCTGTACATGTTTGTTACTCCTATTGATTTGATGTCATCAGGGTAGCCAGGCGAACCGAGATGGCTGTTGGGTTGAGGTCGACCAGCGTGGTTCAGCGCTACCCTATACTAGAATAACTGATTTCGAAGGACATTATAGAGCCGCGTTATTAGAAAAACGCAAACAAAATATCTAAGGTTTATAAGAGAATCTAGCTGGTGAGCGGTGCGAAATGGACAAAGATTGGCTATAATCTGACCGGCAGTTGAAGCACACGTTGGCAACACGGATGGATATGTTTGTACAGGTGATCGCCCAGGCCCGTCATTAGAACAAGTGCAAGCTGAATGGTGAAAATTTGAAAATCATCAATGTAGTTGGCACACGTCCAAATTTTGTGAAGATCGCTCCAATAGTCGATGCAATGAGTCGTTGTACTGAAATTACTCAGACATTGGTGCATACGGGCCAGCACTACGATGAGGGCATGTCCGAGATCTTTTTTGATGAATTAGGTTTGCCGGAACCGGACATTTATTTGGGGGTTGGCTCGAGTTCCCATGCAAAACAAACAGCTCAAGTAATGGTTGCTTTTGAAAAAGTATTGATCGAGCAAAAGCCTGATCTCATCGTCGTCGTAGGGGATGTGAATTCGACACTGGCTTGTGCGATCACGGCATCCAAATTATGGGTGCCAGTTGCACATGTAGAAGCAGGTCTGCGCAGCTTTGATCGCAAAATGCCTGAAGAAATCAATCGCATTGTAACGGATGCCATTTCTGAATTACTTTTCACAACTTCGCGTGGTGCAATCAAGAATTTACGCAATGAAGGCATTCCAGAAAGGAAGATATTCTTTGTTGGAAATGTGATGATTGATACATTGAATAAACATCGCCATCACGCTGAACATCTAGGAACACCGGCGAGGTTCAGTCTAGAAAAGGGAGAGTATGCGCTAGTCACATTACATAGAGCGGCAAATGTTGATCATTCAAAGACCCTCTCCAACATAGTCGAAGCATTGATAGCCATTCAAGCTGAGATTCCAGTTCTATTCGCTGCTCACCCTCGAACTGTGAAGCGTATTGACGAATTCGGTTTCCGGGATCGGATAGTTTCCACCCAGAATCTTCAACTTATCCAGCCAATGGGATACTTACCGTTTCTTGACCTGATGATGCACGCTAAAATGGTATTGACTGACTCTGGCGGCATTCAAGAAGAGACAACAATTCTAAACATCCCCTGCTTGACGATTCGAGAAAATACAGAACGTCCGGTTACCATCACAGAAGGCACAAATACACTGGTTGGAATTGGCACGCAGAATATTGTTTCTGGTGCGATGGAAATTCTGGCTGGAAAATACAAGGAAGGCTGTCCCCCTGAGTTGTGGGATGGTCAAGCAGCAGATAGAATTGTCAATATTATCAAAGGGATTGATATAAAATAAATCATGCTAAAATGTCAATAATTCAGAGCACTTTGCCCCATTATAAAATTATTGGAAGAGATCAAGAAATCTGGAAAGTGAGAAATACTGGGAATGGCGCTAGATCTGGTTTATGCACTCAATGAAATAGCAATTGAATTACAAATATCTATCCAATCTGAAGAGCATATCTATGAATTGTTCGATAAAATGGTTGTTTCATTGGGCCTGCGTGGGGGGATTGCGATTTTGGAGGAGCAAGGTGATATCTTGGTATTCAAAACGATCGGTTTGAGTACACCACTACAAAAAGTGATGTCAAGTTTAGAAGATAGGATAAATACCCGCGCAAAAGGTTACTCAATCTCAGTTGAAAATGTAGATACATACAAAAAAGTGATTAGCGAAGGTGAAGCGATATTTGTAGAAGATACAAGTAAAATTGCGATCCAAGTTATCCCAAGGGGATTAAGAAGTGTAGTCAGTCCACTTATGTCACTGCTTGGTAATACGCCAGGGGTTTATGTGCCCCTGATCTTTGCAGGGGAAGTTCGAGGGATGCTAAACATAGCCGGCTCAGAATTAAAGGAAGATGACATTCCGGCGATTCGAGCATTTGCCAATCAAATCGCGGTGGCATTAGAAAATGCAGACTTGGTTCAGCAACTTAAGTATGCAAATGAGAACTTAGAACAACGAGTAGAAGAACGCACCCATCGACTAAACATCATGGTAAATGCAATGGCTGGGAGGGAAGTGAGGATGGCTGAATTAAAAAGAGTGATCAAGAAGCTCAGAAAACAACTTATTGAAAATGGAATAGAGCCAATAGCTGACGATCCTTTGAATGATCCATTGGCAGACGAGTTTTTCGATGAGGGAAATAAAGCACAAGGGTAATCAATTTGTTGGTAAACCTACTGCATGAAGTTGGAGCTGTAGAATGGATGGGCATAGTAGATTTATTGAGAAATGGTCATGGGATAAAGAAATTGTCTGGCTATATACCATAGTCCCAACGATACTGGCTTTAGCAGGGGCACTGTTTCTTTATCCATTAATCGAAGATCAATCACTATACTTTTTGATCGCCATCCCTTTTGGCATTTTCTTTAGCATGATTTATGGCTTTGTGGGCAGCAGCGTAAGATCATTAAGAAAAAAATATTCCAGCCATGGAGGTTGGATCAGTGAAAGTTTGCTGCAAATAGGCAATATCCAATCGCCGGGTATCGTGATCCTGGAAGATACAACGCTTATGTTAGTACCCATAGTTGGGAAAGAATGTATTGTACAGTTATCAGAAATACAAAAAATACATGAAGGCAAATGGTTATCAGGAACATATTTATTGGGAAAACAGACCTTTTATCTCCTGACCCCAAAGCGTAAGCGACTTGGTTTTGCAGTCCCAGCATCAATTGGCCCAAAATGGTCTAGGAAACTCAAGACAAAGGGATAATGTGGTATCACAGAACGAAATAAACCATTGTTTACGGGCTAGTGGCCAAGCATAAATCTTCTTATTCTCCTCCCCTTTGGATCGTCCACAGAATAACCTCATCTCCAGCGGTAAATGCCAGTCGATTGCCATCGGGCGAGAACGCCATTGACCAAACCCGATCGGTATTGCCACTGAATGTACCTACTTCCTCACCGTTGGCCACATCCCAAAGTTTGATCGAGCCATCTTCCGAACCGCTCGCCAGCAAGGTCCCGTCTGGAGAAAATGCCACGCTGTTGATAGTGATCCAATCGTCATGCACCACCAGCGATTGGGATAAATTACTGGATGCAATGTCCCACAGTGCTATGTTTCCATCACCAGATGCGATTGCCAGGAGATTGTCTGTCGGAGAGAAGGCTAACCCTGTAACTCCTGGGCCGATATACAGGGGTTCCAGATCCGTATTCGATGCCAGGTCCCACAGACTGACAGATTCATAGAATTCGCCTCCCCAGGCCAGGTAGAGACCGTTATGGGAAATGGCAACGCTGCCAATCCCCCTGGTATATGCTCCCAGGTTGCGTAACTCTTGGCCCGTCTCAACATCCCACAGCTTAACCGTGCCCTCGCCACCTGAGCCCGTCAGCAAGCTACTCCCATCTGCTGAGAATGCCATGCTGATCACAAATAAATCCTCAGAGAGCGTAGAAAGCTGTTCGCCTGTGGCTGCATGCCAAAGTATCAAGGCGCCATTGAAGGAACCTGAAGCCAGGATGTCTCCATTTGGGGAGAGGGCCACTGTGGACATGGGTTCTCCCTTTCCAATCAACCGCAGAAGATCTAATGTAGACGCATCATGGATTGAGACATCGTTGGCGTTGGCTACCGCCAGGTACTCTCCTGCTGGGGACCATGCCAAATCCATGGGTGCTTCTATTTCCAGGGCTGCGACTTGAGTCGCAGTAAGATTATTCTCGGCAGAAAGTGGTTCAGGGGGCGCTGTTTCTGTTGGAGTGACGACTTCCTCGTTCTCAATTGGTGGTGGGATTTCGGGGGTAAGTTCAGGTTTAATAAGCGCATTGCATGGCGTTGTAAGCAGTAGAAGAAATGCAATCACAAAAAAGCTAAGCTTAGTTTTGGATGTCATTGCTTACCCATCACAATCCGTGAACCAGCGATGCGTGCCATCATCCATCAGCGCAAAGTGGATCTCAGAAGGTGCAGTTTCACCTTGGGAGGTCAGGTATGCCCTAATTGAATAAACGTTGGGAATTTGCATAGCTTGATCCTCGCGCTCCCAGGTCCAGGTATCGGGGCCGCTGATGCTTTCAACCTGAATTGTGAACGTAGGATCACCAAGGCTAGCGAGATAGCTCCGACAGGTATCTTCTCCGTATAGTTCGAACACCTGGGGATGTAGTCGCTCGAACAGGAAATCCGCTTCCTGGACACGC
This sequence comes from uncultured Anaerolineales bacterium, assembly GCA_964622645.1. Lineage (GTDB taxonomy): Bacteria > Chloroflexota > Anaerolineae > Anaerolineales > UBA11858 > NIOZ-UU35. The sequence goes on from CAZUSV010000002.1 coordinate 5,425, forward strand.
ACAGAGGCTGACAAGAGACTGATAAACTCGAGGATCGTTTCCTCCAAGGACGCCGGTAGTGGATTCTCTCCTGATTCCACATTGACGCTGATCGAGTTATAAGCATTTATTTCTGGAGTATACTCGAGGTTTGCGCCGCTGATCTCCTCGATGGTCAGCGTATAAGTACCGTAGGAATAGATTGTGAATTCCCCAGTGGCCATGCCGTCAGCATCTGTAGTGACAGTCATCCTTTCTGATCCGGTATCTGGGTTGTCCAAACGGACGGTAACTTCGGCGTTGGCGATAGGCTCCGGATCGCCACCATACACTTTGATCGCCCATTGCAGCAGGCTCTCTTCCTCAAGATGTTTCCAACCCCCAAAGAATTGACCGACAAAGGTTAGGATTTGCTTTTCGGGGCTGGGTGGCGATGTTGAAGTTGCCGTAGCAGTTTCAGTAGGTGCAAGTTCGGTCTCACTAGTTGGCGTATTCGTTGGAGCAATCTCAGAAATACTGATCGGAGTAGGTGTTGGTGTTAGCGTTGAAGTGGGAGTTAGTGTCCATGTGGGTGTTGCTGTTGGTGTTGCAGTCGCAGGGATAAACGGTACTCCCGGGATCGGTATTATTAGAACGATGATGGTGACCAACAGGCACAGGATAACGATCAATCCACAGCCAAACCCAATGGGTATCGCTTTGCGTATCCTGTGAAGATACGAAATGATCACATCGAGCTTATACTCCAGAACTTTGGGTATTTCAGGGGATTTAGGAAATTCGTGCACATCAGGATTGAATTCGCGGGGATCTTTGGGGGGCGGCTTTTTTTCTGGAGGTTCCCCCTCGCGTTTCGGCTCTCTGGGGACGCTATGGAATTCTCTCTTTGTCGGCGATTCTTCTGAAACCCCTTCCTTGGGGACACTGGGTTTTTCTCTCACAACTGTCGGTGCTTCTGATGGTTTCTCGACTTTCGGTGTACTGGCGGGTTTTCTCAATACCGTCGGTGCTTCGGGTGGTTTCTCTTCCTTTGGAAGATCTGGTACTTTCTTACTATCTTTTTTTGATCGACCCGGGTCATCCATGGTTGCCTCCTAGCTGAGTTGTTACAAAAAATACCTGCTGATTGAAAGCAGCAGGTAACAATGCTTGCCACGGGATATTGACTGTCGATAACTTCAAAACATGCCTGTAGTGCAGACCGTGGAACGGTGATGTGTAAATCGATTATAAGGAATTATAACTGCAAATCAAATAGCACTCTGATCCTAATGATGCGTAGCGCCCCAACCCAGGCTGATCCGCCCTCGCTCCGCTTCCACTTTGCGTATCACTACCTCGATGACATCACCAACACCTGGCTCTACTCCCCGTGGGATTTGACTGCGATGCAGCAAACCATCTTGCTTGACGCCGATGTCGATGAAGGCGCCGAAATCAACCACATTGCGGACCGTGCCTTTCAAGCGCATGCCGATGACCAGATCTTCCATTTTGAGCACATCGCTGCGCAAGATCGGTTTGGGGAGATCTTCACGAGGATCACGCCCGGGGCGGATTAACTGCTCGATGATGTCTTCCAGGGTGGGGACTCCCGTCCCTAGCTCTGCGGCTAACTCTTCGAGGGGCAGGACTGACTGGTATTCCTTTAGGGCTGATTCACGTTCCTCGAGCCCGGCACTCACCCCTAAGTCCAGGCGGCGAAGCACCGCCTCGGCGATGGGGTAGCTCTCAGGGTGGATGCCGGAGGCATCCAACGGGTTATCTCCATCCCGAACCCGTAAAAATCCGGCTGCCTGCTGGAAGGTTTTCGGTCCCATGCCAGGGACATCCTTCAAAGCGGCGCGGTTTTGGAAGGGGACATGCTGGTCACGGTATTCCACAATGCGCATAGCCAATGTGGGGCCAATGCCAGCGACATGGCGCAGCAGGGATGCAGACGCAGTATTGACATCCACGCCGACCTGGTTGACCACACTCTCGACGACAATAGCCAGCGCATTTGCCAGGGCTTTCTGGTCGACATCGTGCTGGTACATGCCCACGCCGATGGATTTGGGATCGATCTTGACCAGCTCAGCCAGAGGATCCTGCACCCGCCGGGCAATGGAGACCGCCCCACGCATAGAGACATCCATCTCGGGGAGTTCGTTGCGGGCAAGTTTGCTGGCGCTGTACACGCTGGCGCCGGCTTCGTTGACAACCAGATAGTGCAGGGGGGTGGCATGCAGCGTGCCCAAAAGTTCCTGAATGAGTTCAGCAATCAATTGCTCTGTCTCGCGCGATGCAGTGCCATTGCCAATCGCGACCAGCGTGACGGTATGACGATCGACGAGTGACGCAAGCATCTGTTTGGCTTTGTCGATTTGGCGCTGGGGTTCATGAGGGTAGATCGTGGCCGTGTCCAATGGCTTGCCGGTGACATCGATGATCGCGACCTTGCAACCGGTGCGATAGCCGGGATCAATGCCCATGACGGTGTGACCGCTCAAGGGCGGTTGATTGAGTAAGTTGCGCAGGTTGGTAGCGAAGACATCAATGGCATGCTCTTCTGCTATCTCGGTCAGGCTACGACGCACATCGCGCTCGATAGCCGGGAGTAGCAATCGCTGGGCAGCATCTTCGATCGCCAGATCCATCTGGTTTTTGAGAGGCGATCTGCGGTCTGGTCTATATTGCTTCTCAATGGCTGGGCGCCAATCACGCTCGGGCAATGAGATATTCACCCGCAACACCTTCTCTCGTTCGGCACGGTTGATGGCCAGGATTTGATGCGGTCGTAGGCGATCAACGCGCAGTTCGAAGTCGTAATAAGTCTCGTAAACGCCGCGTTCGTCTTGGGCCTTGGCGATTTTGTGGGTTTGTTGACTGCCCCAATGCAGGGCTTTGCCACGCGTTTCTTTGCGCACCACCGCGTTGTCGCTGATGGCTTCGGCAACGATATCGCGCGCCCCAGCCAGGGCCTCGGAAACATCTGGGACATTTTCGTTGATAAAAGGTTTTGCCAGCTCCTGCGGCGATTCGTCGCTGAGAACTTGCGCCAGGATCAAATTTGCTAAGCCTTGCAGGCCCTTCTCTTTGGCGGACGTGGCGCGTGTTACCCGTTTGGGTTTGTAGGGCCGGTAGATGTCCTCGAGCTCAGTGCGAGTCTCGACAGCCTTGATTTGAGCGCGCAATTCTGCTGTCAGCGCGCCTTGTTCGGCGATCGACTTGAGCACAGTTTGGCGACGCTCATCGAGCAAGCGCAGTGCTTTCAGGTTCTCCTCGATCTGGCGGATCTGCTCTTCGTCAAGCCCGCCGGTGACCTCTTTTCGATATCGGGCGATAAAGGGTACTGTATTTTCAGCATCGAGCAGTTCGATTGTGGCTGCGACTTGTTTTGGTTCGATCTTGAGTTTTACAGCGATTTTTTCAATGTTTGACATGTGCATAATTATAACCAGGGATGAATGGGATGAACAAAGAGATTTAGTTTTTGATCTCCGTTTCTCTGGATCTCTAGGTATCCCTGTGGTAATGTCCAGATTTGGGGGTATGGGGCGTGCGGAGCACGCCCCATACCCCCAAATCTGGGAGCTACCCCAGCGATTCCTGGAGAGCCGTTTATATCTGGTTAATTCTTTTTTCACGTGGTGATAAAATTTACGGGTTGGGTAGATTACTTTGGGAGTTCACTATGAATTTAGAAGCCATCCAAACCTGGATTAACGAAAACCCCTATCTTGCTCTCTTAGGGGCCGTTGTTGTTAGTTATTTTCTCAATCTGTTCACTCGCTTGATTTTTGGTCGACTGATTCGTTCATTTGCTAAGCGTACAGAAAATATCTATGACGATTTGATCGTCGATAAACTGCATCCTTATCGAGTCGCCTGGCTGATCCCGTTGTTGTTTTTATATGTATTTTCTGGATACGCCCTGGATCAGGACGACTTGTTCGGGAAGTTAATCCTGTTTCTGATCATCTGGGTTGTGGTTTATTCGTTGACATTGCTGCTCAACGGATTGAACGAAGTGTATGAGATGCGGCCGAGCTATTCAGGTGTCAGCATCCAGGGATATCTGGATCTCGTCAAGATCCTCTTTGTGATCATTGGCATTATCATCAGCATTTCCTTATTCACTGGCGAATCTCCTGTTGGATTGCTGAGTGGATTAGGTGCACTGACGGCGGTCTTACTGTTGATCTTTCGGGATACGATCCTATCGCTGGTTGCCAGCATCCAGATTGCGTCCAACGACCTGATCAAGGAAGGGGATTGGATCGAGGTGCCCGGCTACGGCGCCGATGGGGATGTGCTGGATATGAGCTTGCATGCCATCAAGGTGCAGAACTGGGATAAGACCATCACTGTGGTCCCAACCTATAAGATGGTCGAAGTTGCTTACAAGAATTGGCGTGGAATGTCCGAGAGTGGCGGGCGCAGGATCAAACGTTCGATCATGCTGGATATTGGCAGCATTAAGTTTTGCGACAAGGCGATGCTCGAGGATTTGTTGAAGATCGATATGATCAAGGATTACCTGATATCTAAACTGCTGGAAATCGAAGATTTTATCCACTCCAAAGATGGGCACTCTGACTCCCCCTTAGATGGCCCACAAATAACGAATTCCGAGATTTTCCGGGCGTATATCGCCGCCTATCTCCGCGGCCGGGATGACATTCATCAGGAAGGGTTGACCTTTTTAGTCCGCTCTCTGGCTCCTGATCGCCACGGCCTACCCATTGAGTTATACATATTTACCAAGACGATAGATTGGATTGACTACGAAAATATCCAGGCTGAGATATTCGAGCACTTGTTGGCGATTGCTCCAGTTTTTGATTTACGTGTTTTCCAAAATCCAACTGGGATGGATTTCTCTGCGATAGCTTCGCCTTAGAAACCCCTTTGCTGTCCAACCCAAGGCGGATCGGCTCCGGCTTCGAATTCTTCCACGCTGGGCCCTTGAAGAACCCCTAGCCGCCAGATTCCGTAGATGTAGCTAAGTGCCAAAATGACGATCAGTGCCGGCCAGCCTGAGAGCAGTTGGATCATCCCCAGCCTCTCTGCAGACCCACTCAGGTATGTCTGGTATTGGATATAAAATCTAGCCCCAAAGAAGAGCGTCCAGCCCCAGGTCACTTCACTGTAGGCAGGTCGGACTTTATCGTGCCAATACCATTGGATCTCCCAACCGCGTGTCAGGTGGCTGCTCCAGGCTGCCAGTGGGCGTTTGCCAAGCACGCTGATCAAAGCAACGACGACAGTCAGTCCGCCGGTCACTAATCCTGGTAAAAAATATCCGCTGGGGGAGTTCGTCAGCAGACTCAGGCCTACCGCCAAGCCAGCACTCCCCAAACCACCAACGGCATACCAAATGGATTGGCCGAGTGCCAATCGAAATACCAGGAACAATATGGCGACCAGAATAGAAATCCCAACTGCCCAGGGTAATCCTGCCAGGCGATTGGTGATTAAAAAGATCAACGGGGGTGCAATCACATCCGCTATGCGATTCTCCCCGCCCATGACAGTTTTGAATTCGGTCAGCAGCTCTCGGAATAGGCTCAAGCGTGTGCCCCTAGCCAGAACTTACGCCAATCGCCCTGGCTTGTGTAGAGAGCGATCAGGGTGTAGAGTGCCCCAGTGAAGAACCCTAAAACCATCATCAAGATCACCCAAATCGCGGCAACCCCCACTGATTTCTCCCGGTAGACAATCCAGATCGAGAAGAGGGCAAACCCTACATACAGATCGACAAAAGAAACCACACCCCAGGGATTGGCCAGTAAGGCACTTCCGTCTTGGGAGAAATTTCCCTGGGTAAAGCCATATATCAGCACACTCGTCATAGAAAGCAGTCCTATCCAAGCAATAAATTTAGCAAAATTCATGATCTTCTCACTTTAGATTCGATTATTTGTCTTATTTAACTCATGTTACGCACATTTAGGTTGTCAGCCATATGGAGTCGATTATGAAAGCCGTATACCTTGCGATGTCATTCCGAGAAGCGGCGGTTGTCAGAGACTTCAAAAGTAGAATAAAACAACATTTCGTTTTTATAGCACCAGAATGATGCCGAAGGCCACTTCTACCAGCGCGCTGATCACGTTCGATCTGACAACCGAGTCGTCCAGGAACATGGAGAGCACACGTACCCCACCGACAACCAGGTAGGTGATGCCCAACATAGGATAGGTAACAGCATGATCGAGCAGCAATGCACTGGCCCCCAATCCAACGAAGACTGCACCCAATATAGAGCGGATCTCAGTGATCCCACGCCCATCCTTGGCTCGCAGACCAGTGAATTTCTGCACTGCTTTTGGCCGGATGAGTGAAACCAAGCCTGTCGTGATTGTGCCAACGATGGCGATAATTTGTAAGAAGGGTATGAATTCCATTGGTTGGAGAATCCTGTGTTGTCTGTATCCTAACTTGCTTTCTGTATCAGCGCAAAGCCGACTGCGTTGGGTCCTAGATGTGCACCAAGCACAGGTGTTACATTGACAGATAGTGGTTTGGGCAAATCGGGGAACAAGGATTTAACTCTTTCCCAAAGCTGTTCGGCCGCTTCAGGGGCGTTCGTGTGCACCAGGGCCAGCGATTCCAAAGGTTCAACATTCCTGATCAGTTCGAGTAAATGCTTGATGGCTCGTTCTCTCGTGCGCACACGGTCTGACGTAGGTTCGCCCTGGTTCATTTTGAGAATGGGTTTGAGCTGCAGAACGCTGCCGATACCAGCCACAACACCGTTCATGCGACCGCTGCGACGGAGATATTCCAGTGTGTCCAACGCTGCAAAGACGAAAACTCTAGGGTTGAGTGATTCTAGCTTGGCGATGATTTCCCTCAGGTGCAAGCCTGAGGTGATCGACTTGGCAGCTTCCATCACCACGAACCCGGTTCCCAGGCTGACTTGCATCGAATCCAGCACAGTAACTGGAATCGCTTTGAACTGCTCAGCAGCCTTGCGGGCGACATTGATCGTGGCGCTGAGCCTCTCTGAAATGTGAATCGATAGGATTTCTCTGGCACCTTCCTTGGCCAGGCGCTCATAAATTTCAAGAAAGGAGTCGATGCTTGGCGTGGCAGTTGTGGGTGGGGGATTATAATCAGGAAGGCGGTTGTAAAATTCCTGGCGGGTGATTTCGATACCGTCTAAAAAGCCCTGTTCTCCAAAGTTGATATACAACGGCATCACAGTTATCTCGTGTTCGTCGATAAGCTCTGGGGGTAGATCACAGGTACTGTCGGTCACGATCCGAATACTCATAATCTTTTCACTCCTAATGCCCGTACGGCACTCTATTGCGTTGAAATTATTTCTGATGAATGTACCACTAATTAGCACCTATGTCAATGCTATCTATTCAATATATCTACAATACATTGACAATCCGCTGGTGTTGTGTTATTGTATCTCTGCCGAAGATAAAAAACTCTGACAGGCATCGAAGATAAAACTATGAGTGAAATAAAGAGTACCCCTACATTTAACCTTGGCGTAGTCATCCAGGAAACTGGGCTCAATGCCGATACTCTGCGGGCGTGGGAACGCCGTTACGGATTGCCCCAGCCTGCGCGCACAGAGGGGGGGCATCGTCTGTACTCTCAGCGTGACATTGATACCATCAAATGGCTGAGCACCAGACAAGCGGAAGGCATGAGCATCAGCAAGGCAGTCAAATTGTGGCGCAATTTGGAATCGGAAGGGTCTGATCCGTTGCTGGAAATGCCCTCGCCGCTCTCTGTTCCCAGCGCACCACCACCTGTGGAAGTGGCTGTGGGCGCCAGGATCGAGGAGTTGCGCGCCGATTGGATCAAAAATTGCCTGGAGTTTAATGAAGCTTCAGCTGAGTATATCGTAGCGCATGCTTTTGCGTTATTCCCACCAGAAACGGTTTTACTTGAGATCTTGTTTGCGGGATTATCGGAAATTGGTAATGCCTGGTATGAGCGTCAGGTCACTGTTCAGCAGGAGCATTTTGCCGCTGCTTTAGTGATGCGACGTCTGGATGCCTTGATTGCTACTGCGCCACCTCCAGTGCAGCGTGAGACTATCGTGGTTGGCTGCCCGCCAAGAGAAGATCATGTGTTATCTGCTTTGTTGATTACATACTTGTTGCGCAGCCGCGGCTGGCCAGTGGTCTATTTAGGAGCCAACGTACCGCTAAGTAACTTTCAGGAGACTATCGAATCGGTCAATCCTGCATTAGTCGTCCTGACCGCCCAGATGTTGCCCGCGGCAGCAAGTCTCAAAGAGGTTGCCATTACATTAAGCGAGCAAGGTGTTCCACTCGCATTTGGAGGATTGGTGTTCAACCGCTCTCCCGAACTGACTAAGCAAATTCCGGGTTTCTTCTTGGGGAATGATCTCAGAAATGTACTTTCAGTTTTAGAGCATCTACTGACTAAGACCCCTCCGCTGGCAGGTATTTCGCTTGATGGAAGCGAATCCGAAGCCCTGGAATATTATATGCAGATGCTCCCGGTGCTGGACGATAAGGTGCACGAGCTACTGGGTTCTGATATGCCTTACGAGTATTTGCAAATCGCTAATCATTACCTTGCTCAGGATATCAGTGCCGCCTTGAGTTTCGGCGATATGAATTATTTGGGCGGTGAATTGGAGTGGGTTGAAGGCTTGCTCGAGAACGCTCAACTTTCAGATGATATGTTGAAAGATTATCTGCAGAGTTATTATCAAGCTGTGCAGGAATCGCTCGATGAGAGGGGTAGGGACATCGTCGATTGGATGGCTCGAGTCAGCCAGGCTAGGGCATAGAGCAAACAAACGACCTTAGGAGATTTTTATGCGTATATTGATTACAGGTGGAACCGGTTTTATCGGCCGGGAGTTAGTTCGAGAACTGTTAGAGAATGGGCACGAACCCATTGTACTCAGTCGCAACCCCAAATTACACACAGGCCTTCCAACAGAGGTTCAAGTTCATTCCTGGGATGCCAAAACTACCCAAGGGTGGGGTCGGCTAGTTGAAGAGATTGATGCGGTTGTCAACCTGGCAGGCGAAAACCTTGCTGGCAAAAGCTTCTTCCCCTCACGCTGGACTGCACAACGCAAGCAGCGTATTTTGAATAGCCGCCTGGATGCAGGCCGTGCCCTGGTGCAGGCAATCGAGGCTGCAGATCGAAAGCCAGCCGTGTTGGTGCAATCTTCGGCGATTGGATACTATGGCGTTCATGCTGATCAATTGCTCACCGAAACGGATCCCCCTGGCGGTGACTTTATCGCTGAGACCAGCGTGGATTGGGAGGCCAGCACCGCGCCCGTAGAAGCGATGGGTGTACGCCGGGCTGTTATTCGTACTGGCATCGTTCTGGATCCTGATGAAGGCGCGCTGATGCGTTTATTGCTGCCATTCAGACTGTTTGTTGGCGGCCCATTTGGCTCAGGCAAGCAGTGGTATTCCTGGGTTCATATTGCCGATGTTGTCAGGGCTATCCGTTTTCTTATTGAGAATGAAGAGGCTCAGGGGGTGTTCAACTTGACTGCGCCGAACCCGCTGCAGAACAGAGAATTCTCCAGATCGCTAGGTAAGGTAATGAAGCGGCCATCCTGGATTCCACTACCTGGATTTGTACTACAGGCGTTGTTTGGCGAGGTCGCCACGGTTGTGCTTGATGGTCAGCGGGTTATTCCTAAGCGACTGATGGACCTAGGGTTTGGATTCCGATATCCAGAAGTAGAAGCAGCCTTTAGGGATTTGTTGACGCGATGAGCGGGATGCGGACATTCGAACATCGTTTCCGTGTGGCTGCTCCTATTGAGGCTGTGGCAAATTTCCACAGCGATACGCGTGCCCTGAGGATTCTCACCCCTCCACCGATGCTGGTTCGCTTCAATGAGGTCGAACCCCTTGCTGAAGGCTCCCGGGCAGATTTCACACTTTGGGCTGGGCCCATGCCGATCCGCTGGGTGGCTGTGCATTCCAATGTCGTCCGCTTGGAGGGTTTCGAAGATACCCAAGAGCAGGGTCCTTATGACTATTGGCATCACAAGCACAAGTTTATCGCTCTCGATGACAAATCGACTGCCGTGGTCGATGAGATTGAGGCTCGGTTTGGGAAAGGCATTCTGAATGGATTGGTCAGCCGCTTTATGTGGTTGACCTTACCCCTGTTATTCGCTTATCGCGGTTGGCGGACAAAACGAGAGCTTGAAAAATAGAAAAAGCCCTGCTAATTTGCAGGGCTTTTTCTATTTATTCGCTTTCGCTCTTATATTGTTCATAATCTTTATAAATGTGGGGGTGAGTTGGGGGTCGAAATGTTTACCTGTGTCTTGAGCCAGGATTTTAATGACTTCTTTGTGCGATTTAGCCTTGTGATAAGGACGCGCAGTAGTCAAGGCATCATAGACATCCGCGAGCGCTAAAACCCTGCCTTGAATGGGTATCTCTTTCCCCATCAACCCTTTTGGATATCCTGAACCATCCCATTTTTCATGGTGATACAAAATATATGGCAGGGTTCCTCTAAGGTGGGAGATACCCTGGAGCATTTTGGCACCGGCAAGGGTGTGCTTTTTCATCAGTTCCCATTCTTCATCTGAAAGAGGTTCGGGTTTATTGAGTACCTGGCCAGGGATTACGATCTTTCCAATATCATGCAGCCGGGCGCCAAATTCAAGCATACGGATATGCTGCGGTGACCATTGCAGAGCTTTGGCCATCCATAGTGCGTACATCGTGACACGGTCTACATGGCCGCGGGTGTATTTGTCTCGCCCCTCGATGGCATTCGCCAGCACTTTCACCGTATCCAGGTAGGCCTGGCCAACTTGGGCGACTTCTACAGCTGCAGTACGGTACAGGCGCGCATTGATGATCTTCACCAAATCTTCAGATTCGATGGGCTTGGTTAGATAATCTTCCACACCTAATTCGCGCCCGCGTTGGATATCCTCAGTCGAACCATGAGATGTCAGAAAGACAAAGGGGATCGTTGTCCATTCCGAATTCTGTCGCACAGTTTTGAAGAATTCCAAGCCATCCATTTGCGGCATGTTGATATCTGAGAGGATCAGATCTGGAGTGGCCTCTTTGAGTAATTCTATGCCCTCGAGACCGTTCTTGCCTTGTATGGTTTGGTACCCTTCTGCTTCGAGGGATTTGGCAATGATATTGCGAACCTGTGCGCTATCCTCAACTACCAGGATCAGTCGTTCAAGAGATGGCAGGCCAATCGAGTTATCCATATCAAAGAATTCTTTGGGCGCGTGTATGCATGATTTTGTGGAAAACGAGTATCAGATCTGGGTCGAAATGTTTTCCCGCGTTCAGCTCCAAGTATTTTAACACTTCTTTGTGAGGTCTGGCAGGGTGATATGGTCTTTCTGTTGTCAGGGCATCATAGACATCGATGATGGCTAGAATTCTGGCTTCGAGAGGGATTTGGCGTTCTTTCAGGCCTTCGGGATAGCCTGAGCCATCCCAGCGTTCATGATGGTAAAGCACATAGGGGCGTACTTCGTGAAGGTGGCTGATACCCATGAGGATTTTTTCGCCAGCAACCGGATGTTGCCGCATCAATTCCCATTCATCAGCCGTGAGCTTGCCCTTTTTGTTTAAGATATGATCTGGGACGATGATCTTGCCAATATCATGCAGCCGGGCGCCGAATTCTAGAGTGCGAATTTGATCGTCGGGCCAGCCCAATTCCTGGGCCATCCACATGGCGAAATTGGTCACTCGATCTACATGTCCACGCGTGTACAGATCGCGCCCTTCGATGGCATTGGCCAAAACTGTCACCGTCTCCAGGTAAGCCTGGCCAATATGCGCTACTTCGACCTCGGCTGCTCTCAATAAACGGGCGTTGATCGTGCTGAGCAATTCTTGGTGCCTGATTGGTTTAACAAGATAGTCTTCAACACCCAGCTCACGCGCCAGGCGGATCGCAGCCGGCGATTTATCGGCAGTCAAAAACAAGAACGGGATCGCAGCCCATTGGGGGTGCTGGCGAACATCCTTGAATAATTCAATGCCGTCTTTGCGCGGCATGTTGATATCTGAGAGGATCAGATCAGGTGAAAATTGCTCCAAGACTTTGAGCGCTTCGACACCATCACTTGCCTGAGCAACAAAATAATTGTCGATCTTGAGATGCTCTGCAATCGCCTCGCGAATAATCGCTTCGTCCTCGACAATCAGTATTTTCTTGCTAGGCAGAGGGATGGTGGGTTTGGGAATCATCTATGCTAACCGATCGAGGGGCTCCATCTCTAAGTGTAACAGAAATTCAAAATGTTATTGAATAAACTGCGGGGACTCTCTAGGAATCGCCGGGGCAACTCCCTGATTTGGGGTTATGCGGGGTGCGGAGCACCCCGCATAACCCCAAATCTGGACATTACCAGGGGATTTCATAGAGATCCGCTGAGGGCTCTCTATGAAATCAAATTATTATACGCTGTATTCAACGCTCTGGAATTACCATTTTTGTTAGGATGAGTCTAGATCGACAGCACCTCTTGTGCCAATCCCCTGGCCTGATTATACTTAGCAAATATCTAGAGGTTCCACGACCCATGGGGTTGTGAGTGACAATGAAGATAGAAGAGCTGCTTGAGCATTTACCAGATACCTATTCGCCAGTTGATTGCGAACTTATCAAGCGCGCTTACCGCGTTGCATCGAAAGCCCACCGTGGGCAGAAGCGCGCTTCTGGAGAACCCTATGTAACCCATTGTGTAGAGGTGGCTAAAATCCTTTCTGATATGCATGTCCCCCCCAATGTGATTGCCGCGGGATTGTTGCATGATACTGTCGAAGACACAAAATTAACCATCAAAGATATACATACAGACTTTGGCGAGGATGTAGCTAAACTGGTTGATGCGGTAACAAAATTGACTTCTTTGCCTCGGGTTTCGCGGGGCGGGGATCTTGCTGACGAAATCTTGGCTGATGATGTATTGCCAGTACCAAGCAAGCGTGCGGAACCTGGCGCGGTATTGGCTTCAGCCAGCCTGCGCAAAACGTTTCTGGCCATGGCCGACGATCCGTTGGTGGTTCTGATCAAGTTGGCGGACCGACTGCATAATATGAAGACATTGAATTATGTGCCTGTTCATAAGCAGGAGCGCATTGCTCGCGAAACCATGGACATTTTCGCTCCACTGGCTAGCCGTTTAGGTATCTGGCAGGTCAAGTGGGAACTGGAAGATCTGTCTTTTCGATATATCGACAACGAAAAATATTTAGAGATCGCCAGTGAGCTAGACGAACGTCGCTCGACAAGGGAAAAGAAACTCGAGAAAATCAAAGACCGTCTTGCTGAGGTCATTGAGCAGGGCGGAATAAAGAATGTGACCATTTCGGTTCGTCCTAAGCATATATATTCTATTTACCGGAAGATGATCCGCAAAGGTGTCCCCTTCGAAGAGGTATATGATATACGCGGGGTGCGCATTCTCGTTCCTCGGAAAGCCGATTGCTACGCTACTTTAGGTGTGATCCATGCCAACTGGCGACCGATCCCGGGCTCATTTGATGACTATATTGCCGCACCCAAAGAGAATTTCTACCGCTCATTGCATACAGCCGTCGTCTACGATGATGGTCGCACATTGGAAGTGCAAATCCGCACTCCGGAGATGCATCAAAACTCGGAGTATGGGATCGCCGCTCACTGGCGCTACAAAGAGGGCGAAGACCATGATCCTGATTTTGAACGTCGCATCCTGTACCTGCGCCAGTTGATGGAATGGCGGCAGGATGTCGATGATGCCCAGGAATTTGTTGATGGCATGAAGTCCGATGTCTTCGGAGATCGGGTGTATGTCTTTACTCCCAAGGGCGATATTATCGATCTCCCCCAAGGGGCAACGCCCATCGATTTTGCCTATCATGTCCACACGGAGGTCGGTCATCGTTGTCGAGGTGCAAAGGTGGGGGGGAAACTGGTTTCTTTGGACCATGAATTAGAGACCGGTGATCAGGTTTCCATCTTGACGGCAAAGCGCGGTGGTCCCAGCAGGGATTGGCTTAATTTGCACTTGGGATTGGTCAAAACACAACGTGCACGCTCTAAAATCCGCAGGTGGTTCAAACATCAGGCCCGCGATCAGAATATCAAACAGGGACGCGAGCTCCTGGAGCGAGAATTACGTCAGTTGGGACTTGTGGATGAGAACCTGGAACAATTGGCGCGCTCGCTCAAATTCAAGAGCGTCGATGACCTCGCCGAGGCGATTGGTTGTGGAGATTTGCCGCTGGCGCGGGTCTCCAATGAGTTAATCCTCATCGAAGAAGAAGATGATGATGATTTCGAATTCCCTGTACCTCCAGTACCTGATTTCGATGGACAAAGAACAACCGAAGGCGTGACCGTCCGTGGGTTGAAAGGATTGCTGACCAGGATGGCGCGTTGCTGCAATCCTGCTCCTGGGGATGAGATTGTTGGCTATATCACCCGCGGCCGCGGTGCTACGATCCATCGCAGAGATTGTCCCAATATACTCAACGTCAGCGAGATGGAGCGCTTGGTCAAAGTCTCTTGGGGCGAGGCCAAGCAGACTTTTCCTGTTCCAGTGCGCATAAAGGCCTATGACCGCGATGGGTTGATGAGTGATATATCGACATTATTGACCAATGAGGGGGTCAGCATGAGTAAAGTGCATGTCGATATCAATCGCCGCAACATGGCCGTATTCGATCTTGTGCTTGAAGTACGTGATATCGGCCATCTGAGCCGCATCCTGGATCGTGTCGAGCAGTTGACCAATGTCGTCGATGCCCGGCGTGTGAGGCCTGGATAGGGCCTCTAGGAATTCCCGTGGTACTGTCCAGATTTGTGGGTATGCGGCGATTCCTTGAGAGCCCCTGGAGAACCAGACAGGTTCTCCAGGCGTGGGTGGTATAATTTCGGCCGGAAAAATGGCACAAGTATCTGAACTCACCCCCATTCCACAGGCACTAGAGCGGCTTATGGCTGCTTTTTCGACTGTGGAGATCGAGCGAGTAGCGCTGTCTGGCTCTGCTGGGCGCGTACTGGCTGAAACCATCTTCTCGCAGATCGATCTGCCGGTATTCGATAATTCCAGTATGGATGGCTTTGCGTTACGCGCTGAAGATGTCAAAAGGGCGAGTGTGGTTGATCCAATCGTACTCGATGTCGTTGCCGATATCCCGGCAGGGGTTGCCCCACAGATAGCTCTCGATACCGGACAGGCTGCCAGGATCATGACGGGCGCAGTATTGCCCAAGGGATCTGACGCCGTGGTGCGCGTCGAGGATACGGACTTTGGAGTGCGCCACCCTGGGTCACAGGTACCGGAGCAAGTGCAGGTTTATGTATCCGTCCCCGTTGGCGAGAACGTCCGCCCTCGGGGGCAAGATGTGCGCCAGGGGGAATTAGTACTCAACCCCAACCGTCGTCTGCGCGCCCAGGATGTTGGGGTCATGGCAATGTTGGGGATGGCGGAAGTGCCAGTTTACCGGCGTCCACGCGTGGGCTTGATGTCCCCAGGGGATGAGTTGGTGCCGCTCGGGGAGCCACTGGAAGATGGTAAGATCTACGAATCGAACTCCTATGTTCTCGAAGCGTTGATCGACCAAAGTGGAGCAGACGTCCTGCGGCTGGGCATCGTTCCCGATACCATGGATGCAGTCCGCCAAAGCTTGCAAATTGCTGTGGAAGAAGGAGTCGACCTTTTTCTCTCCACTGGCGGAGTCAGTGTGGGCGCTTTCGACTTTGTCAGAGCTGTGCTCGAACAAGAGGGGGAATTGACCTTGTGGCGCGTGAATATGCGCCCTGGCAAACCTTTGGCTTTTGGGCGTTATGCGGACGTGCCCTATTTTGGCTTGCCAGGCAATCCAGTCTCTGCTTATGTGGGCTTTCAGGTATTTGTCAAGCCAGCATTAAGAAAGATGTCTGGGCTTCCCACAGAGACTAGAATGACACGTACTGTCACACTGGCCGAGGCGATTGAGTCAGATGGCAGGGAAAGTTATTTGCGCATATTCGCTGCGCATGAGGGTGGACGCTGGATTGCCCGGTTGACAGGACACCAAGGTTCGGGTAATTTAAGGTCGTTGGTGAATGCCAACGCTTTGTTGATCATTCCAGCAGGCGTCACTTCAGTACCTGCGGGTGCCGAGTTAGAGGCCTGGTTCTTCGAAGGATTAGATTTATGACAGCAACAACTTTATCGGTATCTAGAAAAGATTTTCGCTTGCGAAGCATTGCCGTTATTCTGGCCCTGCTCGGCCTGGCAGATTCGATCTACCTGACCTGGATCAAGCTTGCCAACGCGACTGCCGCCTGTGCAGGTATAGGCGACTGTGAGTCCGTCAACAACAGCCCATACGCCGAGATTGCTGGCATCCCCATCGCCCTTTTGGGGGCTGGGGCTTATCTGGCAATGATTGTCTTGCTGGTGATCGAACCGCGCGCGACCTTCTGGCGGGAGAATTCCCCCATAGCCGTATTTGGACTCAGTCTGGTGGGAGTCTTGTATTCTGCCTATCTGACTTACGTAGAAATCGCTATCCTGCAAGCTATCTGCCCGTATTGTGTAGTTTCAGCCATTCTGCTAGTTGCATTATTGGGTATTTCTGTGGTACGCTTATTGCGTGAGGACGAATCCGATAGTTTGGAAAGTGCATAGGAGAACTCGAGAAGATGCCAAAGATTCGCTGTCTTTATGTGGGGTGTATATACCTCGAGAAAGGGTATTGCAGCGCGCCACTCATCAACATCGATCCTGATGAAGGCTGTCTGACGTTCACGCAGTTGGATGATCCTTTTGAAGTGAGTGAAGACTGGGAAGATGACCTCGAAGGATTCGATGAATGGGACGAGGATGATTTCGACGATGACTGGCTAGACGAAGACGACGATTTCTGATTTGCAGAATACACCTGGTATTAAAATCGACCGCACCTGGGAAGTCATCTTCAGGTGCGGTTTTTGATTCAACATTGGAATTCCCATGGTAATGTCCAGATTTGGGGGTATGGGGCGTACTCCGCACGCCCCATACCCCCAAATCTGGGAGTTGCCCTGGCGATTCCTGGAGAGCGTCGACTTTACTCATCTGGTGATAACAGAAATTCAATGATCGCTAGAGTTTCTGCCTTTCCCCCAGCGCCACCCTCGCCGCCAGGTCCCACACACGAGGGGCAGCCATCCTGGCACTCGCAGCTCTGGATGAGTTGATGTGCGTTAGCGATCAATTCGTCATGGCACTCGAATAAGCGCTGGCTGAAGCCAATCCCCGCAGGGATCAGCTCGTAAATCACTACCACTGGCGCGCCTTCAGCAATATCCGATTGGGCGTCAGCATGGACTCCCAGGTCGCGCGTGTCGCACATCAGCAGCAGCGGTGCCAGATGCCCCAAAGCGTATGCCAGTCCCGAAAGTCCGCTACGCATGCGCACGGCGTTCTCCACTTTTTGATGGCAGGAAGCGCAGACGGTGAGTAGATTCTCTAGTCTGTTGGCGTCCAAATAAGAGTCGAATGCTCTAAAGGGAATCTTGTGGTGCACGTGATGCGAGACAGTCCCTTGTTCAGCGCCGCACACCTGGCAGATTCTCTGGTCGCGCTCAAGAGCCGCCTGACGCTGAGCGTCCCAATTAGCGCCGTAGTAATTACGGTCACCCCGCCACAAGCCTCCGTCACGCAGTTTGCCCACGATCTCCTCGCAGAGCGTCAGCCAGTAGCCCGCAGTGACGAGCTCGCTGGGGGGCAAATCCAAATCCTGGAAACCCAGCTTCTCATGGCTATCCCAACGGATCAAATGATAACCGCTCACCTGAGTGATCACAGCTAACTCCCCATGAGCTTTGCACCCTCCCGGAGTATTCTGGTCCTCCTTGATTTCCAGCACCTGGATTTCGGTCTCCCGCCGGGGGCGCGTAAAGTAATCTGCCTCGATGGGCATCAAAGAGGCCAGGTGATTCTCTAAATCTAAATCTTCGACCAGGAATGTCTCCGCTTCGTGCAGATAGATCGCCCCCGGATGCACCATCCAGGGGGCAGTCTCGCTGTCGATTTCCCCAATCGTGTTGCTGCGCTGGGCTTGATTCTGTAAGATGATCGGTCGCGCCGAAGCGCTGCGCAAGGAGATCTCTGCTGAAGGATATTTATCGCCCATCCAGAAGAATTTATCCTTGGATTTATGCAGCACACCGCTTTCATGCAGGATGTTCAATAATTCTGTAACCTGAGTTGGTGACAAATTCCCAAAGACTTCCTCATCTCCTAAGGGGATCTCGAAAGCCGCGCACTGGAGATGTTTGAGCAAGATCAGCAAGTTATCTGGGTTGATCAATGCGTGCTCAGGATTGCGCCCGAAGAAGTATTCCGGGTTGCGTGCCAGATACTGGTCTGACGGCGATGGAGATGCTACCATTAGCGAGAGCGAAGAATCCTCTCCGCGGCCGGCGCGTCCAGCTTGCTGCCAGGTGCCGGCAATGGTGCCCGGATAGCCTGCCTGAACAGTAGCACCCATCCCGCCGATATCGATGCCCAGCTCCAGGGCCGTAGTGGCCACCACAACGCGTACATCGCCTTCACGCAGGCCGCGCTCGATCTCCCGTCGGTGCTCAGGGAGATAGCCACTGGGGGCAACCCCCCCCCCCCCCCCCCCCCCCCCCCCCCCCCCACAATTTGGGGGGGGGGGCGGGGGGGGCAGGGGGGGTGAGGGGGGGGGCCTAAGATACCTCAACATCACCTCCACCGCCCGGCGCGTGCGACCGAATAAAATCGTCTGCACTCCATAACTCAACAGATCCTCTGCGATGCGCACGCTTTCGGAAATCATACTGGCTCGCAGCCCCAAATCGACATCAATCAGTGGGGGATTGTAGATGATGAAGTGTTTGGGGCCTCTCGCCGAGGTATCCTCATCAATCAGGGCTACCGCTTCTTCGATCAAGCCTTGTGCAAGTTTGGTGGGATTGCCAATCGTCGCAGACGTCAAAATGAACTGCAATTCTGAGCCGTAAAATCGGGCAATGCGTTTCAGCCGCCGGATGACATTGGCGACATGCGATCCAAACACACCCCGATAGATATGCATCTCGTCGATGACCACATAGCGCAACCCGCTGAGGAAATCTGACCAGGCAGTATGCCGCGGCAGGATGCCGATATGCAGCATGTCCGGGTTGGAGATGATCAGGCGCGACTTCTTGCGGATCGCTGCTCTGGCGCTCTGGGATGTATCCCCGTCATATGTCGCCGGCGCGATGGGGGAAAGCTGCTTGCTGACAACCGACAATATGTCTCTGATCACTGCCAACTGGTCTTGTGCCAGTGCTTTGGTCGGAAACAGATAGAGCGCGCGGCCATCAGATGACCTGAGCAGGAAATCAAGCACAGGTAAATTGTAGGCTAGAGTTTTTCCGCTGGCTGTGTCAGTTGCCATAGCTACATTTTGACCAGCTTGAATATAATCCCAAGCTTCCTTTTGGTGGGTGTAGAGTGCATTGATTCCCAGGCTTTGCAATGTATTTTGAATTTCCTCGTGTAAGTCCACTGGGAATGGCACAAAAGAAGCGGAGCGCGCCGGGATCGTTTCCCAGGCCGCGAAGTTTCCCCCAACGGTTGGATCAGAACGCCAATAGCTTAGTAATGAATTTAGAGACACAACCCAATTTTACCCCCAGACGAGAAGCCCGAAAATAGGGGGGTAGGGGATGTTTAGCACCCCCTACCCCCCTATTTTCGGAATTTCTCGCCAAGTATACATTGTCGGGCTATTCAGGTCCGAACCACTCGATTTCGATTACCTGCCCAGTGACATAGCGAGATTCATCCGAGGCCAAAAATATAGCTGGGCCAACGCAATCCTCCGCTTTTAGGATTTTATCTTTGTCTTCTGACACAGAAGCTCGCATTGGCGTGTCAACTTTGCCAGGTGCAATCGCATTGACGCGGATATTAAATTCTTTGCCTTCTTCAGCAGCGCTCTTCGTAAAGCCGACCTGCCCCCACTTGCTGGCGGAGTAGGATGCGTACATGGGATACGCGCGCGTTCCGGAGAGTGACGCCACATTGATGATACTGCCGCCCCCTCTTTTGCGCATTGATTTCCAGATATGCTTGGTGCAAAGAAATGTTGAAGTCAAATTGACCGCCAACATGTGATCCCAGTTTTTCCTGTGGGTGCCGATGATGGGCCTGAATGAGCCCAGCCCTGCGTTGTTTACCAATATGTCGACATGGCTGAAGGCCGCAATAGCGGCTTTGGTTAGTTCTTGTACTTGTTCTTCATCGGTAACATCTGTGGGAAAAACAAGCGTCTCATGCCCAAATTCACGAAGCTCATCGGCCAATGCTTCGAGATCGCTTTTTGTCCGAGAGGCAATTGCAAGATGGGCACCCTCTCGGGCAAAGCCCAGCGCAATTGCTTTGCCAATGCCTTTACTGGCGCCAGTGATAATGGCAGTTTTTCCTTCTAATCGCACGTCAACTCCTGGGATTAAACTTAAAAGCCTTGCTGATTTATCAACAAGGCCTGGAAATTTTGCATGCTTGTGCTCAGGCTTTTTCTTCTTCTTTGACTACCTCTTCGCCTTCCTCTTCTTCGTCCTCTGTTTGCAGTCCATCTTTGAAGGCGCGGATACCAGAGCCAAGTTCACCCGCTATTCTTGTAATACGCCCGACGCCAAATAGGAGCAGGACAATTACCAAGATGATAATCAGTTCAGTTGGGCCTAAGTTCATTTTTGCTCTCCAGGTTTGTGAGTCTCCAGGAATTCTCGATAATATTCAGAAGTTTACAATGATACTCTTGAAAAGGCAATGTGACAAGGCTCACACATCCTGGGAATCGAATTTCTTTTATCGCTCTCCTTGGATTGCCAAATCTACTGAGAGCCTATCTCTAGTTACTTCGACAATGTCAACTTCGCGAGAACTTCCGAAAATAGGGGGGTACAGGGGTGCGGAGCACCCCTGTACCCCCCTATTTTCGGGCTTCCCGTCTGAAAGTTGACATTGTCAAGCTACTTATTTCGCGTCTTCTACGAACTCCGCGGGCAAATGTCCCATGCCAATCGTGGGCTCATCACAGAAGATCATGGCGCGCTCGATCACATTGCGAAGCTCGCGGATATTCCCCGGCCAATCGTGTTTGACCAAGGCCGTTAGGGCGCGCTCGGAGATATCATTGATATTCAGCCCCATGCTCTGGTTATTTGCTCGCATGAATAGCCCCACCAGTTCGGGGATGTCCTCCTTGCGTTCTCGCAGCGGCGGGATGTGTAAGTCAACGACTTTCAGGCGGTAATACAAGTCATTGCGGAATTTACTTTCTTCCATCAGAGCTTCAAGATTGCGGTTAGAAGCCGCCAGTATCTGCACGTCAACTTTGATCAGGTTAGTACCACCTACCCGGCGGAAGGCTTGCTCTTCCAGGGCGCGCAGCAGTTTGGCTTGCATATCGACAGGCAGAGAAGAGATTTCGTCTAAGAATAAGATGCCCCCGTCGGCAACTTCCATAAGACCCTGTTTGCGCTTCTGCGCGCCGGTAAAGGCCCCCGCTTCATAACCGAATAATTCCGCTTCCAGCATGGTGCTCTGTATTGCGGCACAATTGATGCCCATAAAGGACTTGCCAGCCCGGGGGCTCATCTGGTGGATAGCCCGTGCCAGGATTTCCTTGCCAGTGCCAGTTTCTCCCGTGATCAAAACCGATACAGAGGCCTGGGCAGCGCGCTGAGCCAGGGTGAGCTGCTGGCGCATTGTAGGGCTTTTGCCGACCACAAAGTTCAACCCGCCACGCTGTTGATCTCGGAAATGGCTGAGCTCGCGACGCATATCCACGATCTCTTTGGCTCGTTTGATTGACAATTCCAGCCGGTCAAATTGGATTGGCTTTTGCAGGAAATCATGGGCTCCATTCTTCATCGCTTCGACGGCCATGTCGATATCTCCATGCGCAGTGATCAAAATGATTGGAGGCCGGATCGCGTGTTGGGCAGTCTCCTCCAATAAGTCTGGACCATAGCCATCGGGAAGTTGCACATCCAGGAGAATGATATCTGCATTGTCCTGCTCAAGGTGACAACGTGCCTCTTCCAGATGGGACGCCGATATGGCTTCATAGCCCTCACTTTCGAGATAATCCACAATATGCATGCGGGCGTTTTCTTCGTCTTCTACTACTAAGATCGTTGCAGTCATTCTGTGTTGATCTCCTGCAGACCCACTGAACCATCATCAACTGCGGGCAATTGGATATGGAACGTAGTCCCCCCGGGGAAGGATGTCAGCGTGATCGTGCCCTTATGGGCGGTGATGATCTGTTTGGTGATCGAAAGCCCCAGGCCAGTGCCATTGGGGTTTGTCGTGAAGAAGGGATCGAATATTCTCTCCTGGTTTTCCTGAGGGATTCCTGGGCCAGAATCTAAGAGGTCGATATGAATGATCGCCTTTCCACTGGGATGGTTTGCCTGCGATAATTTGACGGCAAATGTTCCCCCGCTTTCCTTCATGGCATTGACGCTATTGCTGATCAGATTGGTGAAGACCTGCTCCAAACTTCTTTGATCCCCCAGAACATCAGGCAGGTCACTCTGCGCTTGAATGTGGGAATGGATATCGACTTTGGCAAAACGGGGCCGCCAACGCTTGAAGATCTGTTGCAACAGCTCTTCAAGGTTTAGCGGGGTAAAAACATAGTTGCCCGTACGCGAAAAAGTCAGCACAGAGTCCATGAGCGTGGTCAGTCGTTGGCAATCCTCTTGCATATTCTGGATGCGCTCTCTATCTGGGTCATCTTTTTCTAGAGCTCTCTCAAGCAGTTGCAAACCCATGTTGATATTGTTGATGGGATTGCGAACTTCGTGTGCGAAAACAGCAGTTACTTCGCCAAGCAAAGCTCTTTGTTCTAATTGCTGAGATCTCAAGCGGATTTGTTCGTTTTCACTCAGGTCACGGATAAAAATCAATCCGCCAACTGTGGCCTCATGATTGCCAATGGGGTTGATTTCTAAATCTGCGGCAAATGAAGAGCCGTCTCTGCGGTGCAAATGGATATTCCCCAGACTTGGCGTAGGGATGCCCTTGAGGGCGCGTCTTAATGCTGGCATCAGACGATTTGTACCGATGACCACACTGTCGATGGGCAGCCCTATGATTTCAGTACTGGCATAGCCCAAAATCAGTTCCGCAGATGGGTTTACCGCTTGAATATCCATATTCGGCGTCACGGTGATGATCCCGTCTTTGGCGTTTTCGCGAACAGCATCCCAGATTCTCAGCAAACTCTTATTCTCTGCGAGCTGTCGGCGCAAATTGGTTAATAGAATATTGTTGTTGATAATTGCGCAGGCAAACTCCGCCAGGATATTTATGCATTGGAGTGTATTTTCTGGCGGGGGAGATTTTGATCCTGCTACGATTGTCCCAAGCCATGCCTGTTGATCTTGTTCAGCGCCGTTTGTGGCGCTGAGGGTAGAGGCGATTGGCGTCGAAGCCAGGAAAGCAAAACCTTCGGACCTGGCTGCTTGATGAAGTATCGTTACAATGGATCGTTGGCCTCTTTGCCAAATGGATGGCTGCACAAGATGTTTGATGTCAAGTGGAGATATCTCGCTTGGGAATATCTTATCTAATTCCCCGGTTGCTGAAATTTTTTGCGCTCCCGGTTTATGCGGTCGGCCAATGTAAATCGCCAGGGTGCTATCTGGGAGTAATTTGTGGCCAATTTCGAGAACTCGATCCAGCGCCTTTTCGGGATTTGTATTTTGGAGCGTTGAGGCCAATTCCAAAAACAGGTGATCCAAAAGATCCGCGACCAGAGTCTCCTTGGCTTTTTTAAATTTACGGAGATCGACAGCTTCGAAGGTTAACAATGCCCAAGGGGTGTTTTCGCTAAGGGGTTGCGTCCTTGCGGCCACCTCTATATTCTGTTGGTTGCGTGTGAACAGCTTTACCCGTGGCAAATTCGCTTCTGGTGGCGAACTGCGCATAGCCAATAGGATATCTGCTTGCCCTCCAAGTATATCTTCCAGACTCATCGACACCAATTCATCATGCGTGTAAGCCGTAAGCTCCATCAACTTGGGGTTTACTGAGACAATCTTATGAGATTTCTTATCAACCAGCAGGGCCGCTTTGTCAAAAGTATTCAGGATTTGATCGATGTCTTCAGCACTTAGCAGCGGCCGGGTTGAGGGGCGGGTTCGTGTGAATAGATTGTGCATTTCAAATTTTGGCCATGCTTTACCGGGTTCGTGCAGGAAGGATCCCTTCCATAGAGCGGTACTTGGCGACGGTTCGCCTGGCAACATTGTACCCTTGATTCTCGAGCATTCCTGCGATTTGAGAATCAGTCAGCGGGGTTGTCTCGCATTCAACGATTTCTCGGATTAGCGCCCTGATGGGTAGGCTGCGGTCAAAGAATTTACTCAAGGGTATAATGCGCCCGTTGGGCAGTCGAACGGTTTTCCCTGCCACTGCACGAGAAACCGTAGATTCGTGCACGCCCAGAATTTCTGCCAGGTAGGCTCGGGTGATCGGTTTGAGAAGTTTGTCTCCGCGCAGAATAAAATCTTGCTGATATTGGGTTAGGATAGATAAGAGCTGGCGCATGGTGTTATCCCGCTGTCGCAAGCACTTGATCAGCAAGCTGGCTTTTTCGAAATCTCGTTGCCATTTTTCGGCTTTTTCGCTGGGTGCCTTCTTGATCTCTTTACGGAAGAGAGGGTTTACCCTCAGAGAACCTCTCACGGGAAAGAGGATTTCTATGACCAAAGGTCCCTTAGATTTGCCGTTCAGGTGGCTGATAATGATATCTGGGCGATGATAGACATGGGGGCTAGATTCGTATCCCTGGCGGATACTTCCCCAATGGCAGCGTGCCGGGTAGGGGTTCAAGTTGGTGCTGATATACCTGGAGATCTCACCTGCTTCCTGAGCAGATATCCCTAATAGGCGACCCAATTTTGAATAATGATGCCGACTCAATAGATCCATTCCCTGCTGAATGGCCATTTCCACCTGGATTGGAACCTCTTGGGATTGTGACAGCACCTCCAGTTGCGCCAAAAGCGCTTCTTGAGGCGACGAAGAGCCCACGCCAATAGGCTCAGAATATTTGATCCGTTCAAGGACTTCCTCTACTCTCTCGAGAGTGGTGTGGTGGTACCGAGCGATCTCCTCTGGTGTGATCGTCAGTAGACCATCCTCATCCAGACTTGTCAGGATGTGCGCGGCGATGGGGCGATCTTCGGCATCTAGTTCGGCGGCAATCTGTCTGAGGACAAAGCTGGGCAATTCAAGAGCGGGGGGCACATTGTCATCGGGCAGATCTTCTGGACGCACTGAATGTGCAGTGCCCCCGCTATTGGATTGGAAATAATCGCTACGCAAGCTGGTGAAAACGATTGGTTCCATGCCTTCTGGATTGTGGGGTTTGCTGCAAAGCGGGCAGGGCCGAGAATCTACCAATAGCCGCTTGCAGCCTCGGCAACGACGCGCTTCCAGCAACTCTAAAGCGGGATTGCTGGCTAATTCTGCTTCGATAGACTGCTTGAGCTCCGCGTAGGTCATATTGAGCAGCGACATCGTCTGCGCCAGGTGAGCCGTGGTTTGGGGTTTGGTTTCAAGCAAGTGAACGGGATACATGGTCGCTTCTCCCTTAGTAGTATAGCTGTTAACTTCTTTAGTTGCAATATTTGTGCCACAAGATGCAAGAAGAGTGCCTGGAGAGCCAAAGCGCCTGCAGAGAACTTCCCTGGTAAAATGGGCCGGTATGAAAGAACTCGTTGTGATTGGTGGCGGTTTGGCGGGATCTGAAGCAGCCTGGCAAGCTGCCCAGAGAAATATCAAAGTCAAGCTATTCGAAATGCGGCCGAAAGTACATACTGGCGCGCACACTGGCTCGTATTTGGCGGAACTGGTTTGCTCGAATTCATTGGGCTCAGATCTGGCTGACCGCGCCCCCGGGGTGCTCAAAAATGAGTTGCGCCGCATGGGCTCGCTGTTACTTGATTGCGCGGAAAAGACCGCTGTCCCTGCAGGGGGTGCCCTGGCTGTAGATCGCGACCAGTTTGCGAAACAGGTGACAAACAGGATTGATGATCATCCCAATATCGAAGTTATCCGCCGGGAAGTGAAATCAATCCCAGATGTGCCGGCCATCATTGCTTCCGGACCACTGACTTCATCAACTTTATCGGATGCCATTGCATCGCTGACGGACCAAGAGCAGCTCTATTTTTTCGATGCCATCTCGCCAATTGTTAACCTGTATTCGATCAATATGCAGATCGCTTACCGCGCCTCGCGCTATGATCGAGGCGAGCAACAGGAGGGGGATTACATCAACTGCCCCATGACCGAGACTGAGTATAATGCCTTCGTGGAGGCGATGTTGGACGCTGAGCGCATCGAGCTCAAGTCTTTCGAGCAGCAGCTCGAAAGCGGTGTCAAGGCAGGCATGCATACGTTCTTCGAAGGTTGTTTGCCAGTCGAGATCATTGCTCAGCGCGGACGCGATACCTTGGCCTTTGGTCCGTTGCGACCAGTCGGCTTAGTGGACCCCCGTACCGGAAAGCGACCGCACGCAGTTGTTCAGCTTCGTCAAGACAATCTGGCAGGCACGCTCTACAATTTGGTGGGTTTTCAAACAAACTTGAAATTCCCAGAACAGCGGCGCGTATTTCGCTTGATCCCCGGTCTGGAGCAGGCTGAGTTTGCCCGCTACGGACAAATGCACCGCAACACTTTTATCTTCGCACCAGCCTTGTTGCGTCCGACACTGCAGTTTCGTCAACGGGATGATCTGTTCTTTGCAGGTCAAATCACGGGAGTCGAAGGCTATGCCGGCAACATCGCGACTGGGCTGTTGGCTGGCTGGAATGCTGCCCGGCTGCTCCAAGGGCAAGAGCCACTTCAGTTGCCCAGAGAAACCATGTTGGGTGCGCTGTGCTATTATATTACCCATGCCAGCGCGGCAGATTTTCAGCCCATGAAAGCCAATTTCGGATTGCTCCCCAGCTTGGATGGGGTAGGCAAGGGGCGTCGCAATAAACGCCGCCGGATGGAAATGTACGCAGAAAGAGCAGCGCTTTCTCTGAGCATGTTTTTAGATACAGTCGATCAAGAAGCTAAACTTCTCAAAGAAGTTTAGCTTCTTGCAAATACATTTAATGCGCATAGCCATACACTATTAATTTAACCATTATGCTTAACAACTCAAAAACCAAATCACCACTCATCACAACCAGTATCCCTTTCGCGATCATAATACTTGCTATATTTCTCGTAGGCATTGCAACTTGTTCGTCTCCCCCCAGATCATTTGATGGCTCCAGGGCTCTTGCTGATATTGAATACCAGCTTTCTCTTGGCCCGCGCATTCCTGGCAGTGCCGGGCACGCTCAATTCGTTGAGTGGGCACTAGAAGAACTGGAAGGGCAGGGTTGGTCGACTTGGCTTCAAGAAACCACTGCAATGGGCCATCCAATCCGCAATGTCATTGCCATGCGTGGCCAAAGAGATCATCCCGTTCCCTGGTACATCCTGGGCGCGCATTATGACACCCGCATCTATGCTGATAACGACCCTGATCCTGAAAAACGCTATCAGCCTGTTTCGGGTGCCAATGATGGAGCTTCTGGAGTGGCTGTGTTGCTTGAGCTAGCCAGGACAATTCCGTCAGATTATCCTGCCGAAATCTGGTTGGTCTTCTTCGATGCGGAGGATAATGGCAGAATACCAGGCTGGGATTGGATCTTGGGTTCGCAAGTATTTGTCGATGACCTCGTGGGGAGACCCGACGCTGTCATTATCGTCGACATGATTGGGGATGCTAACTTGAATATCATGATGGAGCGAAATTCGGATCCAACCCTGACCATCGAGCTATGGGAGCAGGCAGCCGTCTTGGGATACAGCGATCAATTCATCCCAGTACCTGGTTATTCCATACTCGATGATCACACTCCCTTTCTCGCTGAAGGCATTCCCGCAGTCGATATCATCGATTTCGACTATCCTTATTGGCACACCACACAAGACACGCTGGACAAGGTATCAGCCCAAAGCCTCCAAATCGTGGGGGATACGCTATTAGCCTGGCTGGAATCAAAACGCTAACAATTGCGTTAGGAGTTGATCCTTTGCTTGGCAAATGTGCAAACATGGCTTAAACTTAGTTTATGCGCGTCGTTGATTTGCTCGATCAAGTTCGTGAGCGATGGGCTGAAAGAGTCGCCCATCGTTTAGCGCGTGGCGAAAGAGTTCGGGAGAGTTTTCAGGATCAACTAACTCGCTACTTTGACTTGGTGAAACAAGCCATCGGTAGCGGTGACCCAGCCTGGCTTAATGAGATCTTGGATGAATGGATCGCAGCCCGCACGCAGACGGAACAGGAGCGTCGCGAAGGCAGTCTAGCTCCAATTCTTGGGCACATCTTACTCTCGCTGAGCTCTGTGGCACGTGAGGCCCTCAACAATGAGGATGCCTTAGAGTTGATTAGCGCTTTCCTTCCAATCCATGATCATTCATTGCAGTTTACGTCCCAGCTAGAGGCAGAGATTTATGTTCGCCACATTGCCAACGATCTGGAACAGGCGCGTGCCTCCCTCGAGCGTCTTGATAAAAGTAAATCGGATTTCATCGCTGTTGCTGCTCACGAATTGCGAACTCCATTGACGTTGATTGAAGGATATTCCTCGATGTTGCAAGAAATCTATCCTGAAGGAGGCCAGGCGCATGAGCGGGCCGAGATTATGCTCAAGGGCGTTGACAACGGCATCCAGCGCCTGCGGGAAATCATCGATGACATGATCGATGTTTCGCTAATCGATAACGATATGCTGAAACTGAATTACCAACCGGTATGGTTGAGCCAGCTATTAGGTATCGCCCAGCAAGAGATCATTACCTTCACCGAAGAGCGGTCGATAGAATTTATTATTGAAGATTTTCCTGGGTATAATGAGATGATCTTTGGGGACTCCGAGCGTTTGTATCAGGCCATTTGGAAAATCCTCAGTAACGCTGTCAAGTACACTCCCGATGACGGGGAGATCACCATCAGCGGGCGCAGATTGCCCGGGTTCATCGAGATGACCATCTCAGATACTGGCATTGGAATCGACCCGGATGACCAATCTCGCATCTTCGAGAAATTCAGCCATTTGGGAGATATTTCGCTGCATTCCAGCGGCAAGACAAAATTCAAGGGCGGGGGACCAGGATTGGGATTGCCTATAACCAAAGGCATCATCGAGGCGCATGGAGGTGCGATTTGGGTTGAGTCAGATGGCTATGACGAATCCTCTTGTCCTGGCTCTACCTTCCATATCCTTTTGCCGGTGCGTAAAGATTCTCCTGACGATAACGTCAATAATATATTCGAACCCATGAACTCAGAGCAGCTAGTGGGCAGCGAGCATGCCTATGAAGAGATCAAAGACACCATCGCGAAAGAATCCCCATGGCAAAAGAAATAATCTATACCCAACCCCCTCGTGAACGTGCTTTCCTGGTGGGGGTTGAAATCTACGATCAGAATAATTTGCTTTCGCTAAATGACTCTCTCGAAGAGCTAAATCTGCTCGCTGATACTGCCGGGTTGGATGTGGTTGGTTCCGAGACTCAAAAACGCAGTAGGCCCCATCAAAAAACGTTTATCGGCTCGGGAAAAGTCGATGAGATCAAAGCCCTGGCAGATGAAGTCGACGCCCAAATCATCTTGTTCGACGATGAGCTCTCCCCCAGGCACCAGCGTGAATTAGAGAAACTTTTTGGGGATGATATCCGTGTTCTGGATCGCACTGCTCTGATTTTGGACATCTTCGCTCAACATGCCAGCACCCGCGAGGGCACTTTGCAGGTTGAGCTGGCCCAGTACGAATACCGCCTGCCGCGCCTGACACGCGCCTGGACACACCTGGCCCGCCAGGCTGGTGGTGGCGGAGGTCGCACGGGAAGTGCAGGGGGGGTGGGCTTGCGTGGCCCCGGCGAGACCCAACTAGAGGTTGACCGTCGCGATATTCACCGTCGCATAGATCACTTGAAAGGTGAATTGGATAAAGTGCGCGCCCACCGTCAGCGTCATCGCACGCAGCGCAAACGCTCACGCATCCCGGTTATCGCACTGGTTGGATATACCAATGCGGGTAAATCGACTTTGCTCAACCAAATGGCCTCCTCCGATGTCTATGTTGCCGACCAACTCTTTGCAACCTTAGATCCAACCACCCGGCGGGTCGAGTTGTCTGATGGCAAAGCAGTACTCTTCACGGATACCGTTGGGTTCATCCAAAAACTCCCCACAATGTTAGTGGCGGCATTTCGAGCCACTCTCGAAGAAATTGCCGAAGCAGATCTCCTCTTGCACGTCCTGGATATCACCCATCCCAACGTGCACGCTCAGGCGGAGGCTGTTCACCAAACCTTGGCCGAGATCGAGGCCGACCATATCCCCATTTTGACCGCATTGAACAAGATCGATCGATTGCATGATCCCGGTGCGGCGCGTGAGTCTATGGATGAATTCGCCAATGCTGTAGCCATTTCTGCGCTGCGCAATGAGGGTATTTCTGATTTGCTTCGGGCGGTGCAGCAACAGCTTTTCGAGATGTATACTCCCCTGGAAGTTGAGCTACCCTATCAAGAGGGCAAGTTGATTTCGCTCTTCCATAACCAGGGTGAAGTAGAGCGCATCGAACATGGCAGCCAGAGCGTCATGATCCAGGGTCGCATCCCCGGCCGTCTGGTGGCTGAATTCAGCGCTTATCTCAAAAATCAGGCCAGCGGTGCTTAACCACAGAGATCGCAAAGGACGCAGAGTTATATTGATTTACTCCGCCAACTCAGCCATCACTGCGGTTATAATTTGGTAGGAGGTTAGGCGATGCAGGGTTTCAATAATATCTTGGATAATCTCTCTGAGTTTTTATCAAAGCGAAAAGGCTTGATTCCTCTTATCGGCATCCTGCTGGTGGTGCTGAATTTCCTTTTCAGCCTCTTTCCTGGTTTGGGTTGGTTCGCTGAAAGTAACCTGTTACTACACCTGGGGGTGATCCTGGGAATTCTGGGTTTTATGATTGCCTGGGCATTGTGATCGTAGGTCAGGATGATATCCTGACTGCTATTTGTTCTTAGGTATTTATCGGACAGGTTGACAACCTGTCCTACGAGTTCTACAGTATGAGCACGCTAGAATATAAACTTTTCTACCGTCGCCATCTGCCTCACTATCAGCCTTTTGGGGCGACACTCTTTATTACTTTCCGTCTGGCAAATTCTCTTCCGGCGCAGGTTATTCAAGACTTGAACAATGAATCAAAACGTATCGATGCACAGTTGTCGAAAATTGCTGATTCCAAAAAACGCGCCAGCCAGGCAATCATTGAGCACTGGAAGCATTTTGTACGTTGGGATGAAGCACTGCATAATGTCGATAGTGGACTGTTTTGGCTTAGAAACGAGGAAATAGCTACCCTGGTTGTAGATAGCTTGCATTATCGCCATGAACGAGTCTATACACTAGAAGCATTCACTGTAATGCCCAATCATGTGCATGTCCTTTTTACACCTTCACCAAAAGACGAGGATGATGGGTATTATTCTCTTTCGTCGATTATGCATTCTTTAAAGCGACATACCGCATTAAACGCCAATCGAATTCTGGGTCGAGAGGGAGCGTTCTGGCAAGGCGAGAGTTATGATCATGTTGTCAGGGATGCAGATGACCTAAACAGGATTGTCCATTATATTTTGAACAATCCTGTCAGTGCTGGCTTGGTTAGCGATTGGGAACAGTGGCCGTGGATTTACTGTCGATATGATTTGTAGCTTGTAGGTCAGGATGGTATCCTGACCATTATTGTTTTAGTTTTATTTGGACAGGTTATCAACCTGTCCTACGAAGCTTGGAACGCCTTCATATTTGGACCGGCGTCACAGACTTCTGGGGGAGAATGGTCGGCATATTTCTTGAAGTTCTCCACAAAGCGAGCTGCTAGCTGGCGGTACTTATCGTTATAGGCCTCTTTGCTAGGCCAGGAAGCCGCCGGGTCGAAGACATCGTCTGGGACACCGGGACAGCTTTTGGGGACCTGGAAGCCGAAGACTGGTTCGGTGTAGTACTCCACATCTAGTAGCTCGCCGTTGAGGGCAGCGGTCAGCATGGCACGCGTGTAGCCGATGCTGATGCGCTTGCCGACACCATAAGGTCCGCCAACCCAGCCGGTGTTGAGCAGCCAGGCCGTTGCGTCATAGCGCTCCATCTTGCGCGCCAAGAGCTCAGCATATTTGGCCGGGTGATGCACCATGAAAGGCGCGCCGAAGCAGGCACTAAAGGTGATCTCTGGCTCTTCGCCGAGGCCAACCTCGGTGCCGCCAACTTTGGAGGTGTAGCCTGAGATGAAGTGGTACATGGCCTGTTCGGGGGTCAATTTAGCGATGGGGGGCATCACGCCGGATGCGTCACAGGTCAACAGCAAGATGTTTTTGGGATGGCTGCCGCGCCCGCTGGGCAAGGCGTTATCAATGAACCTGAGCGGATAGGAGGAGCGCGTGTTCTCGGTGATATCGTCATCGTCGAGGTCTATCATGCGAGTCACCGGGTCGTAGATCACATTCTCTAGGATGGCGCCAAACCTATGGGAGGCGTCATAAATTTGGGGCTCAGCGCTGGGGGACAGTTGAATCACTTTTGCGTAGCAACCACCCTCAAAATTGAAAACTCCATCATCTGCCCAGCCATGTTCATCATCACCTATCAGGCTACGGTTAGGATCCGCAGAGAGACTGGTCTTGCCTGTTCCCGATAATCCAAAGAACAAAGCCACGTCCTCATCATCGCCCTGGTTGGCCGAGCAGTGCATCGCCATGACACCCTCTTTTGGCAGCAGGTAATTGAGCACAGTGAAGATGGACTTCTTGATCTCCCCACCATAGGCCGAGCCGCCGATGATGGCCAGCTGCTGCTCGAAATTGAGCACGATAAAGGTATCGGAGCGGGTGCCGTCGATGGGGGGAAAGGCCTGGAATGAGGGCACTGAAATGACGGTGAACTTGGGCACATGCAGGCGGTACTCTTCCGCATTCTGGGGCAGGATGAACATGTTGCGGGCGAAGAGACTGTGCCAGGCGAGTTCGGTGATGATACGCACAGGCATTTTGTAATCGGGGTGATTTCCCGCAAAGCAATCCTGGACAAAGAGATCGCGCCCCTGAACAAAGCCCTGCAGACGGGTGAAAAGCTCCTCGAATGTATCGCGTCCATAAGGGCGGTTATACTGGCCCCACCAGATATCCTCTTCGGTAGTCGGTTCGCGAACCACGAATTTGTCATTAGCGGCGCGGGCGGTGTGTTTCCCCGAAGGCACGATGATGGGTCCTTTGTGAGAGATATGACCTTCGCCGCGGAAGATAATCTCTTCATATAGCGACTCAGTGGGCAGATTCCAATATCCCAGGCGGACGTTGGTGAATCCCTGGTTACCAAGACTGTAATCAGCTTTCAAAGCGTGGGCCTGTTCCTGGGCGGGGGTTTTGATGTTGAGCAAATTGTTCATTTTCTTATCCTATCCACGAAGGACACGAAGCTCACGAATAAACACTAAAAATATCTAATAAATCCTTAGTGTTCTTGGTATCCTTCGTGATCTTAGTGGTAAAAAATGTTATAACCAGTCCCGAATTAGTTTTCGATCACCAATGTAGATCTCGTTGGGGGCTTCGGGGTCGAGTGCCCAGCGCATACGCTCAATGCCTTCAGTAATATGCTTAACTGTGCCAGCATAGCTCAGGCGTAGATGACCATCCATACCAAAATCCTTACCAGGTACAGTCACGACCAGGGCTTTTTCCAGCAGTAATGCTGCCAGCTTGGTGGAATCATTGTCGAAAGCCCGGAAATCGGGCATGCAATAGAAGGTGCCATCGGGGGGGCATAATTTGATATCGTTGAAGGCTTTGAGTTCATCGAGGATGATGTTGCGGTTATTCTCGATGGTCAGGCGCAGGTTCTCGATAGTGGCCTGTTGGCCTGTCAAGGCGCCCTCAGCCGCGGATTGCAATAGCACGGAAGGGTTGGAAGTCATATTGCCCTGGACATTAGTCATGATCTCTACCAGCTTGCGGGGTGCGATCACCCAACCGATGCGAAAGCCGGTCATACCATAGGATTTGGCGATGCCATTGACCACGATGACGCGCGTATTCTCGGTGTCTTTATTGGTGTATTTGTATCCTGGTGTCCACTGCTTACGGTCGAAGACCAGCTTGTGGTAGATATCGTCCATGATTAGATAAACACCCTTGCGCTCGCAAAATTCAACCAATTCTGCAATGAAATCCTCGGGATACATCACTCCAGAAGGGTTATTGGGGCTGTTGATGATGATGGCTTTGGTATACGAGCTGACCTTTTGCTCGATATCTTGCATGCGGTGGTAGAAGGTGCCATCCTCGGGGATCACTGGAACAGGCACGGCATAGCACATCTTGATCATCTCGGGATAGCTGACCCAATAAGGAGCCAGCAACATGACCTCGTCCTGGGGGTTGACCAGGGTATAGATGATGTTGAAGAGCGATTGTTTGGCACCGGTGGTGACGATGATATTCTCTGGAGCTACCACGCGGCCGTAGTGTTCCTCGGTATAGCCGATAATGGCCTTCTTCAGTGAGGGGGTGCCGTCAACGCGTGAGTATTTCACATCTCCCACACGCAGCTTGGCTGAAGAGCTCATGATAGCATTGATGGGGGTCGGATTCTTGGGTTCGCCGATTCCCAGTGAAATGACAGGCTCGCCCTTCTCGCGCAGCAAGCGCGCTTTTTCGTTCAAAGCAAAAGTGGGGGAGGGGGCAATTGCTCGGGCTTGATTGCTGATGCTCATAGGGACTCCAGGGGGTGTTGGGTGGTGAGTAGTTTTATTAAAAGCTAATACAATAAACTTCGGGCTCTTTCCTGATCCGCGTATTATACCGCCAATAGTGCTGAGAGGTACAATCAATGGAGGGTCTCTCAAAGAATCACCGGGGTAGCTCCGATACCCCCAAATTTGGACATTATCACGGAATTCCTAGAAGCAGCACGGCTTTCTTAAAGTCGGAAATCCAGCCCATTATTGTCATTGCGAGGAGCTGCTCTTTGGCGACGAAGCAATCTCCTCATGGCAGAAATCGCTGCAAAGCAGGAGATTGCTTCGGGCTTCGCCCTCGCAATGACACTAAAAGTGCGACTTTAAGAAAGCCCTGTATAAGCCAGTGAGTACTACTGATATATTCCTATGCTAAAATGGGAAAAGACGAGGTGTTTTAATGATTGCAGTCCGTCAACTCGATACTCGGAAAAAAGCAGACATCAGGGATTTTGTCGAATTTCCCTTTCGCTTGTATAAAGATCACCCCCAGTGGGTACCTCCACCGCGCATGGATGTGCGGTCCTATATGCAGAAGGACAAGCATCCCTTCTACGAGCATTCTGATGCGGACTTCTTCGTTGCGGAACAGAATGGTCAGGTGGTTGGACGGGTGGCAGCCCTGGTCAACAAGAATTACAACCAGTACCACGACAAGAAGACGGGGCAGTTTTACTTCTTTGAATGCGTTGAGAATGTTTCGCTGGCCGAAGCGCTGTTCGAAAGGCTATTTGATTGGGCATGTGAACGGGGCTTGAACCAGATCATTGGGCCCAAGGGCATGGGTCCGCTTGATGGGTATGGGCTGTTGGTGGAAGGATTCGAGCATCGTCAAGTCATGACGATGATGAACTATAACTACGAATATTACCCACAGTTCATGGAGCAGATGGGGTTCAGCAAAGAAGTCGATTTCGTCTCCCATTATTTCGATGTCAGCAAATTCCAGATTGATGAGCGTGTCCATCGTATCGCCGAGCGAGCTGCCAAACGCGGTTCACTGCGCGTCCTGCAAATGGAGAGCAAACGTCAGTTGCGTGCCTGGGCAGACAGCATTGGTAAAGCCTACAACTATGCCTTTGTGGATAACTGGGAGTACGTCCCGCTGACGGATAAAGAGATCAAGTTTGTGTTGGATACCATCATCCTGCTGGCCGTGCCCCGTTTTATCAAATTGATCGTCCATGAAGATGACGTAGTGGGATTTTTATTTGCCTTCCCGGATGTCTCCGGGGCCATGCAGCGCGCCAGGGGCAATTTATTACCCTTCGGAATCTTCGACATGCTCCTGGAGATGCGGCGCACGAAGTGGGTAGCGGTCAATGGCGCGGGCGTCTTGCCAGAATTCCAGGGTCGTGGGGGGAATGCACTATTGTATTCGGAAATGGAAAAGACGCTGCGAGCTTCAGGCTTCAAGCATGCCGATCTCACCCAGGTGGCCGAATCCGCCGTGCAGATGCGCCACGACTTGGAAAGCCTGGGGGGTGTAGCCTATAAGAATCATCGAGTGTATACAATGGAGATTTAGAGATGGTACACGGATCGCACGGATAAAAGGGATTTATCAGTTCTTTATCCGTACGATCCGTGTTCTTCCGAGTACAATAACACTATGCCGCATCCAGCGATTTCAGAACAAATCACGTTTCTATACACAGACAACCTCCAAGCCACGGCTGATTTCTACGAGAACCTGCTCGGCCTGGAGTTGTGGCTCGATCAGGGTACCTGCCGAATTTATCAGGTCAGCGCAGATGGTTATTTGGGATTTTGCGAGCGCGCCAATGTTCTGGCGGAACATCCCGATGTGATCTTCACGCTCGTGACACCAGAAGCGTCTGATGTCGATGAATGGTACCAGCTCTTACAGGCCAAGGGAGTGCAGTTCGAGAAAGCGCCCGCCATAAACCCCAAGTACAAGATCTACCACTGCTTCCTGCGCGATCCGAATGGGTATTTGATCGAAATTCAAAAATTTCTGTAACCAAAACCAAAAAGAACTCTTTATAAAATTAAGCCACAGAGCACACAGAGAACGTGGAGATATTAAAAATTATTTTCCGCGCTCTCAGCGAACTCTGCGGTTCGATCTGTTTTTCGCGTATTATCTAGAATAGGGACAATTGGTGAGCCGGCTGAACGCCATCGAGCAGGATAAACGGCGCTGCTTTGCGGGCCATGACCCCCAACTTGGTCAACTGGCTGAGATTTCTAAGTTTCAATTCCCTGCGCGCTCGAATGATCGTTTCTACACCTTTGGGGCCAATTCCCGGGATGCGCAGCAGTATGTGGCGCGGAGCAGAGTTGATCTCGATCGGCTGTCCAATCAGATTTCGCTTTGCCCAAGCCAGCTTGGGATCGATCTCCAAGGGCAGGTTGCCCCTTTCCTCGAAGGGCATTTCTTCCAATGTGAAGCCATAATCCCGGATCAAGAAGGAAGCCTGGTATAAACGGTTTTGCCGTTCCAGCGGGGTGGGGGTTTTGTTTTCCAAGGGAGTATCGGTGATGGGGCTGAAACCTGAAAAGTAAGCGCGCGCCAGGCCCATTTGGCGATGGAGTTTCCCTGTAGTCGAGAGAAGTTCCAGGTCGCTTTCATCCGCGCCACCCACTACGAATTGGGTCACCGTGGAGGGCCAGGTACCTTTCCAGGCTGTGTGTGGCGATTGCTCTTTGCGGATCTGGTCAGCCCAGTGTAGGGGTTTGAGCAACTCCTCGGTAAATTCTTTGTGTGGTGCCAGCCGTCGTAAACGGTCGGTATTCGGCGCTTCCAGGTTGACAGAGATGCGGTCGGCAAGTAGCATAGCCTGCTCGACCTGGGCTTTCTCAACACCGGGCATCACCTTCAGGTGCAGGTACCCCTGGTAATCGTATTTGCGGCGCAAGATCTCTGCAGTGGCCAGGATCTGATCCTGCGTGGAAACGCCGCCATTGATCACACCTGAGCTCAGAAACATGCCCTCCACCATGCCAGCCTTGTGCATATACATAAATACTTTGGCAAACTCATCTGGCTTGAAAGTGGCGCGGCGGAAATCACGTCCTTTACGAAAAGGGCAGTAATAGCAGTCTCGCTCGCAGACCGAGGTCAGCAACGTTTTCAGCAGCGAGATACGCTGTCCATTCGGGAGAACAGCTTTGCTGGTGTAGATCGAATCTGCTTTGCGTGCCGTGAGCGACATCTGGGGGCATTCATCACCCTCGGATGGCTCCAGGTACATCTGGCTGCTGAGCAATTTCAATCGTTCTAATTCGCTCATATGTTCTAATTATAACATGTTTTTGGAGGGGTGCATGCACTCAAAAACTGACCAAACCACCCAGTAGTGTAATTGCAAAATAGCTGACCAAACCTACCGAAAGAGAGGCAGCCAATCCCACGATGAAAGGCTTGCTTCCCAAAGTTTTGATGGCGCGAAAATTGGTTCCTAGTCCAACGCCAGCCAGCGCTAGGACGAGCAAGATTTCCGCCCAAGACTTGATCGCGGAGATAATTTCAGTCCAGGCAGACTCATTCCATGTGCCAAATGCCGAGCCCCCCGAATTGAGACCAAGATCGCCTGCTGAACGCAAAATTGCCATACCCAAAAACCCTAGAATGAACGCGGGCAGTAGTTTTAATATTTTGGCCTTTTCCCCCTGGAATTCACCGTTTTCAGGAGTCTGCCGGGCGTAATAATAGGCCATAAGGGGAATCACCAGAGCCATGAAGACATTGCGCACCAGTTTGGCCACGGTGGCCACATCCAGGGTCAAAGTTTTCGAAAAGATATCGGCGTAGATCTTGGCAGCACCTACGACTTGGGCTGTCTCATGTACCGAGGTGCCCAAAAACAGCCCTGCTTTCAGGGCGTGTTCATCGAAGATGAAATTTGCCAAGTAGGGATAGAAAATAGTGGCGAATAAACCGAATACTGTGATCACTGCTACGGCATAGGCTGATTCTTGCTCTTCGGCATCGATGGCCGGGCTGGTGGCCACGATAGCGGTTACCCCGCAAATAGAGGTGCCCACTGCAATCAGCGTGCCCAGGCGCTGGGGCAGGTTGAGTCTCTTATTGATCCAGTTGGTGATGATGAGCGCACCCAGGATACACAGCACCACAATCGGTACGCCGAATGCACCGAGCTTGAAGACATCGAAAATGGTCAATCGGATGCCCAGGAGAATGATCCCCAGCCGAAGCAGTTTCTTGACAGAAAACTTCAGCCCGGGCGCTAAGCTATTGGGTAGTGCTACCAGGGAACTAAGCGCGATCCCCAGAATGATAGCAATCATCACCGGAGAGATAGGGCTCTTCTCGAAGCCAAGCAATTCTCGACCGATAAAATCGCCCAGCCAGATGCTCAGCCAGGTCAATGCCCCAACAGCAAGCAGACCCGGTAAGAGTAAGTGCACTTGCGCGAAGCGAATACCAAGCAGGTTTCTCTCCAATATCGACATACTAGAATTGGATACGGTCTTTGTCATAATGCAAATGCTTTCGTTTGTCTATCCGCCACCTACGGCAGGGAATAATTTGATCTCATCGAGAGGGGAAATGACGGCCCCCTGAAGCTCTCCGATTTCGTCATACATGAAAACCTTGTCATTGATGACCAGCATCTGGACTTCTCCCAGAGGGATGCCAGCAATACCCAAAACTTCCACCAGAGGCGTCGGTTGTTGGATATCGACCTCCAGCCACTTGCCTTTCTCAGGGTGGTAGAAATTCAGGTGTGCGCCGAGGTAGATTTTCATGTTGATTGATAGGAATACGGTTCCTTTAAGGAACCGTATTCCTGCATTACTCTAACATATCCGCGGCCCAGCCTAAGGATAAAGCCTCGAGTTTTTCGCGAGTAGGAACTCCAGTTTCAGGGTCCCAGCCTTTGATGTCGTAAAGTTCAGTCAGCGCGGATTCAAACTCATCACGCGGGTAGGCTTGGCCCCGCAAAGCGCCGTTTTCCAGTGGAGAGAATAACCGCTCTGGCAAAGTGTCATCCGCGCGGCTGAAGCCTGCGCGCATATTGAAGACGCGCGCCATGTTGGTGGCGCGTTCTCCTATCTCGAGCAACTCATCCAGAGTCATCTCCCAGTCTGTAGCGGCGTTGATAGATTCCAATACTTCATCAATGAGGATATAGGATCGTGGTGCTGGCCCAAAAAAGCAATAGCCGATTACTTTTTCGAAACTGGTCAC
Organism: uncultured Anaerolineales bacterium; assembly: GCA_964622645.1. Classification (GTDB taxonomy): domain Bacteria; phylum Chloroflexota; class Anaerolineae; order Anaerolineales; family UBA11858; genus NIOZ-UU35. The sequence goes on from CAZUSV010000002.1 coordinate 45,443, forward strand.
TTTCTCCAATTGGTAGAACTGGCGCATTTTCTCGTCATTCAAGCTAAGCACCGGTTGTGCCTCGGTAATACCCAAAGGTTGTGCATTCTTGAAGGGGATTCCCTCGGGGTTGGCTAACATCGAATCGTGGGCAACTACCAGATGATCCGCACCGATCTCTGAGATGGCATAGCCCATACCAACGTTGTATTTGCCGCGCGGCTCGTGCATGGGCAGTTCCTGGCCCTTGACATGAATGGCAAAATAGTGCGCATCTCCGCCGATCTTTTCTGCGGCGCGTTTTACGCCCTCGGCTAACAAATTACCCAATCCTTTGCGCAAGGCGATCCACTCCACCATAGTGAGCATGGCCTCGGCATTGCCAAAGCGCAGATCGATGCCATCGGTATCTTCCAGGCTCAGCAAGCCGTGTTCGAAGCATTCCATGGCAAAAGAGATTGCCATCCCGGTTGAGATCGTATCGAGGGTGTAGGCATTGCAAAGTTCATTGGCTTTGGCAATGGTGTGAATATCACCTACGCCACAGTTAGGACCCAATGACCCTACAGATTCATATTCTGGCCCACCGTAAACTGATAGGATTCCGTCAACCTGCACTTCACGTTTGCAGCGGATAGCGCAGGCATAGCAGCTCCGCCGCGCAGTGAGCAATTCGCTCTCGTATACTTCCCACTTGATCTCATCGACGTTCTCGAAAGCACCCTGCAAGAAGTTGCGCGTGGGTAGAATGCCGCCGGTGTTCAAGGGCTCAACGAGACCGGGAGTGCCAGTATTTTGCAACCCCCAAGATTGGGGATTCTCTTTGACCCGCTTGGCCAGGGTGCGCCCCAGGACCATCAGCGCCTTGGGGTCGCGGGCTAACTCCTGATAGCGGGTTCGGCCGCGCACAGCTACCGCTTTCAGGTTCTTGGATCCCAGCACCGCACCCATGCCGTTGCGCCCATTGAAATGGCGCAGATCGTTGGTGACGGCTGCAAAGCGCACCAGATTCTCGCCTCCAGGACCAATCTGCAACACGCGGATCTTATCGTCCTCTAACTCAGTCCGGATTGATTCCTGGACTTCAGCCGCCTTCTGCCCCCAGAGATGGCGCGCGGGACGAATCTCGACTTCACCATCCTGGATCCACAAAAATACCGGATCAGGCGATTTCCCTTTGATGATGATGGCCTCGAAGCCAGCCATCTTGAGTTCGGGCCCCCAGAATCCTCCCGCTTCAGATTCTCCATAAGTATTGGTAAGTGGCGACCTAGCTGAGATGGTGAAACGTGTTGCTGTCGAGACGGGGGCACCTGTCAATAGTCCATTGGCAATTACCAGTACATTTTCTGGCGAGAGGGGGTCTACATTGGCTGGCATTTCATTGAGCAAAATGTAACCTGCCAGGGCTTTACCACCGGGATACAACTTGTAAAACTCTTCTGTAAGGGTTTCTATCTCCCAAGTTGCGGTGGTTAAATCCACTCTCAAAATTTTGGCTGTCGTTCCATAGATCATGAAGTACCTCTCAGATTATCCAGATAAGGAATTGTAGATGCAGCATGTGGCAAGAAAGCGAGATGCTCACCAGGTTGAAGGTCCACAAGGGCAGTGTCTAAGGCGGATTGTATATCCCTGATGGGATTGAGCAGCAACGTATCCGCTAGATTGTGATCAAGCTCGGAGTATAACATGAGGCGAAATTCCGAAGCGTCACGGGCAAATTGATAAGCCTTGTGGGGGCCGATCTGAAAACCTTCCCTTTGGAAGTACTGGATCACTTCCAGGTAGGATTGCTTCCCTGCCATCCATTCTTCATAGTGAGGACTGCCAGTCCCCTCAGAGCAGGCTGCCGCGAGGATGATTGTGCCTCCCGCGCGGGCAATCCGTGCGGCATGTGCCAGGCCCTTTTGTGACTGATAGACATTGATATCCTTGGGGTGTCCGCCTGGTGAGGAGATGATCAGCTTATATTTTTGGGATACGGCTACCTGACACACTTTACGCGCCAGAGGAATTCCCTCTTGCACTACGGCGACAGGGTCACCTGCCAGAGCGGAAATGATTTGCATATCCTGCGTGAGGATAGCGTTGAGCGCAAGATGGACTCCAAGCTTTTGCCCGATCTCCTCGATATCCTGACGGGCAGGGTTGGATGCGTATGCGCCCAGCTGTGAATTTGAATGAGTCATCAGGGAATGGTTGCGAATGACAGTTTCGATGCCAGCCAACCCAATGGCAGCGGTTTTTACACCCCCAGAAAACCCCACGAATTGATGCGGGGCGATATTTCCAACGGTGATCTTTACATCGGATTGGTAATATTCCCGATTAACCCAAATTGGCGTTTGGCGAGATGTCTCTCCCAAACTGATGAGATTATGGCTGTCTTCCGCATTGTGTGAGACGACCCGATATCTTTGTAGAATAGAATCCGGTAATATCCCAGAAAACTCATCTGGGGTCATGGGAGGGTGAGTACCTACAGCGATATAAAAGGTGATGGCCTCGTCGGGAATTCCAACGCGTTCTAAGCGGTCAAGCAAAGGCGGCAGGAGATGCTCGTGGGGAACCGGGCGGGTTTTATCATTGACCGCGATGGCAACCGACTTTGCTCCAGAAAAGGATGACCACTCCACAGAACCCATTAAGCCGTCTAAGGCATGCTCGACTACCTCCAAGGGACTCTCCGACGCTGGAACTTGCGGTGGTTCGATGATATCGACCCCGATTTGGTCAGGAATATCTACCGATAAAAATGATCGCCCGTATGGGACGCGAATTTCCATAATGTTTATGTACACGGACAAACACGGATCGAACGGATTCAAACTTATTCATATCCGTACAATCCGTGAAATCCGTGTACTAATAATCTCTAGATCATTTACGCGCTACGATACAGCTTAGTGAGCACGAAATCGTCGTGGCGCAAGGTTTCGGCACTGGTCAGGCGGCCGTTGATGGTGCGGGCCATCATTTCCATCACGCGGTCAGCGGCACCATCCAGGTTGTATTCGAAGCGCAGCAGGCCGGTGACATCCACATCGATGTGCTCGGACATGGTCTCGACAGTCAAAGGGTTACCTGATAGTTTGAGCACGGGCAATACAGGATTGCCGACGATGTTGCCCTGACCGGTCGTAAAGAGATGCAGGGCTGCACCGGCAGCACAACACAGTGTGACCATTTCAGCCGCGGCGCTGGAAGAATCCATGAACCACAGGCCAGGCCCAGTGGGTTCTTCAGCCTGCTCGAGATAACCAACGACTTTGCACTTGCCCATCTTCTCGATATTTCCCAGTGCTTTCTCTTCGATAGTTGTCAGACCGCCGCGGATATTGCCTTCGGTGGGTTGAGAGCCCATCAAGTTGGTGCCTTGTGACTGCACCAAATCCTGATAATAATCAAAACCTGCCTTGAATTGCTCTGCAACCTCGGGTGTGACGCAGTGCTTCATGATCACGTCTTCAGCACCAGTAACCTCGGTGGTCTCGCCGAAGATCATCGTGTTGCCCAACGGCTCCAGACGGTCGAAGACACGCCCTACAGTGGGATTAGAGGCCAATCCGCTGGTAGTATCGGATTCTCCGCACTTGGTCGAAACCCAGATATCGCTCCAATCGATGGGGACACGCGGTAGCTCTGTAGCATAATGCACGAACTCCTTGGCCTTGCGAGCAGCGTTGGCAATGGTTTGCAGATCACCAGTGCGTTCGATGCTGAAACCGGCAACGGGTTTGCCTGTTTTGGCGATGTTCTCTGCGATGTAATTGGTCCAATTGGGCTCGATGCCAATCACGATCGCTGCGGCGACATTGGGATTTTTGCCGTAACCGATCAAGGTGTTGAAGGTCAGGTCCAGGTCTTCACCAAATTGCAGGCGTCCATAAGGATGGGATAGGGCATAGGTGCCGCGGATCAGGCTGGCGACACCTTCAACAGCGGCATTGGAGATATCGTCCACTGAAATGATCAGCACATGATTGCGGATACCCACGCGGCCGTTGTCGCGCCGGTAACCAGTCAGAGGGATTTCAGAGTAGTTCGGCATAAGTTTACTCCTTATGGTGCTCTATGATCTGGTTCTTACCAGACCAGCGCAAGCTCTTCAAATTATGGGTATGCACGTGCGCGCCTGCTGAAATGGTCTGGCTGGCGTACCCAATCGGGGCACCATATTCGATGACGTGTTTCTTTTCTTCCATAGCGCGCATGGCAACTTTATGCGAGAGGGGTACATCGGTAACCAGTGTGATATCAGTTACGGGCTCCCCTTCCAGGGTCACGGCTTGAATGACTTCGCCCTCTTTCAGGTCCATAGCTGCGACGCCGACATCGTCATCGGCTTCATGTAATAGAATGCCTTTTTTCATAGGTTTTTGCTCCTTTTTAGAAGCTAAACTTCTTGGAGAAGTTTAGCTTCTTGATCGATCAAAACAACAGTTTTGCAGTTTCAGCTCAGGCCGGTCTCCTTACCGAGCGGGGGTGACTCGGTCTGGAGACCGGTCTGAGCAATTTTGCGATAAACTTTCTTTACAGTCTATTTAGCTTCTTTATGGAAATTATTTACAAATGACTCCTTATAACAGATCATCGATCAAAACAACTGATCCTTTCTTGATGGACTCTTCTGCAGCGACTCCAACAACTACCGACCAAAAACCTTCCTCCACTGTGGCAGTATTGTTGGGAATTCCTTCGATATTATCGATGAAGTTGACATGCTCGAAAAATGTCGATCCGTTGTGCCCACTCTCTTCGATGTAAGGAGGGTAGCAGGGATTGCAGACCCGTGAGGGTTTGGCTTCTCCAAGCAGAACTTCCAAATATGTTTTGGGGCGGGGGAGGGGCAAGAAATCTTCCTTTTCGTATGCCTTGAGATAGCCTTCGTCACCGCATAAGGTTAATTCTTCGTAGAACATGGGGGCAAACATGCACAGGTTGAAGCTGGCCCTGACTCCATTTTCGTAGACCACGCTGACAATAGCATTATCGATAATATCTGACTTATCTCCGTTATATTCGAACTCTTTGAAGTTGACGGCCGTACTCCCGGTGGCAAAGACGCTGGCTGGCTTTGATTGCGCGAACATATTCAGAAGGTCGAAATAATGACAGCATTTCTCTACCAGTGTGCCCCCAGAATATTTGGAGAACTTATTCCATTGTTGGACTTTGTCCAGGAAGGGTAGGCGGTGTTCGACGATATTGACCATCTTGATCTCACCGATGGATTTTCGCTGGAAGGCTTCATGGATGGCTTCGACGTACATGGATTTATAGCGATACTGCAGACCAATTTGTAAGATTGCGGGATACTCTTCAGAGAGCTTGAGTATTTCCCGCGCATCCTCGACCGTCGTGGCCATGGGTTTTTCTAAGAAAATATGCTTGCCGGATTTCATCGCCACGCGCAGAACTTCTAGATGGGTATAGTTGGGTGTGGTGATGATCAGTGCATCTGCGGCAGGGTCGCTGCAGGCGGCTTCCAGCGAGTCATATTCAGCGAGATCATGACCATCGCTAAATCGAGCGAATGTCTTTTTTGCAAGATCGATCGAGCCAGGGTTTATATCGTAGATACCATGGATGGTAGCGCGCCCCTCCAGCATGGTGACGTAGATATGCTCATTGCCGTTTAGCCCGCAGCCGATCACATTGAATTCATATTTGGGATCCTCCTTGGCGAAAAGATAACGATCGTCCTCAGCCAAATAGCTGAAGCGAGGGTCGAGGGAAAAGGCTCTTGGTTTGAGCTCTTTACCAACGGTCATAGGTTGTTCCTTTCAAATATTGATGATAATAGCCACAGAGTTCACGGAGTAAAAAGAGAGAGCTTTTTGGAACTCTGTGGTCTCTGTGGCGATCTTTATTCGTATTGGGTTTTATTCCAGAAATTGGTAAAAAGTTGAATGCCTTTGTCAGTGTAGGGATGGCCGAAACCATCCTTATACACTTGCAACCCCGCGGTAACGATATCCGCGCCGGCAACGGCTGCATCGACGATCTGGCGGGCGTTGCGCACCGCTGCCACGATCACCTCGCTGTCGAAGCCGTAGTTATCGCGTATGATGATCACATCTTCGATGAACTGGCGGATGTCTTCGGCATTGGATTCCTTCCATCCTATAAATGGGGAGATGTAGTATGCTCCAGAACGCATGGCTTGCAAGGCTTGCATGGCCGAGAAGATCAGCGTGCAGTTGACGCGGATACCTCTTTCTGCCAGTGTCCTAATAGCCTTGAAGGCCGGTTCGACACACTGGATCTTGATCACGAAGTTGGGCGAGAGAGCGGCCAGCTTTTCTGCTTCGATGACCATTTGATCGGGATCCATTATTTGGGGGTTGACTTCGACTGAGACGGTCTTTTCAGTGCCCCTCACCAGCGCAGCGATATCTTTGATGGCTTCCATGAAAGTTTTGCCGGAAACCTGTACGTGGCGCGGGTTGGTGGTGATACCATCGATATCAAAAGCCTCGAGGGCATATGCGATTTCGTCGGCGATCGCACTGTCGAGATAGAATTTCATAGAGTAACTCCAAACTTTTATCACGAATGCGGACGAATTGAACAAATGCCACGAATGACTTTTGAATAATTATTCGTACGATTGTTGATATTCGTTTGTATTCGTGTTCTATTTTTCGATAGGCTCCAATAATGACTTTTGCCACAGAGAACACAGAGATTCTTTAATTTTGTTCTCTGTGTTCTCCGTGCTCTCTGTGGCTGTACTTATTTCATACCAGTCGTTGCGATTCCGGTGGTGATGTTCTTTTGCAGGAAAGCAAAGACAACAGTAATCGGTAACAATGTCAACACCGTCATGGCCAGGATCAAGTGCCATTGCACGTTGAGTTCTCCCTGAAAGGAGTTCAGCCCTACTTGCAGGGTAAACATCTCACTGCGGCTGAGCACGATCAGCGGCCAGAGGAAGTCGTTCCAGCGCCACATCACCGAGAAGATGGTCAGCACCGCCAGAGCAGGCCTTGCCAGCGGCATAATGATCTGCGAGTAGATACGCCATTCACTGGCCCCATCGATGCGGGCGGCATCAAGCAGCTCGTCGGGGATGGTGAGCATGTATTGGCGCAGCAGGAACATCCCTGTCGGCGTAGCCGCACCAGGGATAATGACACCCAGCAGGTTATTGTTCCAGCCGACTCTTGTAATCACCAAGAAGACTGGCACCAGCACCACCGATAGGGGGACCATCAGGGTACTGATCATCACCAGGAAGATGGTTGTGCGGCCTCGGAATTGGTATTTACTCAGCGCAAAAGCGGCCATGCTGTTCACCAGCAAGGTCAAAAGAGTTGCAAAGATGGTGACGATGACGCTGTTCCAGAGATAGCGCGCAAAATTGAAACTCTGCACTCCCTCAATATAATTGTCTAGATTGAAGGAGATATTTTCTACGGGCTCGGTGTTTTCGAGTCTGACCTTAATAGTTTCATCCGGATTTTCAGGATCGATCAACTGGCGCTCTAAACCAACGCGCCGTTTCTGAGCCAGCGTGGCAACAGTCCCATCTTCTAGTGTGGCGACGAAGAGGGGCAGAGGTTCTTCAAATCCTTCAACCTCAATGGTCTCCTGGCGGTACGGGAACAGGCGCGGGGGAAATTTGACCACTTCGGCCGAGGATTTAAAGGATGAAATCACCAGCCATAGGACCGGCCCAAACATGACGATCACGCCTAGACTGAGGTAGGTATAGGTCAACATGTCGGTGATATGAAGTTTGGTAGTGCCGCGGGTGCGGGTGAAGAATCTCAATATGCTGCTCATCGCACGCCCTCCTCCTCACCCCTGACGAATTGCTGGACCAATGTCAAAACAATCAAAATTCCAGCCATGAGTAGCGATGCGGCTGCGGCTAAGCCAAATTGTCTGCTAGGGCTGGCAAAGCCTTTGCTGTAGATGTATTGCACCAGGTACAGCGTCGCAGTACCTGGCCCGCCTCCGGTAAAGGCGAAGACCACATCGAATATCTGTACTGCACGTATCAACGATAGCACCAACACCACGATCATGGACGGCATCAATAGGGGCAAAGTGATCTTGAAGAAGGCGTTCAAATTATTAGCGCCATCGATGGCCGCGGCCTCATAGAGGTCAGCCGGAATGGCCTGCAACCCTGCCAGCAAGATCAGGGTATAGAAGCCCATATAGGCCCAAACGCTGATGATGATCACCCAAAACCTGGCCCACTGGGTATCGACCAGGAAAGGCACTTTATCGCCTCCTAAAGCAGTGATGATGCCGTTGAATAGGCCAGCCTCCTGCAAGATCCACTTCCAGATCAATGCCACCACAATGGGGGATAACAAAACCGGGTAGAAGAAGACGCTGCGGAAAAAGCCGCGTGCCTTGATCTTTGCATTGAGTGCAACTGCGGTTATGAGGGACATGATTACCATTAGCGAAACTTGAAAGACGACATAGCCAGCTGTGTTGAAAACTGATCGCCAGAACAGGTCTTCCCGGCAGGTATTGGGGTCTAAGAAGCTTTCGCAGGTCAGCAGCGTCTCAAAATTAGCTGACCCAACCCAGGGCCGTTCGCCAGGAAAAAAATCCGTCCCGCCGGTAAAGGCATACACAAAGTTGAGCAGCATGGGGAAGAGGATAAAGATGCCAAAGATCAGCAAGTTTGGCAGCACAAAAACGTAGGGCATTCTATTGAGTCCGATCCATTTTTGCAGCGTGCCGAAGATCAGATCGAAGAGCCAGATAAAAAATGCGGATACAGCATTCGTCAATAGCTCCCAGATATTCTTGATTGATTTACTTTCTGTTTGTACTGTCATACGCCAAAACCCCAATCCGTAGGGGCGCAAAAGACCTGGAATTCAGGTTGATTCTGCGCCCTTACATTAACTATCGAAATTTTCGCTTTCTTGAGATTACGTTTTATCCACCGGCCTCGGCCTCGGCAATAGCATCGTCGATATCCTGTTGCAGGCGCTCGAGAGCCTCGTCGAGGGTCAGTTCGCCGGTCAGGTACTGTGCAATGCGGTTGGCAGAGTTGCGGTAGTAGGCAAAGGCATAGGGATGCACGTTGAGACCTACAGCCTGATCCATCAGCTTGGGAACTTCGGCGGTGTAAGCAGCCAGGGCCCCCAGCACGGATTCGTTGTCTGTCTCGAAATCAATGCCAGCATCAGCTGCGCCCTTGTGAGCGGGCAGTGCCAAAACCTGAGCGGAGAAAGCGGCGTAGTTCTCAGTCTGGATGAGGAATTCAACCAGCTTGGCAACCTCTTCGGGATATTCTGTATCCGCGAAGGCAACCACAGCACCACCGCCAGCCACACCCGTGGATCCACCTTCACCAGTGGGATTGGGTACGACAGCCCAGTCGAAGGCGTCCTCGACGTCAGAAGCCACGCCGTTGATCTGCCAGGAACCGGACATGCACATGACTAGGTCGCCGCTCTTGAAGAAGTCGATGCAGCTGTTCAAGCTATCGCCCACCAACCAGACCTCGGTGGGGGTGACAGCATCGTCATGCCAGCCCTTGATGACCTCGGCAAAGGCGCCGAAGCCAGGCTCGTTCACCATGAAGTTGCCGTCCTCATCGATCAGGACGGCGCCCATGCTCAGGGCGGGGCCAGCGTAACGGTGGCCGGTGCGGTCCACAGAGATGGCAAACTGCACGCCAGTGGCCTCAGCAACGGCTTTGGTGGCCTCGGTCCAGTCTTCCCAGGTGGCATCTTCAGCGGGCAGATCAACTTCGGCCTGCTCGAAGAGGGTCAGGTTGACATAGGGGCCAGTCACGGTGAAGGCATCGGGGTAGCCACCATGTCCCAGGGCTGCAAGGATCGGTTCGGGGAAATTCTCTTCATAGAAATCAACATCCTCGAGGTAATCACGCAGGTCGAGCAGTTTGTCCTGGTAGGCGCCAAAGTTGGTGATGCGGGCCAGATCGGGGCCTTCGCCGGTCTCGACCTGGACTGGTAGCTGCTCGTCGATGGTGGCATAGGGCACCACATCCAGAACAACGGTGATATCAGGATTTGCTTCCATGAAGGCATCTACGAGAACCTGCATGACATCGGCTTCATTGCCATCGGCGTAGTAGGTGAAGCGGATTTCAACGGGCTCTTGCGCTGCTACTGCAGAAACAGCCAGGGCCAAAACAAACACTGTGGCCAGGATCAATGTATATCTTTTGAGATTCATATTTCTTCATTCTCCATTACTAAGATTGATAAACCGAGTTGACGACACGTTATTTGCGATTGGGCTTATGGCACCACCTCCTTTCAGGTCAAATGAACTATGGGGAGATCGAGCATCTTTGCAAATGCAATCAGTTCTGCGGTAAACTTCCCATAGGTGATCGATATATGATGCTCCAGCCCGTTCTCCAAAATCGTATTGAGCATTTTTCGGGCTGGTTTATCGAATTTGAGCAATCCCGAGGTCCCCGAAAAGCTTTGTGGGGCGGGGATTATTTCTCCTTCGGCGATGGCCAGCATATAATTTCCGGTTGCTTCACTCAAGCGTGCAATCGTGACTGGCCCAGGTTTGAGGGGAAATTCCATCAAGAGGGGTAGTTGGCGGTTGGAATGGATGGTGACGCGCTTCTCGGCCTGGGGATCAGCCATCGATAAGGGGGCCAGTCCGCAGTGCCACAGCACCAGGGCGTCCCTCTCTTCGTCGATGGAGACCATATCCGTGCCGAAGGCCTGGCTCCCGCTGATCGACTGCAGGATCAACTGGGTGATGGTGCCGTTGACATCCGCTTCGCAACTGCAGGGGATCATCTCATCGGAGAGCATCGACATGGCCCCGCAGGCGGCGCAGCCCATTTCGGTAAAGAACTCCGGCCAGCAGCGCACCGCAAAGCCGCGCAGGCCCTTTCTCTGGGCGATCTCTTTGAGGGTCAGATAGGTGCCCAGAGAACCATGGACTGCGCCGGCATCCATTTCATCCAGGTTGCTGACTTTTCTGGCCAGCTCACCTTTAACATCTTGGGTGCTATCTCGTTCAAGCCTTTGCACTGCTGAAAAGACATCTTCCTGGAGATCCAGTTGGACAACATCCAGGCCGAATAGGCGCTTTATTTCAGCGGGTCGATATAGACAGGTCTCAAATCCAGCGGGGTTTTCGCCAACTCGGCCAAGTTTTGAGCCTTGTAAAACTCTCCGCGCCCGCCCTGCTCTGGCATAGACGCTGATCTTCTCCAGCGTGGCAGGGTCCTCGGGAGCAGCATAGACATAACCATAGAAGAATCCAGCCCGAGTGAGGGCATGCCCGGCCAGGTTAATCCCGCAGAAGGAGTTCAAGCGTAGGCGTCCCCCGCTATGGGGTTCAGGTACAGCCCAAAGGAAGAGAGGGGCATTAATGGCCTCAGCCAATTTCCCCACCATGTAACTATCTGCAAAAGTGGCTTGAAATAGGACCACTAAATCTATTTCTACAGAAGATAGGGAATTGATGGCTTTCTCAACCTCAGCTGCATCTGTAACCAGTCCGGCAGGGTCGATCAGTTCCGCAGACAAACTGGTCAACGCATTTCTAGCTGCGGCGACCATTTCCTTGGCAAAGGGGATATCGAAGGTCGTCCGGGCTATGGGAACAAAGGCGATCTTGAGATCCTTCATAAATCCTCTTCAGGCCTCTTCCGTGCGCTGATAGAACAAATCCATCAGGGCCAGGGCTGCTGCACCGACTACACCGGCGCGCCAACCAAAACTTGTCGGTTCGACAATCACGTCATCGGCGAGCCCACTGAATGCAGTTTCACGCATGACCTTACAAGCCACGGGCCGGATGAGATCGTCCCCCTGGGCAAAAACGCCACCCAGCAGGATCATCTCGGGATTGAGGATATTGACCAGATTGGCGAAGGCGATGCCGAGATAATGGATCTGGTCTGTAATCATTTGATCTGCAATTTGATCACCATCACGCGCGGCAGCGAATATCCTGTCGATCGGTTTTGAATCCCCATTTTGAGACATGTATTGCGCCAAGATGCTATCGGGATACTCCTGGATTAGTTGCTCGGCAATACGCTCAAGGACGGGTTCCGTGACCAGGGTTTCCAGGCATCCTTCTGCTCCACAGCGGCAGGGAAGACCGCCCTCGGGAACCATAATCGTGTGCCCAATTTCTCCTGCGCCGGCACCACTGCCGCGGTAAACCTGGCCATTGACGACAAAACCTGCCCCAACGCCGATACGTCCATAGACAAACGCCAGAACACTGACCCCCCGGCCGGCGCCGAAGAAAGCCTCGGCGATGGCCATGGCGCGCACGTTGTTGTCGACACGTACTGGCAACTCCAACTTGCCTTGCAGGATCTCTTGAACGTAGACATTCTGCCATCCAAGTCTAGGCGCAATCACATTCAAACCTTGCTCATGGTTGACCAGCCCAGAAGCCCCTACGCCAACCCCAAGAACGCGCTTGCGGTCAATGGATGTAGCCTGAAGTAATTCCTCGATCGTCGAAGCAATGTCTTGGAGCACATCTAAGGCGGGCGCCAGACGTTCGAACTCGACAATACGGTTGTCGATGATATCGGCATGCAAATTGGTGATGGCAACTCGGAATAACCCAACGCCGATATGAACACCAACGGCATAGCGAGCAGTGGGGATCAGCCGCAGCATTCTGCGGGGTCGCCCGACGCCGCGCTTGCTCTCCACCGCACTTATGGGGGGGTCGATTTCGGTGATAATCTCCTGGTTGATCAGCTCACTGGCCAGATTGGTGACCGTAGCAGACGAGAGGGAAGTGAGCTTGGCCAACCCGGCGCGCGACAGTTGATTCTCATAAAGCAAGCCCATCAATATGGCTTGCAAATTGTGGGCTTTGACCCGATATAGGTTCCTCCCAGAAAAGTGTTGAGTCAGCATACAAATTATTTTTTTTATTTAATAAAATAATTATAGTGATTTTATACCCTGATATGCTCGATGTCAATAGGGTAGGGGGAAATTGGGTTGGAATTAACCGCAGAGATCGCCTAGAGCGCAGAGAATTCCTGTAATTACCCTTGGGTAGGTTATCCCAATTCCGTCCCCCGGCCCCCAATTCTGGGGGAGAGGGTTCCCCCCAATGTTGGGGGGTTAGGGGGCAGATTATTCAACTTGTTCAATTCCCTTACTGAAGTAGCTAATTTGTCACTTACATGAGAATGTTTTCCAGTATACTTAGATTATGACTGAGCTTCCTATCGTGCAAATCGACCTGCCGCCCGGTTTCATCGATCTCGGGATGGGCAACCCTGACCTTTCGCTACTTCCACTGGATTCAATTCGCCGATCTGCGGAAACCTTTTTTGCCTCCAACGACCCGCGTCCCTTGCAGTATGGTGTAGAGCAGGGGGATGGTTATTTTCGCCGCGCCTTGGCCGATTTCCTGAGCGATTCCTATGGTGCACCTGTTGACCCTGGTGCGCTGTTCGTGACCAATGGGGCCTCCTCGGCGTTGAACCTGATCTGCAACCTTTACTCGCGCCCGGGAGATGTGGTTTTCGCTGAGGAACCATCATATTTTCTTGCTTTGCGCATTTTCGAAGATATGGGATTGAGCGTCGTCCCAATCGATATGGATGAAGACGGCCTGAGTTTAGATTCACTGGAATCCAAAATCAAAGAGCAGCGGCCGAAAATCCTATACACCATCCCAACTTTTCAGAACCCCAGCGGGAAGACCCTGACAGAAGCGCGCCGGCAGAGATTGGCCGACCTGGCCCAGGAGCAGGATTTCCTGGTGGTGGCTGACGAGGTGTACCATTTGCTGGATTACGCCCAGGCGCCACCGCCAGCGTTTGCGCAATATTCCGAGAAAGTTGAGCAGGTGATCTCGGTCAATTCCTTCTCCAAGATCCTGGCCCCTGGACTGCGGTTGGGGTGGGTACAGGCGCATGCAAAGGTGATCCGGCGGCTGGCTGGTTGCGGTATGCTGGACAGTGGGGGAGGCATGAACCCCTTTACCTCAGCGGTTGTGCGGGACTTGATCGAGGCTGGCGGCCTGGGTGTACATGTCTCTGCTCTCCAGGGTGAATTCAGCGCCCGCCTGGCGCGAATGGATGAGTCTTTGCAGCGCTATCTTCCTCAAGCTGAATATACACGCCCTGAGGGCGGCTTCTTCTTCTGGGTGCGCTTCCCTGGCGTAGATACCGCTAGATTGCGCGCAAAAGTGAAGGAATTCGATGTCGATTATCGTCCGGGGGTGTTATTCTCCAGCCAGGATGGGCTGCGTGAATATGTGCGCTTGAGTTTTGCTGTGAATGGGGTTGAGGAGATCGAAGAGGGGGTAAAGCGGTTGAGTGAGTGTTTCGGGAACGCTGATTACGCTGGTTAGCAGATTACGCTGATTAGATCGGATACGTGATTTGCATCGCATAACATTGCTGTACGAATGGAGTAGGGAGGAGGTTAAAAAACAGTGGTCAGTAACCAGTATTCAGTTATCAGTTGCCCCAGTGATGTAAGGCGTAAACCGTTTACTGGCAACTGGCCACTCACTGGATACTGGATACTGAATCGGGAGGGGGTCCCTGCCGTGACTTGACAAGCTTAGGCAAAAACACTATAATGCTTTCGATAAGTATCATTATCGAAAGCATAAATTCCAGTCAGGACAAGCCCTGAGCTTGTTTCTAGGAACAAAACTATGCTGATTTCCGTAGCAATTGCCGCATATTTAGACAGCGTCAAACTAGGGCGCAGTGATAATACTTTGCGCACGTACGCAAATGCCATGCGAACATTTGCTGAAATTCTCGCAGATAATAATCACTCCCCCGATGAAACACAAATCTCAGAATTGGTCGAAGATGCAGCATTGTGGATCGTTTCCTCAATGAAAGATCACGCCCCAACGACTGAGCGCCTGTATCTGACTGCGGTAACAGGGTTCTATGAATACCTGGCAGCAGAAAAACTATGCGAAGTCAACCTGCCCCGTTTACGCCTATTGATCAAGCAGCGTGCCCGCCGTCCCGGGCAGCGTTTGCCTCAATTTCCCCGTGATGATATCGAAAAAGTACTGCTATACGCATTAAAAATGGCTGAAATGCCCGCTGAAGACGAGAATCACGGTCTACGAGACCTGCGCGATCGAGCTTTTTTGCTAGTTTTGGCAGATACAGGGCTGCGGGTGCATGAGGCCTGTGCCCTACGCCGTGGAGATGTGGACTGGAATGAGGCCAAAGCCATTATCATCGGTAAGGGTGACCAGGAAGCTGTAGTGCGCTTCTCCTCCAGGTCACTCTCCGCCCTGAAAAACTACCTCGATGCTCGGATGGGGTTGGACGGCACCTCAGGACGCCCACTCACCTCCCTACCCCTCTTCGCTCGCCATGATAAAGGTGCTGGAAAGAAGGTGTTACCGGTCACAACCACTACAGGGCGAAATATCGTTCGTCAGAGGGTTCAAGAAGCTTTAGGCGAGAAAGCCGTGGGCACGATCACACCCCACTCCTTCCGGCATTATTTCGTGACCACAATTCTGCGTGGCTCTGGAGGCAATCTAAAACTGGCCCAAGAACTGGCGCGCCATAAGAATATCGCCATTACGCAAAGATATGCACATCTCGCAGATGATGAACTCGATCAGGGGTATTACGATATTTTCGAAAAATAAGCTCTAAAGATCAGTATCCTTAGAAGACCCCGCTGAATTACCGACCCGGTAACCAGCCCGTACATTTCTTAAGATTTCTTCGTATACGTTTGTATTCTGGATTGCGATAGCAGCTCTATCCGCAAAAGCTAACAGCAGATCTACGTCTTGAGATTGATCTATTTCTTGATCGAGGTATATTACTCCGATCGGATTATCGATGATCTTGAGTGGTATGATGGTTGCCCCATCGATGAATGCAATACTCCCCTCTAAAAGAACATCCTGAATACAACTCACTTCCGAATCATCCAGAGCATTGTTGGCGACGGTATGATTGTCAAAGCGTCCCGAACTGGCGTATATTCTCAGCAGGGGTTGTCTATCGTGCTCAGCCTGGCTGTCTGAGTGTTCCATTTTTTTCCTGAGCTGGTTGCCATTCTTGTGTACAGCCAGAAATGAATCGACCACGCCCAATATTCCAATGATCTGCCATAGAATTCCTTGTAAAAGGTCGGTAAGCGGCTTGATCTTACGCAATTCCGTGGGTACATTGAGCAGATATTGCAGGCATTGGCGGCTTTTGGCGAGCAATTGAATAGTGTAAACCGACTTCAATCCCACATCTGCCCAGAGAAGCAATTTTTCAGGACCATCTGACTTATCATAATATCCTTGAATATCTAATCGTTTGAGCATTTCGCGGGGCGGTTTTTCTGTGGCATAGCCTGTTTGCAGGATAATCTGTACATCCTGGTTAAATTTTCGCAGTTTCCTGACGACTATTTCGCCATTCATCTCTGGCATAAAATAATCGAGAAATAGCAGATCAATGTGTTGCGCCTTGAGTATCTGCAACGCTTTGGGCCCATTGTTAGCAGTCAAGACGGTATGTCCTTCTCGCTCTAGCAACTTCTGAGATGCTTGTGAATAATCCTCATCATCATCTACGATGAGGATTGTATAACCAGAATAAACAGCAGGTCTATGTGCTCGCATTGTTGGGCAGTACTCACTTTGTTGACTTTTTCAGCGCGTGTTCGATATCCTTTACGCGATGGTAGCTGGAATGACCGTCAAGATCAAAGGGCCATTCCGGTCGGCGCTCCCTGTCACTGAACCATTCTTCAGGTGCATCTTGAAGCGCAGCCAGTACATCATCCTGAACTTGCCTGTGCCAAGCTAAAACATCCTGAGGGGAGCGATCTCGCCAACGCTTGTAGATGAGGTGGTTCCCATCAGTCCAACTTAGCCCTTTCTCCTCTACCGGTATGGGTTGTTTCTTGACTTTTCTGACCATGTCAGCCTTCCAATGGGCAATATGCGCTAGTGCATCTTTCACTGTCCAAGGGTCTTTGGTCTCGGGTCTGGTTAGCAACCTATTCCAATCCTCATCGGAAAGGCTACTAACCAGATGATCAAGGCGTTCGAACTCCCGAATAGTGCGCTTGATTACTTCCTCGCGAGTATGACGCATAAAAACGAACCTCCTGCGTATATAACCCTACTCGAACTCTAACTGCGTGTACCGCCCAACGATGAGAGAAGCGGTCAGTAAGCTGTTCCTCAATTTGAATATTATACAGGCAATTTGCCAAATCAAGTAAATAGGGTTCATTGCAAAATGCAGCAATTAAGGGAGGACCACTTAAGAACTTGTCCGATAATACAACATGGTAAGATAAGTACAGATACATGTAGTGTGACATCGATTAGACCATTCTCGATAAATGAAGGTATCATGGTACAACAAGAAGCAGTTAATTTCTTCACCCCACAATTCCAAGATCTAGATCAATTGATCAAGGCGCTCATGGAGATGAAGGATGATCCTCTGGCTTCTGCTGGAACAAATGTGGTCATCAGCCGTGGGAATCCTCAAGCAAAAATCCTGATCATCGGAGAGGCACCGGGGCCCCAAGAAAATATCCAGGGCAAACCCTTCGTCGGTCGAGCCGGTCAACTGCTCGATGATATTCTTCGGGCAGTTGAGTTAGATCCTGATAAGGACGTCTACATTTCCAATTCGGTTTTCCGGATGCCTCCCGGTGAAGACGGGAAAGCCTTTCGCAAGCCCACCAACCAAGAGATCGAATACTACCGTCCCTATGTGCATGAGATGATCCGCATCATGGATCCTATAATTCTACTTCTGACAGGAAATGTGGCCTGCTATTCTGTTCTTGGGCAAACCGGAATCACGAAATTACGCGGCACTTGGATCCATCAGAATGATTGCTGGATGATGCCTATTTTCCACCCCTCTTATTTGTTGAGGAATCCTTCCAGGCAGCCCGGATCCCCAAAGTCTTTGATGTGGGATGATATTCGCGAAATACGTAAGAAATTTGATCAGCTAACATCATAGCGTGACCCAGCCATGACCAAAGATTGAACCGCGCAAAACTCTGCGCTCTCTGAGTGCTCTGCGGTTAAAGATTCTTGCGAATGCAGCGAATGTTTCTCGGTAATTCTATAATATCTAGGAAGTCAGGAAAGCAGGAACACCTAAAGCAAATTCATGAATTCCTGCTTTCCTCATAGTATCTGATTGACTGTCTGGGGGTTACATAATGTATTATCCGTATTCAGTAAAGGTGATAAATGTCTCAGGTATACCCTACCCCAAACTCGATCATCCGAAATTATCTCACCATTGTCGGTCTATATACCCTGTCAGCCTCGCTGATCTGGGGTGTCAATACACTTTTCTTGCTCGATGCTGGTTTGGCGATCTTTGAGGTCTTCATTGCCAATGCGGTCTTCACAGGTAGCATGGCCCTCTTCGAAATCCCTACCGGCGTGCTAGCGGATACGCGCGGCCGGCGAGCATCCTTCCTGTTGAGTTTAGCCGTGCTGCTGCTGGGCACGTTAGGCTATGTTGGCGCTGCTGCCATTCAGGGAGACTTATGGTTGTATATTCTCATGTCGGTTGTGCTGGGTTTGGGCTACACTTTCTACTCAGGGGCGATGGAAGCCTGGCTGGTGGATGCGCTCAATGTCACTGGTTACGAAGGGAAACTCGACAGGGTATTTGCTCGCTCAGCGATGGTCTCCGGCGCGGCGATGTTGATTGGTAGCATCGCAGGCGGTCTTTTGGGTGAATTGGATTTGTCGGTACCTTTTTTGGTGCGCGCTGGATTACTGGGATTGGTGTTTGTCTATTCCTTCATTAGCATGCACGATATCGGCTTTTCACCCGTCGAAACCTCCCTTTCCAAATTGCCTGGTGAAATGCGTAAGATTGCTCAAGCAAGCATCAATCATGGTTGGAAGCAAAACGAAGTGCGCTTGCTGATCCTGGCAGGAGTCGTTCAAGCGACACTATTAGCCTGGGGATTCCATGCCTGGCAGCCATACTTCCTGAACATGTTGGGGCACGAGATCACCTGGGTGGCGGGTGTCATCGCCGCGCTGATCTCGATTGCTACCATCCTGGGGAATAGCATTGTGGAATGGTTCTCTAAATTTTGTGGGCGACGTACGACGCTGTTGCTCTGGGCAGCGGGGGTATCTGCTATTGCAATCGTAGGTGTTGGCTTGACAAATTCATTTTGGATCGCAGTTGGGCTATATCTGGTTTCCATGGCTGCCTACGGCGTAATCACGCCTGTGAAACAGGCATATATGCACCAGATTATCCCCTCTGAGCAGCGCGCCACCGTGATCTCATTTGACTCCCTTCTAGCCAGCGGGGGTAGTATGCTCGGTCAAGGAGGGCTGGGATACCTGGCGCAACTTCGCTCCCTTTCAACCGGCTATGTAACTGGCGGGATTACTACACTTTTTGCCATACCCCTCCTGTACGCGCTCCGGCGCTTAGATACCCCCACAGATTATTTTGTGGGAAATGCAGGCCAGAGCGGCGTCTGTGCTGCCCAGGGACTGCCGGACGTGGCAACCGTTGACGCCAAAGCTCGTCAGGCTTCCTGAGCGGAAAAAGTTATTGATAAGGTATTCTTTTGCTTGTGTTCTTTCCTGTTGCTTGCCTAAGAACCGGTGCTACCATAATGCTTCAGGCCAAATAGCCAAACACGATAGCCAATAATAAAAAGCACTACTGCAGCAACGGGACCAGCGAATGCCAGGTATGGGGGGACATTGTGTTCCAGTACGAAGCCAGCAGGATAATAGGAAGCCAGTCCAAAGGGGATAAAAAATGTCAAAAGCACCCTGACCACATTGGGGTAGATGCTCAATGGATATTTAGCAAATTCGTGCATCTCGAAAACCACCCGGGTCACTGGAATCGAATCCATGATCCAAAATGACGACACGCTGGTGATCAGGTTCAAAGAGAAGAAGATCATTCCCCCACTGATTGCAGCCAACGCAATATACAAGACAGTGCCATAGCTCCAATCCAGCCCCAAGGTCAGGTAGGCGTTGATTACCAGGAACAGCCCCACGGCGAAGTGCCCCAATCCATCATGATTGAATCTGTCAGCCAGCAGGTGAAAAAGCGGGTTGATGGGACGCACCATAAGGCGGTCGAACATCCCCGAGCGCACATAGGCCCAGCCTAAAGTCCACAGGTTATCAGCGAACATATGGTTGAGCGATTGCCCCAGGGTGATCAACCCATAGATCAACCAGATTTCGGCCAGTTTCCAACCGTCCAGGGCTGGGATTTGCCGCATCACAACCCAGACTGCCAGCAGACTGGCTGACTGTTGGACAATGGTTGATATCGCCCCAATGATGAAATTGGCCCGGTATTCCAACAGGATCTTGATGCGGTTTTTGAAGAACAGCCAGTACAATGCCAGATATCGTCGCATGATCAGCCGCCTTGTACGGTCACTCTCCGAACTGAGATGCGGAAGACTAGTCGCGATAAAACCACCAGCGCCAACAGATACCCAACTTCGATCAACCAGATGCGGGGCATTTCGCTCAAAGGCGTGATCCCACTGAGCAAAGAGACTGGAATATAAAGGGCGTAAGAAAATGGCAGAGCTAATGTGATCTGCTGCAGCCAATCTGGCATGATCGCCAACGGCACCAGGGCGCCGCTGAAGAATGTGGCGATACTATACCGCAGTGTGTTCAGCCCCCAGGCCTCAGTACTGTAAAAGGCCATGCAGCCTAGAATCCAATCAAAGCAAAAGACCACCGCACTCCCCAGGAGCACAGACAAGAGAAATGCCCCCCAGACTTTCAGATCTGAAGGAAGTTGGAAGCGGTACAGCAGCCAACCTACGATCACCAGGGGAATTTGGGTCACAAATGCAACACCGATCTCAGCCAGGCTGCGAATGAATGTGGCGACTTGAAAATCAACTGGGCGCAACAATTCAATGCCTATCTGACCTTCTCGCATCAGCTGACCGAAATAGAGAATTGTACCGGTACTATGCACGGCTGGCAGGAAGATCTGCGCCAGGACGATGTAATTCAGCGTCTGGTTTAGCTCCAGGCCACCGATGCTCCCCTGGGGGCCGCTGCCATACACGGCCGTCCAGAAAGATACCAGCACCACCAGCGCCACCACAGAAACAAAGAACTGCATCCATACCCAGATGCTGTAGGCCAAAAAGAGTTTTGGTATCATGGCTGCAAAAGCCCAGTAAATGCGTATATGTCGGGACGCTGATCTAAGCATGGGCTCTGTCCCTCTCGAGTGCGCCCCGGTAAATCTGTTTGACGATCATGGCCAGGTCCGGTTCTGCCAGAGAAAAATCGACCACTTTGGCCTGGTTCATCACATCAGTTGCCACTTCGCTAGCGCTGGTCTGGCTGCGGTCAAAACGCAAAGTGATCTTGTTCTTTTCTTGACGAATGACTTCAGCTCCCTTCGGTTCAGTCAGATGATCCAAAATTGACGCAGTCTCAAAGGTAATTTCCCGGAATTTCCCAAAGCGCTCTTTGATCACCGCCAGGGGTCCATCATAGATCAGTTTCCCGGCATCGATGATGATCACCCGCTGGCACAATTCTTCGATATCCCCCAGGTCATGGGTAGTTAGCATCACAGTGATGCCCTTTTCCTGGTTCTGCTGGCGAATGAAATCGCGGATGCGTTCCTTGACCAGCACATCCAGTCCAATAGTGGGCTCATCCAGGTAAACCACCTTGGGTTCGTGGATCAACGTGGCAGCCAGTTCGGAGCGCATCTTCTGCCCCAACGACATCTGGCGGATGGGGACATGCAGCAGCTTTTCCAGGTCCAGAATCTCGGCGAATTGCTCCAACAAATCCTTATACCTTTGGGACGGCACTTCATAGATACGCGCTACCATATTCAAGGATTCGATCAAAGCCAAATCCCACCATAGTTGCGTGCGTTGCCCAAAAACAACCCCGATTTCACGGGCATTAGCCACCCGTTGTCGATGTGGGACGCGCCCCATGACGCGCACTTCGCCCCGAGTTGGTTCCAGGATGCCAGTCAGCATCTTCAATGTGGTGGATTTCCCAGCCCCATTGACGCCGATATAGCCGACAATCTCGCCGGTGTCGACAGAGAAGCTGATTTGATCCACTGCGGTGACTTTCGTGTGACGTGGCCTTACCAGGGCTTTCACTGCACCCATAACGCCAGGGTCTTTTTGTGCGACCCTGAAAACCTTTGTTAGATTGTCGGTTTTGATGACCTGCATAATATTCCTTAAGAATTTCAAAGATGGATAGATTTTACCGCTGAGAACGCCAAGATCGCAGAGAGGTAATATAGGCTCTTTGGGAATCGCCGGGGTCGCGCTCTGATGGGATTGCCACGCTATGCGCCCGATATTTGGTATGCAAAAGTAAAATCTCACCATATATGGGTCTGGATTTGTCACGCCTTGGGCGAGACCGAGCACCAGGGAAGTCCCAAAGACCCATAAGATAATTAAATGATCTCTGCGTGCTCTGCGCTTGCCCTGAGTTTATCGAAGGGATCTCCGCGGTTATGTCATTACGTTGGGCGCACAATCCCCCTCCGCTGCGCGTCCGCGACCCACACTTGACTGGCGAAACGCTGGATGAAATAGCGATCATGGACAACAGCGAGAACGGCACCCTCGAATTGTGAGAGGGCCTGCTCGAAGAGCTCGCGTGAGGGGATATCCAGATGGTTGATCGGCTCATCCAACAGCAGGAAATTGCAGCCCTGGGCAACGAGTTGCGCCAGCATCAGTCGGGCACGCTCACCATAGCTAAGCGCTGAGATTTGGCGCAGGGGATCATCATCGCTGAAGAGAAAATAATGCAGGAATGAGCGCGTCTCGGTCAGGTTGAAGGGTGAAATTGCTTGGATCGTGTCAACGGCATTCTTCCCGGGGTCTAAGGTCTCCTGCTCCTGACTCATATAGCCCAGCTTGACACTGTTTCCCAGGCGCACTTCCCCACCCTGGGGGTCCAGGAGACCGGCGATGGTGCGCAGCAAGGTAGTTTTGCCAGAACCGTTGGCTCCGGTCAGGGCGATGCGCTGTCCGGCTTGAATGTGCAGGTTCAGGTTTTTCAGCAGTGGCTGATAACCGGGGTACCCAACTGAGAGATCATTCAGTTCAAGTACATTCTTTCCCAGATGTTCAGTCTGGTTAAACTCCAGTTTGATCTGCCAGCCGGCTTTGGGCTTTTCAATACGCGCCTCGGATCCAAGATAGCGCTGCAGCTTCTTTTCGCGCGAGCTGGCCTTTTTGGCGACTTTCTTGGCGTAGCGGCGCGTTCCCGGCTGGCGCGAAGTTGTGGTGATCTCGACATTGCGGGCCTGCTCCCTGGTGCGGGCGATATCCCTGCGCATACGGCGGATTTCGGCAACCTGGTCTCTGTACGCTGCCGTGAGATGATTGTGCTCACGCTGCACCTGTTCCAGATAGTCTGTGTACGCTCCAGTATATGCGCGCAGGGTTTGAGTCTCAGGATTCAGATCGAGGATTCGCGTGACTGTGCGCTCGAGAAAAGTGCGGTCGTGGGTGACGATCAGTGCCGCGCCAGAGAAACTACCCAGCCAATCTTCCAGCCATTCCAGCATGGCGATATCGAGATGGTTGGTGGGTTCGTCGAGCAGAAGCAGCTGGGGGTCCGCCAGCAGCACCAGGGCGAGAGAGAGGCGCGTCTTCTGACCACCGCTGAGCGCGGCCACAGGATGATCATCAAGGTAACCTGATAGCTCTAGCGAGTTCAAGATTGATGACGCAAAGCCGGGGTCGATCTGACTGAGATGCTCGAGTCTGGAGAGAATCTGATCGTATTTTGCCTGGAGTTCGGGTTGGTCTGGCTCTTTGGCGAGCGATTCAGCGAGGTGGGCTAACTCGCTTTCGAGGGAGGCGCTTGCGGCGTCCCCGGTAGCTTCCCTGATCAGTTGACTCACGGTTATGCCAGAGGCGGGTTCAAAGCCCTGGGGCAGATAGGCCAGCCTCAAATTGCTGGGCGTGAAGGTCACCTGTCCGGAATCAGGACGCTCCTCTCCGGTCAGAATCCGTAACAGCGTCGTTTTTCCGCAGCCATTCGGACCGATCAGGCCGACTCGTTCGCCCGGGTTGATGCTGAAAGAAATGTCGTTGAGGATTTTATGGACGTCGTAAGATTTGTGGATGTGATGGGCGGTAAGCATGGAGGATCGCTCCTGTGTCTAACCCCAACGCTCATGCGTTGGGGTTGTTGAAAGGGCGAAGTGGATACGCCCTTCCAACAAAAAACCGAGGGTGAAACCCTCGGCTGAATACAAAGCTTGCACGCAGTTCGTGCTGGTAAGGTTTACCCGGAAATACTTTGTGATTCTACAGGTTGTCCGTCATTCCATACTCTCCGTGAAAAATTACGTCGAGATTATATCATAATAAAAGAAGCTAAACTTCTCCGAGAAGTTTAGCTTCTTAGTTTTCCGTCTTGGCTTACTCCACGATCACCCAATCGCTGGCGCTGCGACCGAAAACTTCGGGTGAATACATCTCCTCGGCCTTGGCTGGCGGGACGACGAAGGTGCCGGGCGTAGTGGCGCGGGCGATGTAGGTGTACTCGTAGACTCCATCCCAAAGCAACGAGGCGAAGGCTTCGGCGCGTTCGTCACGCATATTCTGGTGCTCATACCAGGTGCCCCACCACCACCAGCCGCGCTGGTAATCAGAGCTCTCTGTATCCTGGGGGATGCTGCCCGAAACTGCCAATGCCGGGTTGACGATCTCTAATCCGGCGGGCAGCGGGTCGACCAGGGCGACGTGGTAGCGGCGGTTGTCTGCCACCATGGTGAGGCGCACTCGCACACGGGCGCCAGCCTTGATGTGCCAGACGCCATCATCGTCTCGCCAGACATCTTCGGGGTCATCGACAGCTTCGTATTCACGCTGGACGACAAAGCCCATATCCAATGGATCCAGCCACAGATCCGTGGGAGCGTACTTCAATCCCAGGCGATAGTACAACCGCCCTACCCCATCTTTGCTGAGGGTCAAATCCTGTACCTCGTCCGACTCGACCAGGTAGCTCATGGGGATCTGGGTCTCATGGCGCTCGGTGGAATAACCGGTGTAGATATGCTCCCCAGCATAGGTCTCACCCAGCCAGATGCGGGCGACGAAGTCGGGTGTTTGTGATTCATAAGTGTTGAAGTAGCGGTCCAAGGCCAGGAGCACAAAGACATTCTCCTGGGTGTTCTTCCAGTGGCCGCGCTTACGGTGGGCCAGCAAGCCATTGACCAACTTGGGGATCAGGTCGCTGTCGGGGTTGTCAGCGATCATGGCGTCAAGCAGGACGGCATCGGTGCGGCGGTTGGAGCTGAGCAGCAGGTAACTTTGATCGTCATAGTAGGTAGTGAAGTTTGCTGCGCCAGCGGTCTCGACAACGCGGTTGCCGATGTACAGGCGGATCTCATCCAGCTCAGTCGCGTTATCAGGGTCCTTGAGTAGCACCTGCCAGAGCCAACCAATGGCTTCCAGAGAGAGGCCTTCCAGGCCAGCCTCGTGGTACAGGCCATTGGCCTTTACGGGATCGGGGTCGTCCAGCAGGTCGCGCACGTAAAGGGCGTAGGAACTCAGGATCCAACGCGTGCGCTGACTGTACCACCAGGGGTAGTGACTCTCGATATCTTGCAGATAGTAGAGCACATCGAAGATCATCTGGTCAGGCACTTCGAAACCCTTGGAGATTGCTCTCGCCAAAGCGTGGGCAACGTGGATGGTGCTGAAGGGGATCGATTCCTGGCCGCGCCGCCAGTATGGGAAACCGCCGTCCCAGTTCTGCATGCCCTGCAGTCGCTCGATATCAAGCTGCACTCTGATTTCCATATCTTCAGCGGAAGGTAGACCATCCGCCTCGAAGGCTGTCAGCACATCCCGCAAAGCCGCCACACCCAGGATGCGTGAGGACAACTGCTCAGCGCATTCGTAGGGATAGGCCACCAGGTAGATCACAGCATCGGTGAGGGCTTGCAGGGCCGTGGATGAAGTCTGGATCTCCAGACCGCCAAACTGCGGATAAACATCGGAAGGTGGAAGTACAGGCTGGGCGATGGCCCCCTCGTCGACCACACCGTATGTTGCGAAGGCTTCTGTTGTCGCGGGTGTATAGACGGGCAGCTCAATTTCAGCAGCGTCGGCATAGTTCCCCGAAACAGCCGCAATCTGGAAGCGGGCTGTGCCGGCATTCTCAGTGGAGGACGGGAAGCGCACTTCGATGCGGTCGTTGGCAGGGACGCTCACGCGTTGGCCGGCAGCGTCGGTTATTTCGATATTTGTCGCCTGGAGGACGACGTCAACTGTCATGTCGTCGTCGGTCTGATTTTGCAGAACCACAGGCAGCTCGAAACTGTCGCCAAAGTTGAGGAAGCGTGGCGCAGAAGGACGTACCATCAAGGGTAGACGGGCGGTCAGGTTGGCTTCTCCAGAGCCGAATTGGGAGCCGTCGCTGTCCACAGCGACAACCATGATCCGGTAGCGGGTCAGGTTGTCCGGCAAGGAAATATTGACTACGGCCTGCCCGTTCGCATCTGTGCGCACTTCGGGGGCAAAGGTGGCCAGCGGATTGAAGTCAGAGCGTACGGTGATTGCGGCTCCGGCAGCTTCGGCGTCACCATCGGACCGATATTCGGCCATATCCATTTCTTCTTCGGGCATGGCGGCAGGCGCTTCAGCGGCCAACTCATCAACAACACCTTCGAAGACCGCGCCAGCCTCTTTTTCTACGGCACTGGCTGCGACAAGTTCCTCTCCGCTGCTGGCTGCCTCTGCCAGAGCTTGCGGGTCAGCCAGGATGATGCTGGCGCGGCTGTAAGTGCTGCTCAGATCCGCATAACGATGGCTGTAGAACACGGCGATGGGATCGGTCAATTGATAGTTGGTCAAGGCCAGGATGGCCTCGTCGACCACCACCACGGCAAGCTCTGCACCGGAGACCGGTTGACCATCAGCATCCTTGAGATTTAATGCCAGGGTTGTCTCGCTGCCAGGTTCCAGTTCCGTCGCTTCGGGAGCTACTTCGAGCGCCAGTGTGCGCTGCAGCGGTGGGATGGGCAGGTTGAGATAGCCCGTGGCATATGCGGGACGCGCGGGGGCATCAGGCACTTCGTCCCCCTGGTCATCCAGCCGCGGCGCCGAACCGACCATATCTACCTGGATGTTCAGGTTGGGGATATGCGCTGCCTCGATGGGGACTTGCAGCGTATACGTTCCGGCGTCTGCATCTATGGAGAAACGCTCGGTATACAGAATCCCGCTCCGGCTGACGGTCAGCAAGCCCTCCGCAGGGCTGAAGGGCGACTGTACCAATATCTCGGCCACATCGCCGGGTTGGTAACTATCGCTGTCGGGGATCAGGGTAACAGTCTCTTGCTCGACCTCGCGGGAAGGTGGCTGCCCTCCACCGCTGACCCAGCGGGTGATACGGCTCATATTCTCCCGGCCGAGATCGTCAGTGACGACGGCGGTAATCTGGTAGCGTCCCCCAATGGCTGTCTCGAAGGTGCATGTGACGGGCTCCGCTGTCGAATTCAGGTTACACTCTTGGATATCGACTTCATCCTGATGCCAGCGTCCGTCTCGATACATCCACTCTAATCGGGCGGCAGTCACTTCGATGGGTATGTCAGATATTGCCTCGCCATCCAGGTCGACGACGATCAGTTCGATATCCAGGGGATCACCCCTCTCGACAAAATAGCGCTCACTGCGCAGACCCACATAGAGGTCGGAAGGGTGCACCATCAGGCTGGTCGACGAGTTCCAGGCCTGGCGGTTGACGTCCATCACCGATGATTCGGCCATAATGCTGTGGGGTCGCCTATCACCAGCCCCCTGGAAATCGATGCGCAGATAATGCTCTCCGGCGGCGTCGGTTGTCCCGGTAAAAGTTTCTGAAACACTACTATCATAGCTGCCTTCGGCATCGTCGTACCAATACCACCAGGGCGTCCAGAAGCCGAAGGAGAACTCCGGCCAGTTGGGGGGTGAGTAATTGGTCGGGGTGGAGGTCACCCACCAGGTGGTCTCGGCATTGGGCAAGGGGCCGCCAGCGAAGTATGCCGCCTCAACAGAGACGATAGCATGCTCGCCGGCGAAGTACGGCGCGGTGGTCTCGTTGCGGGCGGCCACTTCGAACTCTGGCCGGCGGAACTCTTGGATTTGCAGAGAGTGGTAGTATTCCGTATTGGTCAGGTTGTCCAACGAGCCCAGGGCATAGAGATGCAGTTGGGCGTAGCCCAGGTTGGTGTTTTCGGGCAGTGTGATCATGAAATCAAAGCCGCCCAGGGGGTTGACTTCAGCGCCACCACTGGCCAGTTCGTTACCCTGGGGACCGGTGAGCACATAGTTCACCGAGGTGACCGAATCACCCACCAGTCCGACATCGCCATCTTGCCTCCCCCCAATGCGGCGCAGCCAGCCTTTGAGATGGATTTCCTCACCAGGTTTGTACATCTGGCGGTCGTCGTAGACATACCAGCGCAGGTCATCGTACACGGTGCGGCGATACCAACTATCCCCACCCCAATAGTAGGTCGAGCGGGGCAGCAGAGTCTGATCTTCGCCAAGGCTGCCGACCAGGTAAGACGACCCTGAGGGGGGATATGCAAATCGGGCAATACCATCATCCCGGGTAGTCACTTCCAATTCAGGGGCATCAGATGTAATGGTGACACCACTCAAAGGTGCACCATCCTGGAGGGCGCTGGCCCATACCACCATCTCGCTGTGATCGGCAAAGGCGTCCAGGCCGATCTGCGTGACCTGTACCCAGGCGTGTACCGTCTCCCAATAGCGATCCCTGTCGAAGAAGCCGCGCGGCGGCTCGGCGATAACCACAAAATGGCCGTAATCGCCATCGATGACTTCGCTCAGGTCGATGCCCACTTCAGTGAGTACATCCGTTTGCGCGTCCAGCCTCTGAGTCTTGTCGACCACTTTGCGGCCAGGCGGGTCGATGTGCTGGTCGGTCTCGTAGTAGCTGCGCAGATATTCCATATAATCTGGCCAGTCATCGGGCTTGACGGCGTAGACTTTGACCTTGAGACGGGTGTAATTCATGGTATATAGGGATAACACAGGGTCTGCTGCTGAGGGATCAAGCGTGACGAAAATATCGTTTGGGCCGATCAAGAAGGGCTCGGCGGAATCAATCTTGAACCTGAGTTGCTCGTCCTCACCCAGGGTTTGGCCAAAGACATCACGGATTTCCCCGTCCACGGTGACCTTGTAGGTGGTCTGGCCTGCGGTCATGCCGCGGATCTCGATGATGTCCCCAAGAATATTCACCACCGCGCCGGGTAATTCTGGCTCGATGGTCAGCAGGCCTTCTTCATAGTAAGCCGGGTCGATGGGGTTGTTGAACTCGATGAACAACGGCTGCAGGGGGCGGCAGATATCGTCCCACCAGGTGCAGCCGTGATCGACGATCTCCAGGGGGGCGTACGTGCGGAAGCTGTAACCCTGTGAGGATTGCGTGGGCAATGGGCCTTCCGCGGAAGGCGTTCCCGGCCCAATTGTCACGCTGACCGAGGTGTCCGCGGGCAGCAGTTCATCAGAAAGAAATGCCATCCAGCGTCCCTCGCCGGCAGCCTCGACATAGTAGCTGATCTCAGGTTTTGCGGCGATCTCCTCCTCGGTGGCCAGGCGCACGTAAACGGGTTCGCCGTCAGCGGTAACCTGGATGGTTTCCAGCACCGCGGTAGGGTCGATGCGCTGGTTGAAGGATACAAAGAAGATGGGATCTAGAGGTTGAGGGTCGCCAGAGTGCGGGTAGTTTCGCTGCAGTGTGACCGTCGGCGTGCTAAAGGTGAACTGGACAGTTTGCTCTAATGCGCCGCCTGTCGCCGATTGTGTCCCAGCGGGAATGGTGACAGTGTACTCCGTGGCCATGGGCAGGCGGTCGATCAGCTCGGAATCGAACTGGAAGTTGAGCGTCTTGGTGCCCAGCCAGCGCCAAGTCCCTTCAAGGGCCGGCTCGATCTGCACAGGCACATCCATGGCTGACAAATCCTGCAGGGTTGCCAGGGGCACCATGGGTTGGTTGAAGGTCACGTTGACGAAGGGCGCGATGGGGATCTCGCCTTCAGGGGCGTAGCGCAGCACTTCTAGCGGTCCTGCTTCAATCACGTCTGGCTGCAGTTCTTCATCGGGCGGGAAAGATTCGTCAATGGTTTCTCCGGTCAGCGGCGGAGGGATGACTTCGTCGGGGAGTTTGAAATCCACGGCGTCATCGTCTTCTGCTACCAAATCCGGTAAGCGCGCCAAGATAAGCGCGATGTCTTCCTCGGGTAGCGGCTCGCCTAAGGTAACCGATAACGCAGTGACTTCATCAGGTTGTGCCTGGCCATCGCTCAGTGTGAAAGAGAAGCCAGGTTCTTCATCCTCATCTCCAGGAGATTCAGAATCTGAAGACATAATCACAGCACTACCGCTATCCCCTGCCCCCAAGGGGATCGGCTGTTGAGAGCCATCATCCCCTGATACAACATCAGGGATAGAACAGGCAGCCAAAACTGCCATCCATAAAGCAAAGGCCAGGAATGCTTTGCACCAGCGTAGGTTCTTTTTCGAAATAACAATCATCGGAGCCCTCCAGGGTGTCTGCCCCCCTACCCCCCCAATACTGGGGGGAACTAGCGCATTTGCACCCCCCGAAATCGGGGGGCTGGGGGGGGGCGATAAATACATTATAGCCATAAGACGGCCAATTGCTCCTATTAGTTCCGTTAATTCTATAAAAATACGCTAAAATAGTACCGTAGAGCTATTTATATCGATAATGTTAACTTCTCGAGAACTTCCGAAAATAGGGGGTTACGGGCTTCTCGTCTGAAAGTTGACATGGTCAAGTTAGATACCCTAAAGCGAGGTCAGCAATGAAGTCAACTTTAGAAACCAAGGACCGTTTGCAGTATCTCATTGCGATCTTGATCTTGATCGCTTCAATTGCGGGGACGCTGGTGGCCTGGCGTTCGACCGTGGCAAGCATCCAGGCACGCAGTGCTGACTCCGCTGGACTGCGCGCCAGCTTGAATGCTGTCGATGGCCAGATTGTCAACACCGTCTACTTGTACGACCACTATCGGGCCTATACCACCTACCGACGCAATTACGACGAAGCACTCCTCCTGGATGCGTATCTGGAAACGACCCCTTCAGCGGACGATCCTACAGAGATCACCAGTTTACAAGGGTTGCGTGACCAACTCAAGCTTAGCGCCGAGAGCATGCGCTGGTATTTTCCGGGACAGTACCTGAACGGGGATGGCAGCTACGCCATACAGCGAGAATGGGGAGAATTGTTTGCTACGACCAGCAGCAATCGAGATACCAATGCGAGTAGGCATTTTGAGCATTCTGATCATTTTTGGCGCAAGTCCTGGCAGTTGATTGGCATCTTCATCCTGCAGATGATGGTGCTGGCATTCCTGACTTTGGCCAAGGTCATGCACCCCAACCGGGTTGTCTTTCGCAGCACCCTGATATGGATTGGTGCGGTCTGCATTGTCTTGAGCATTGTTGCCGGCGTTATCGTAGAACTCAATCTGGGAGGGTGAAATGAGAGCTCAATCGAAATCACATATGCAGGCGCCCTTCTTCAAGGGAGAACCCTTCGATTACATAGTTGCCATCCTGGCGGCGCTGATCGCCGTGCTGGTTGCCTCGATCAACCTGCTCAGAACGAGCGCCTATGCGGAACTGAATATTGCCAGTCGCAATGCGCAAAGCTATGCCGTTCAGGCCGTGGAGGTCAAAGCGACGGGAGCAATCAAAGCCGGGTATGCCTATTACGAGCACTTGCCCATGTGGGAAGAGCTGGACACCCAGGCCAATCTAGCTGGCTCTGCAGGGGACAAGGTTACATCCGAACGTTACTTCGCATTGCGCGATCGACTGATGACCTTAAATCCTCTGTTCGTTGAACCATATTTCGATCTCGCAGCCTGGGATGCCAGAGAGGGCGGTTGGTGGCCAGATATTTGGGCCTACGAAGCAGATACCTACGTTATTGAAGCTACGACCTTGATGGAGAAATCTGCCAACGCCTTAGCGCTCAAGGACATTTGGGGGGATAAATTCAATGCATATGTCAACCAGTTGATCCTACTGGCGACGGCTTTATTCTTCCTGGGTATTTCTAAGGTCATCGTCGGCCAGTTGCGCTGGGGATTTGTGGGTGTGGGTGCTTTCAGTGCCTTAGGGACTCTGGTATGGATGGGGATGGCCTACTTTTCGCCGGTAAAGGTCATCCCTGAGCAGGCCATCCAGGCCTATGCGCAGGGCGTTGGTTTGGAGTGGCAAGGTGACTACGAGGGTGGGGTCGCAGAATTCGACCGCGCTCTAGAGCTGGCGCCCGATTACGCCACGGCCTATCTGGAGCGGGCTACAGCGAAGTTCAGATTGGGTGATCTTGATCAGGCGGTGATGGATTATGTTCAAGCGCTGGAGTATGCCTCGACCAATGCGGTTACTGCCTGGAATAACCTGGGTGTGGCTTACTATTACCAGGGTCGTTTTGACCCGGCTATCGAGGCTTACCAGTCAGCCATTGAGAATGATCCCAACGAACCGATAATCACCTTCAATTTGGCATTGGCATTCCTGGCTGATGGGCGACTTGAAGACGCGCAAGCAGGTTATGAGCTGGGGATCGTCAAATCTGCAAATTGGGTAGTTGACGCGCTTTCTGAAGATGAGCGCCCACCTTCTTATTTGTGGCATGTGCTCAAGTCTGTCCGCAAGAACCTGGAAGATTTGGGGGATTGTATGGCCAGCATGGGCGAAGTGCCTATGCATTGCCAGGGCGCGCCGCCCCCAGAGTCGCTGACCATCAGTGAGAAGGCGATTGAGGTAACTCGTCAACTCGATCAAACTCTCAAGGAAGTTGCCGTGGCTCTGGAATATTCAGGAAGCCTGCCAGGAGAAGCGCCAGCAGCAGAAATTACCGGTTTGACATTTACAGGGTGGAAAGCGGGTGAATCTAAAAGCGGGTACAGTTTTTCTGGCGAAATCAGCCAAATGATTGTTTCTTACCAATTCGACGCCATGGAAGATGGGCAGCTATTGGTCGTCAAAATATACCTCGACAAGGAAGAGCTCACCTCCTCACGCCAAATCGAAACGTGGAGTGGGGGCCCATCTGGAGAGGCTGAATTTCAGATTGTTGCGGGTGGGGATAATCCATTGTGGTGGGGAGATTATCGCGTGGATGTTTTCGTTGACTCACATTTGGTGGGTCAAGGGCAGTTTACCATCGAAGAATAAGAGAGCCCAAAATAGACACATTGGGTGTGTCTCACCCAATGTGTCTATTTTGGGAATTATCTTGTTTTTCTTTCTTTTTGGGCTTCTGTTCTTTCTTCGATTTCTTTGATCTGGATGAACCCCTTCTGGGCTTCTTAGGGTCAGTGTCGGGTTTCGTGCCGGGGTTAGGATCGATAATGGACATGTTTCCTCCTTTTGCAGGATTTATCTGCAGGGGATATCGCTTCAACAAATCTTACCATTGAGCAATGGAATAGTAAAATCTAGTCTAGTTACCTATCACTTTAACAAATGAAGAAGAAGGTTGCCGCTGGTTCTT
>CAZUSV010000003.1:0-27058 GCA_964622645.1 uncultured Anaerolineales bacterium
AGATCGAGGTTGCGGAAGCCTTGCTGAGGCAATTTGGCGATGTGCGTGCAATGGTAAATGCACATCATGGAGAGCTTGCAGGGATTCATGGGATCGGCACCAGCACTGCGGCCAAGATCAAAGCAGCTTTGGCCTTGAGTCAACGATTGCTAGAACCTGCCGAGAGCAGGCCCACGATCAACAATCCTAAGGATGCTGCGGATATCGTCCAACCCCTGATCGGGCATCGTGAGCAAGAGTTCCTGGTAGTTGTGCTGCTCAACACCCGCAACCAGGTGTTGGAAGTTGCCGAGGTCTATCACGGCAGCGTTAACAGCTCCCAGGTAAGGATCGCCGAGGTGTTCAAACCCGCCATCCGGCAAAACGCTCCAGCGATCATCCTTGGACATAATCATCGTGCGCAACGAAGCGCAATGCTGTAATACCCAAAATAGGGTCATGTGGCAGACCCCACTGCTACATAGGGATACCCTGGCAGGCGGTGAAACCAGAGCAAATAACCGTCTGAAGCCCAGGGGACAAAAGCAACAAGAAGCGGTACGCCAATACGACTTCAAGGTTGCGAGCCCGGAGCCTGGGCATGGCTACGAAAGAAAGCCTTGTTTGAAGCCTCCACAGTGTGCCCCAGACCGTAAATGTTGGCGATGGTCTGAGTATCCGAGTATCCCAGGACATGGTGGTGTCCGGGAGAAAACCCGCAAGGGGAATCGACAATGGTTATAGGGGTATAAGCCAGCGATCGGATACGACACTACAAGGAGTAGTGTACGGGGGTAGAGAGGCAGCCTAAACCCAGGCAAAGCAAACGTATGGCATTGTGAACGTTGGAAACCCTATCACTCAACCTATAAAGGTTTGGACCAGCTGCGGTTGATGTAGTGGTAGGGTGTCGGAGCCGTCATAGTAGTCTGAGGTTGGGAAAGCCAACCACATGGCGAAGGACGGCAGTTGTGAAAGAGAAGCTAAAGAAACAGCGGAACGAAAGGAGGTTCTGTAGACGTATGAACCAGTCAGATGACATCCGCAAGACACAAAAGAGCTTCGCCCGTAAAGCACAGGCTAAACCGGAACACCGCTTCCAAGACCTGTGGCATCTCCTTTGTCGGGAAGAATGGATTAGGAAGGCACTTTTATGCACGCTCTCCAATTTAGGATCCAGAACACCCGGTGTTGACGGAATGAGCAAGAGCAACCTGAAGTCAGAAACTCAGCAGGCTAAGTTTATCAAAAACCTGCAACAAGAACTGAAAACAGGGATATTCAAGCCAACGTCAGTACGCCGAATCTGGATACCTAAACCTGGAAAGAGCGAAAAGCGCCCTCTCGGTATCCCGACAATCAAAGATCGAGTAGTACAACAATTGTTAAAGATGTTGATGGAGCCAATCTGGGAAAGCGATTTCTTAGATTGTTCTCACGGCTTCAGGCCAGGGCGCAGGACAATGGACTGCGTCTGGCTATGCTACAGCCGAATTCAACCTCGCAACAAGTTCTACTGGGTCATAGAAGGAGATATCCGTAAATGTTTCGATCGCATCAATCACAGAAAACTTGTGAAACTTGTGAAGCGACGCATTGCGGATAAGCGTGTCGTTCAATTGATCGATGCCTTTCTAAAGGCAGGTGTTATGGATGATGGTCTCTTCCAGGAAACACCAGAAGGTACTCCCCAAGGAGGAATACTTTCACCACTGCTAGCCAATATCTATCTCCATGAGCTAGATCGCTGGTGGTGGGAGAAATACGGAAACCTTAGCCGTACAGAGAAAGCAAAACGGCGTCGTGCAGGAAAAGGCAACTTTGTCCTGACCAGGTATGCCGATGATTTCATCATCCTTAGCAATGGCACTAAGAAAAGTGCTCAACGGCTAAAGGATGAAGTAAAGGATTTCCTCTGGAATGAACTCCATCTGGAACTATCTGAAGAAAAGACCCATATCACCCATGCAAATGAAGGTTTTGATTTCCTTGGCTTTCACATTCAACGTGAAGAACCAACGAATAACAAACCCTGGTTGCGAGTCACACCTACAAGAAGTAGTGAACAACGACTGAAAAACACGATCAAAAGAATGACAAGCCGCCCATTCGGTTGGGAGCCAGTACCCGATAAGATCAAAGCGATCAATCGAGTACTACGGGGATGGGGTAACTACTACAAGCATGTTGGCTCATACAAAATCAGAGAAGAACTTGACTGGTTTGTGAGCCAACGAATGCTTCGGTGGTTGTGCAAGCGTCACAAAGGTGCAGGAAAACGGGAAATCTTACGAAGGTATTACATCCGCCAAGGAAAACGCAAAAACTGGGGTTGCGAAGATGGACAGGGAAAAGTTTACCTGTTCATGCTCAGAGACATCCAGCACAGCAAATACCGATGGAAGAAGCCCATTAATCCTTATCTCTATGATGATGCTCCCCAATACATCGAAGTGGACACCCCGCACATTGAAGCCTGGGACGGGATAATCAACCGCCGAAAAGCAGAATGGCTGGAAGCCCGTAACAGAACGCTTAGAAGGGACAACTACCGCTGCAAACAATGCGGTAGCTCAGAAGAACTAGAAGTACATCACTTGAAACCCAGTGGTGGAAATAGTTTGGAGAACCTTCAAACACTGTGCCAAAAGTGCCACCAAGATACCCCCAGCTATGGTCGTTCCAGAAAGCCAATGCAAATCGGATAGTAATTCACAATGGAGAGCCGGATGAGGCGAAAGTGTGCGCCATGTCACGCACTGAGAGAATTGCCACCCGAGGTGGCCGGAGTTCGGGACGAATGACTCCGAGGTGAACAACTAATCTAGACTCGAAAGAGAAAGGAGACAAGAGCATGTATGCAAAGCGGGGCACAGCGGAAGACGTGTAGACTGTGGCCCTGCAACGCCTGAGCAATATGGTCAAAGCTTGAATTGCCTGAATCCCAATGTCCAGCGGTGGAAACGTCACACTCATCGGTAGCACGTCCGTAACCCGATGCCATCGGCAGCTACGGATTAAACTTTCGTCTGTAGTACGTCCCGGCTGATGGGCGATGAACAATGAGTTCATTCAAGGGCATGAGTGGGAGGCCTAAGTTGCTCTAGAAAATGTTCATCAGTGACGGAACATGGGATTGCCTAAAGGGCGCGAGCCCCAAGGTGACGGAGTGCCAATAGTAGTCGTGGGAGTAAAAGCGGCGTCATGAAAAAGGCCGTGTAATCGCCCCACCAGGGAGAGCGGGAAAGCCGGTCACAGGGCGAAGTGGCACAGGTAACCTGATGTCAACCACCGGGAGGTACGCGAGATGCGAACAGCCGAAACGGTATTGAACATCATTCGAGATCGAGGCCAACGAGGACGGCCACTAGAGCGTTTGTATCGACACTTGTACAATCGTGAACTGTACCTACGTGCCTACGGTAAACTCTACCGCAATAAAGGCGCATTGACACCCGGTGCAACACCGGAAACTGTCGATGGGATGTCGCTGGAAAAGATTGATGCCATCATTGAAGTTCTACGCCAGGAACGGTATCGGTGGACTCCAGTTCGACGCGAATATATTCCCAAGAAAAACAAGAAATTGAGAGCACTCGGGCTACCCGCCTGGTCGGATAAGCTACTGCAAGAAGTCATTCGCTTACTCTTGGAAGCATACTACGAACCGCAGTTTAGCCAGCATTCGCATGGTTTCCGACCGGGTCGCGGTTGCCATACAGCCCTACGTGAAATCCAACAGTGGGGTGGAACGAAATGGTTTATCGAAGGTGATATTCGCGCCTGTTTCGACACCATTGACTTCACAGTCTTGGTAGACATCCTGCGCGAACAAATCCACGATAATCGTTTCCTTCGGTTGATTGAAAACTTCCTCAAAGCAGGATACTTGGAAGACTGGAAGTATGTCAACAGCTACAGCGGAGTTCCACAAGGCGGGGTTCTCAGCCCTTGCCTCTCAAACTTGGTACTGGACAAGCTAGACAAATTTGTCGAACAAACTCTCATACCGGCTCACACAAAAGGTCATCGTCGCAAAACATATCCACCCTATGTAGCCCTTACCAGAGAAGCCTGGAAAGCACGTCAAGCGGGAGACTGGGAAGCTGCTAAGCGTTATAGTCGTAAGGCTCAAACCATGCCATCACGAGACCCCAACGACCCGAACTTTCGTCGGCTGAAGTATTGCAGGTATGCGGACGATTTCATCCTTGGGTTCACAGGCACTAAAGCGGAAGCACAAGTGATAAAGCAACAACTGACAACGTTCCTGCGAGAAGAATTGAAGCTGGAACTTAGCATCGAAAAGACACTTATCACCCATACCCGCAATGACCGTGCCTTATTCCTGGGGTATGAAATCCACACGCTGCATGCCGACGACAAGCACGATCATCGGGGACAACGCTGCATCAATGGTTCAATCGGCTTACGAGTCCCAAAACGTGTTATCCATGGCCACTGCATCAAATACATGCGTCGCGGGAAACCCTACCACCTGATGCAACGAACCAATGACAGCACCTACAGCATCATAGCCCAATACCAGACAGAATATCGTGGAGTTGTCCAATACTATCGCTTAGCCTACAACCTTCACCAGCTTGGACGACTGAAGTGGGTAATGCAGCAATCCTTGGTGCGCTCCCTGTCCAAGAAACTCAAGATCAGTACGGCAAAGGTGTATCAGCACTTCAAGACCACCCATCGAAACGAATACGGCACATACAAAGTGCTGGAAGCTATACTGAAACGGGAAGCTGATCTGCCTCCGCTGGTAGCCCGCTTTGGTGGTATTCCGCTGCGCTACAACAAATGGGTATCCATCAACGATGCACCTACAACTCCCATCTGGAGCGGACGCAGCGAATTGGCTGAACGACTACTTGCTCAAGAATGCGAGTTATGTGGAGCAATCCACAATATCGAAGTACATCACATCCACAAACTTGCAGACCTGGAGCGATATGACCAAGCCAATCCACCTCAATGGGTCAAACAAATGGCAACTCGTCGACGCAAAACACTGGTGGTGTGTCGTTCGTGTCATCACGACATCCAATATGGTCGCTATGATGGCCCTAAACTCTCGACATAGGTTACTGGAGAGCGCCGTGAGACGGAAACGCTCATGCGGCGTTCGGAGGGGGGCGGTTGGAAAAGTGCTAAGTATCCTGTGGATACACGGTAACTCGCTGGCCGCCTACCCTACTTCAAGCACGGTTCGGAGGGGGGCTGTGGGAAAAGTACCAGACTTCTATTGCAGTCTGGCAACTCGCCTGCTGCCTACCCTACTACAAGGGTCAAGACGCCAGTCTACCCGTGACCAAGGTGTCTGTTGCTGCGGATCGTTCTCGCAGCGAAGGCACCGACTGGTTCAACGTGGTTGCCTTCCGGCAGACCGCTGAATTCCTGAACGAATATGGTTCCAAAGGTCGCTTACTCGCCATCGAAGGCGAGATGCGCCAGAACCGCTGGCAGGATGATGACGAGAATTGGCACGAGCGTTGGGAACTGATCGCCAACGACGTACGCTTCCTCGATAGTCCACCTGAAAAGCAGGAAGAACCTGACTTCGTCTAGGTCAATGATCACCGAGACAGGGTTTGAATCCTTGTCTCACCTGAGAGGCACGCAATTGCGTGCATCTCAATTTCTTTAATTGAACAAGACTCAATTGGTTTAGGTTCGAGTGCAATCCCAAATTAATGGGAATATGTTTGGGCTATAATCGCGTTATGGTCTTCCAGCATTTGGTTACGAAGCTCCATATCCCTACTATCCGATCAGATCTCGTACTCCGTTCGCGGCTGACTGAACAATTAGATGTAGGTCCGCGACAAAAACTGACTCTCATTTCAGTATAGAACTTGGGCTCCATCAACCAAGGCAGATCAGAACCACTCAGAATTCATCTGAGACCGGCTCTCAATCTTGGCGCGGTTCTCCTGTCAGCGGTTTTACAATAAGCATCCATCCAACATAAACTAGGGGGATACCGATTGTGCTGGCAAGTAGCGGTAACGCATGCGTGGGGGTCGTATCGTATAACACCCCTGCAATACCCGCCGCGGCTGACATTGCCAAGAAGCTCAGGGATTCGATCAAACCAAACGCAATTCCCTGATCCGCCGCACTGACCGCTCGACCAGAGCTAGCCGCCTTGATGAGCCACATGGTGGTGAGGCTGCCAAACAAAAAAAACGCAATCGCGGCCAAAAATAGCTGGGCAGGTGCTAAAAGCAAGAGCATCCCTACCCATGAAGCAGTTATCAAAATCATGAACCCTGTGCGGGGCTGCACTCGAGCTAACAAGATATTTCCCATAAAGGCTCCCAAAAAGCTGACTGAGAATAACACCCCAATCTGCGCTTTTGAAAAGCCGCTTACATCTTCAAGAAAATTGGGAAGCAGACTGTATCCAATCTGCTGGACTAGGACTAAAACTGCAAAAAATACAGCTAAAATCCAATAATTTCTGTTTTTACGCAGGCCAGCAAACTGGAATTTGGTGGTGTTTTTTTCGGCCCTAACTTCTTCTGTCATGAATAAAACTAGTGTGGCTATCAGATACACTATCCCGCCTATCCACAAATCAGTGCGGATTCCCCACCAATTTGCGATCCACCCCCCCACTGCGGGAGCAAATAACATCGCAAACGGCCAGACCCGAAATACCCATGAGAATGCCTTCTCCAGATTTTCACCGCGCAATTTGGCTGGCATACTGAGCATTACGAATGATGTCACAGCCGGGTTGGCAGCCCATGTCAGACTCCAAACAACAATTCCCAGCGTGGCAAACTGCCAGGTCGGGGCTAACGCGGTTAACACGGCCCCCAGCAATGCTACGATCCAAGAGGAGATAATTACCCGGCGCGGTCCGAACCGATCAGAGATGATCCCAGCTGGGATTGGCAAGAATCCAGCGGAGAAGCCGCTGATGGCCAAAGCCAGCCCGATTTGTTTAGGAGCGGCGCCTAGATCTGCGAGGTAGAGCGGGCGTAAGTTTAGCCATAATCCGGTACCAAAGGCAAACAGAAAGTTTGCGAGCATATAGAGTTGATTGTTGCGACCAATATTTTTCAGCATTGCTCTATCCAACTTCAAATTTTTGTTTTTTCAGCATGGGCATCACTGGAAAAACCAGATATTATGCTCAATCCGAAAACTGCCCAGGTGTGACGGTTATTTTGCCAGTTTAATTTCAAAGGACTAACTGTCACACACTTATTCAATAATGGAATCCAATTTGAGTTGGTCTGCAGTTGAGAGCGAACCATTTCGTGATTTTAGCTCGAGCGATGGTTCTGAGAACTTCTCATTTACCTGCTGATACATTTTCCTAAACATGCTGCCGGTTAGGATTTTGTAGGTTGTGAATAAGTTTAATTTCCCAGATGGCATACTGGGGAGTTTAGCGGCAAAATCTTTCCACTCCTGATCCGGATGCTGTAATATGAACATTAGTCCATTCGTCCAACTTCCCAAGAACACATAATCGGCATCACTCAGGAGATTCTCCTGGAATGCTTGGATCGACGATACTTTTGTAGAAACCCCTTTTGTCTTGAGATAACTGGCGATCTCTTCGGCATATTTCTTCGTCGTTCCAGTCTTGCTATTATAAATTACTACTGCGGTTTTCATTTTTTCTCCTTATTTTGATCTATATTTCTAGGTTTATCTCGAACTATTTGAATCAACAGGCTAGTGGTATTTTGCGGGATACTATTCTCACTTCTGACGAACAGGCTGGCGCAGTACCGTTTTCAGCTTCTCCGGCGCAACCCGACGGGGATCGCTGAGGTAGATCTCATGGTGTTTACCATTTTCTACAAACCCATTCGCGGGTATAAATTCATCGTGCATTTTTGCCAACACGGGACCTTCATCATCATATGATCCCACGTGCATGATCTGCACAGAAAAACCTTCCCGATAGCGTTCCAATCTCATTTTATCCAGCGCCACTGGATCCTTAGACTTCCGGGCAGCGATCACTGCCTCATCAAAGATGCCATCTGTAATCCACTCTGGGGTCATGATCATCATCGTCCAATCCCAGCTTGATTTATCCCGTGTTTTGAAGGCATCCATATTTTCAGCCCACCAGAGTCCTTCCAGAGGCGGAACTGTGTAATCTTTTTCAAGATGCTTTTTACTGATGAATTTAATTTTATATGCTACGGCATAAAGTGCTTCCACGACATCTTTATATTCCTTAGCCTTATTGGGGTCACCATGTCCATCAGCCATGATGAAAGCCATCTCTGGAACATCCACGGTGATAAATTCTCGGGGTGGCCGATACAAGTGCTTTAATTCTCTTTTGAAATCTATTTTTTTCATTTTTTATACTCCTTTAAGATCAAGTCCGATTACTAGATCTGAATGGCCGTTGGTTGATGGGTTTGTTGATTTGCAGCATCCTATTCGATATTCAAATGTAGAATCACGCTGGACGGAACATTCGTTAACCTAGTCCAAATACAGCCATTACCAGGAAAACCATCTGGAACAGGAAGTTCCCGATCCAGTGGAAGATCATCGCGAGCGGCAGGCTCCCCAGCAGCCCAAAAGTGAACGCGAATCCCAGCCCGCCAACCAATATTCCTGGGAACAGCCAACGCTGGTAGACATGCTTCAAAGTGAATAAAACCCCATTTGCCACCCAATCCCAACTGCCGAAAACGCCCCTCATCTTCGGCATCAGGAAACCTCGATAGTAGAGTTCTTCCCCACAGATATTGAAAACCAGCCCAACGACAAAGTACAACAACATGAAAAGGTAGTTTCCCTGCAGAGCCATGTCCGGGAATGCATCTGTGGCACTCGAAACCTGGACCGTGGGATTGCTGGCCGCCGGCCACCAATCAGGGGGCATAAAACCCGGGACTGAGGCCAGCGCCCGGTTCGCACCGCCCATCATCATACTCACCGTCATCCCTACAACTAACACGACCAACGCGATCAACCAGGCCCGCCAACCCTTAGGCCATTTCCAACGGATCCGGTCGCGGAGGGCCGCGAGGGTTAACGAGTAACCCTCCCCCCTGAGCAAGACCAGCCCAACAGCCAGCTCCGCCCCGGTGCCCAGCACGGTGACAGCTAACAGCACCCAGGTTGGTGTTACCCCACCATCAGGAATGAACTGCCGCCCGACAATGTAGATCAGGAAAGAAAACCAAACTGCCGGCCATAAAAACATAAAGAGTATCTGCCATAACTTATACTGAGGAATGTCATGATCAAGATTTCCTGAAATCCCTTCTTTTATATCTGCCATTTCTTTCTCCTCATTTTGAAGTTTATTTCGAAATATCTATTTCGTTTCTTTTCTCAAATTTTGCAAGAAATCGACGAACTCTTCATCCTTGCATTAACAAAGTTCTGTCGGGTTTGGGTCGATTCAGTCATTTGTTTTCATTGAAGGTTGAGGGGTTATACCCATCGGATTCGGGGAGACTTTCTCTCGATTATGTTTTTGAACCTGGGGATTGGATAACCAAGCGCCAAAGCGCCATATAGATTGTTATCGGGTGGAATACCAAGCAGATTGGGAATGCGCCGGTTCCAGGCCCGCGCCATCGGAGCACGACACGGAGCGAGCACCCATCCAGTGTAAAAATGCCCGATTCCCAATGTGTGGGCAACTAAGGAGGCATTCTGCAGCGCCAACTGGGTATTGACATTCCCGTACCCATCCGTACGGGGCGCATGAAAGGCCAGCAACACCGGTGCGCCATTGAGTATGGGGTCAGCTCCGGCTTCAAACTTCTGAACCTTCTTCCTGAAACCGGGTATTTCGTGCAGGCCGCTCTCGGCCGACTCCCGAGCAGCCAGCAGCGCCACTGTTTTGAATAATGGATTAGAAAAACGTTTGATTTCGAACTTTAGATACTCGATGACCAGCGCAGTGACCTGGCTCAACACGGCTTTATCTTGAACAACGAGATACGCTGTGCTTTGCGAGTTGTGCCCGCTGGGCGCAAAGCGGGCCCCGTCGATGATTGTCTCGAGGGTGTCCTTCGCCACGGGCTTATCGCGAAATGCCCGGATGGAGCGCCTGCTTTT
Organism: uncultured Anaerolineales bacterium; assembly: GCA_964622645.1. Lineage (GTDB taxonomy): Bacteria > Chloroflexota > Anaerolineae > Anaerolineales > UBA11858 > NIOZ-UU35. Next base: position 10,057 of record CAZUSV010000003.1, read on the forward strand.
GAGCAGTTCCAGAACCTGGTCTGTGGTGGGCAGCTGCTCAAACTGGATTGCCCGGGTCGTGGTTGCGGGGAATTCAGTGTGCTGGATCGCATTATGTTTGCAGACGGCCACACAATGACCGCAAGAAATGCAGGATTCCTTATCTACCAGCTCAGGTATTGTCAGCTTTTCCCGTTGGACGAATATGTTCGCAGGGCACACGCGGGCGCAAATTCCATCTTTCTTGCAGCGGTTACTGTCTATTCTGATCATATTCACTTTCTCCTTACCCATATACTTAGGTTACATTTACTTCAGAACCTATCCAGGTTACTTTCGCTGGATTTCGTTCCGGCCACTTTTTGAATCGCAGCCGAGGGTATCCCATGATGAGCGCCCCGTAGATCTTGTGAGTCTCTGGCAAGGAGACGTGTTTTGCGATGTGGCCACCTCCATGGTCATTCGCCGTCAGGACAAAGCCCGCATACATGCTGCCAAGCCCGAGAGTCTCTGCTGCCAGGGTTGCATTCTGAACTGCCAGGTTTGCATTGATGCTCATATGAGAACCGCCAGCACTGTCAGCGCAGAAGAGAATCAATAAGGGCGCATCACGGACAAGCCAGTCTGTCCCACTGTTGAATAGATCCACCAGACTGTCCATCTCAGGCGCAAGCTTGGCCACATATTCAGCGCCGCGTGATCCCATCATCAGGCGCATCATCATTCTGCCGGGCGCGTACCTGAACGGCGTTACCATTTTTCGAATACCCTGGGCAGTTAATGCGCCGATTTCGTGGACATTCTCCTTGCCTTGGACAACGATAAATTCGGTCGTTTGTTCGTTGTGTCCACTGGGAGCGAAGCGGGCGGCTTCCAGTACCTTTTCGATCGCGTCCCTTTCAACTAGCTTGTCTTTGAACAAACGCTTCGAGCGCCGACTATGAATAAGCTCCATGACATGATCATACGTGGGAAGATATTCAGACCTGATGGGTGTTACTGCGCCCTCTGGGAAATGACTATGTGATATGGCTTCTGAGGGACAAATAGACACACACTGTCCGCAGAGAAAGCAGTGTTCCAGGTCAGCGGTAACGATCTGTGGGAGAGTACGCTTTTCTGCTTGTCTTAGTATGCCGCGTGGGCACGCCATCGCGCAGAGACCATCTTTTTTGCAGACATCTGTATCGATTGTGATATCATACATCTTCACTTGCTCCTTCAAGTACATCGACTCGGGTTGAGTGATTGGGAATTAAGTTGTCGGAGTGAGCAGAATCTTTCCACCCGTCATTTGATGGGTGTATTCCTGGACAGCTTTCTTGGCTTCCTGGAACGGATATCGTGCCCGAATTTCGCTCTTGAGATCGGTGCTGATCAGTTTTTGGGAGCGCCGCCATAACGAAAGGATTTGCAACAAATTCTTGTTCGAATAGAGCCAGGGCCCCAGCCAGAAACCGGTGATGGTCTTGCCTTGAAAGACGATCTGGTCGACGTTGGTTTGCGGCGCTTTACGGGAAAGACAGCTGTAAACCGTTACGGTGCTGTTTTCGGGCAGTGCTATGAGCAGTCGCCTGGTCAACTCTCCAGCGACCGCATCAAAGGCCAGGTGGGCGTCAAACTGATGGCATGTATCATGGAGCTTGCTATCAAAATCCCCATCACTGCTATTCAAGACGACAGATGCCCCTTGGGCTTTAAGTAGCTCCGCCTCTGCATCTTGACGAATGATGTTGATCACCTGCACCCCCGCACTACGCCCCAGGCGGTTGACCATTTGCCCGAGTGAGCTGGCCGCGGCGGTGAGGACGATGGCTTTGTGCCCGCCATCTTTTGTAATTTCCAGGAAAGCGCTGGCCGTCAGCGGATTGATGATCGACATGGCACCTTGTTCCAGGCTGACCGATTTATTCAGCGGGAAGACTCCCCCCTTTGTAGAGACCACCACATATTCAGCCCAAGTGCCATCTCTTTCCCCTTTGCTCAGGCAAGCAACCTGCTTGCCGAGGTAATAGCGGCCCATCGCTCCAGGGCCAACGGCGACAACGGTTCCGGATCCTTCTCCGCCGGGAACCACCGGAGGCGGGTTATCAAAACCGTAGTTTCCATTCAGGAAGGCTAAATCCGAGGGATTGATCGGTGCAGCAGCCACTTTGACCAAGACTTCATCTTTCCCCGGTTTGGGGACTGGGCGCTGCTCAACTCGGAGGGCTTCGGCGCCGGAATATGAATCCAGAACCACGGCGGTCATTTGTTCAGGTATTTGTGTTTGTGTCATTTTCTGTCTCCTAATTATTGCTGAGTACTTTTAGGCTTTGGCCAAAGATCTCTTGTGCAAAAGAATATGCATTCCGGCCAGCAATATCAAGCCAATTGTGCTGATGGGAGAAAAACTACATAGAGCCTTGTAACCCAATAGTGATATCTTACTTGCGGACGCAAGTGGAATGAGTGTTACGATCGCCAGGCTAAAGTAGACGGCTGTGAAAATAAGATGTGCAGGTGATTTTTTATCGTTCACAATTTGCTCCTCATATTTTTGAGAATTTGATCTAGGTCTGTTCCAGGTATAATCAATGCTCCAGGTTGAACGTGATAACCGAAAGCAATGGCGGCTCTTCTATCCTTTTTCCATAATCTCTCTGATTTTTCTTTCCTCCCATTCTGCGCCGAACCTGGGAAGGAAGCCGAATACGGAAAGCGCATGAAATACAAAACCAATGCCCCACCCCATGAGCGGCCAAATGAACCACAGGCCATCAGGCGATACAATCATATTGATTGAAAACAGAATTAGGTTCACAACGACGAATACAGTCAGATGAATGTAAAAACCTTTTATCGCCTCAACTCTCTCTTTAGCTTTTTGATATTTAGTTTCTTCCGTGTTCATTTCGTCTCCTTTACATATTGATTGTTTAGTCACAAATTTGCTCAATATCTGCCAATCCGGTTAGTCAAGCTCGATGTGTTTAATCGACACCAGTGACAGACCTAGATCGTTTAGTGGGTTTTTAGATCATGTCCATAGACCAGTTTGACTTCTGGATAGCGTTCTTTGAAGAGAATGATGCGCTCCAACACTTCCTGGCCACCTACAAGGTCGCTGGAATAGGTTCCAGGCCCGATCCCGGTCTCAAATTGGTAATGATCATTGCAGGCATCGCCAGTGAAAAGAACCTGTTCATCGACGCCGTTGATCAGAAAGATCACATGTCCGGCACTGTGCCCACTTGACGAGATCGCCCAGAATGAACCATCCCCAAAAACATCAATGGCCTTCCCCAGCGGCGGTAAATCAATGCCCTCGGTAAAATCAATTTCTTGCAGTTCATCGATACCCGCCAAATGATCGCCATGCATGAAGAACCTGAAGTTGACATACCGTTCATTCTTCCCAGCGACATAAGGAATATCCTTGGGCAAATCGACGATCCCCGCCGTATGGTCCATATGCAAATGGGTGAGGAAAACACCTTGCAGTTGAATTTTTTCCTGTTCCAATATCGCGGCAATGTGGGTGTTGGGTTCCTGGGACCCTTTTGCCAAATAGGACGCGACCATAATGCCTTTCATCGTGCCGTAGGGATTGTCAACATAAGACGCATCCAGCCCGGCATCAATCAGGTAAGCGCCAAAATCCCGGTGTTGGACGAGACCGACATTGACAGGGATATCAATCACTTTATCGGCGATATTTTGGGCTTTTTCATGTTCCAAATTCATGATGCCCCCCAAGGTGGTTTGATTGATGCCGGTTGAATAGGTGCGGATGGTAATCGTTTGGGGATGAGAAAGAATTTCATCCAAATTTTGGTACGCGGCTTCCGGTGCGGGGAAGGGCCGTCTCGCAATTACTGATGGATACCCGACCACAAAAAGAAACACGCCCAACAACGTACAAATTAGTGCTATTCCAGGTAATAATTTCCTATTTCTTTTCATTTGCTTTTTCCTTATACATCAATGGTGACATCCAGGTCGATTTGAGAAATTATTCTTCTCTTCGGGCTGGATGCAGTTGACCGATATCAATGGGAAACCCAAAGAATAAAGTCTTCGCAGCAAACCGATGAGAGCAGCTTGATCGTAGGTTCCGGTTAGGGTCGTCGTCATTAAGCCAGATGGATCTGTGTCTATTCGCACATCTTGCTTTTCTATCCAATCTGACCAATTCCTGCCTAGTTGTCCAGCAATTTGGATTTGATAGGTAATGGCCTGATCAAGTGAAAATTTGGATCTATCACAGTTTTCGATGTTTTTGTTGACCATGATGGTATCTTAGCGATGTTTTCAAGGAATGTCATAACCCCATAGGGTGAAGTCGAGGGTGAATCAAGGGTGAGTGGGAAGAGACGACTTAAAAGAAAAAGCTCCGCTTCATATAGCTGGAGCTTCATCATCTGTTTGATTGATTCTTCTAAAGGATTAGTCGGTATTTAAAATCGGTGATTTTTATCTAGAAACCAACCGTTGTAATTTGACGCATTTTCTCTAACTGAAACTTGAAATATCAATACACCCTAGCTTGATATTTGTTTGATCTACTCCTTGTCAAGAAGTCCTAAAGATTTGGCTTTTCCGACCGCTTGTATCTGGTTGTTTACCCCCAATTTACTATAGGCATTCCGCGCATGGGTCTTGATCGTGTTCAATGATAGCACCAGTTTGGTCGCAATCTCTTGACGTGAGAGACCCTCAGCGATGAGTTGGAGCACTTCCAATTCGCGATCACTCAAAGGCTCGATCCAATCGGCATCGGAAGTTTTTGGCTGGTTGACAGCAGCTTTTTCTGGCTTAGCCCCTGGGAAAGCTGCCAGTAATTTGCGCACATAATCTGGTGCAATCTCCCTGGAAAGGGCTTCATAAAGCAAACGCGCCATCGGTGGGCCTTCATCCACAAATATGCGGATATAGCCTTCCGGCTCGGCTAGCGCGAGGGCGCGCTCCAATGTTTGCATCGCCTGGGCAATGTCTCCTTTTAGCTCCAGAGCCAGGGCCTGGAGCACTAGGATTTCAATCATCCTACGCCCCCAGCCGTTGCTTTCAGCCATTCCCAAGAGTTTGTCCAAGAGATTCGATGCATCATTAAGATATGTGCCATCAGGATACTCGCGGCCCAGGGCAACCAGAACCCGAGCGTGCATCGCATAGGTCAACTTTGTCTTAAAATTTCGCTCGTCATCGATACTTATGCCGCTATCCAAAAGCCACGTCTCCAGGTCTTTGAGCTTGCTCTCCTTAAGCCACAACCATATCTGTGGATATTCTCCTCCACGTAAGTCGAACGGAGCAACTGGGCTGGGATACCCGTCTCGGGCCTTATCGATCGAATCGAGAATACCAGCATGATTTCCCTGCGCCAATCGAACCCGTGCCAGAAGGCAATGACTGATCGTTTCAGCACGTCTATCCCCAAGTAGCTGACAAAGGTCGATGCTTTCTTCCAGGTGTTGGCTGGCAGCCTCTAGATCGTTCAACTCGTAGAGTATCCTGGCAAGATCAGAGTTGCTGTATCCCGCCACAGGCAATGCCCGGCCATCCTGTTCCGCAAACTGAAACGAGTCCTGGAACAACTTGAGCGCTTGCTGCAGATGCCCCTTGAGTTCTATCGCATGGGCAAGGTTGCAGACTGCGCTGACCATCAACATTATGTCCCCGCAAGCCTGGCCGATAGCAACGGATTGTGCAAAGGCATCTTGAGCTGAATCCAGGTCGCCACTTGCCCAGGAAATAAACCCCTCAACAGTTGCGCAATATCCGGCAACCCAATTGTCTTTGGGTAGATTGATCACGGCTTGATTGGCAAACTCGAGTCCCTTCTTATAATCGCGATCCCAGAGCATAAGGATTGCCTTCAATCCAGCGACAAGACCCAGCACTTCTATTTTCTGTTTTTCATCAGTATCTTTGATAGCATTACATACCCAATCGATGTTCTCTATCCTGGATCTTACAACCTCTAGCTGTCCAATAATTACCAATACCCACGTGTGATGGATGAACAAGAGCGGCGAGCTTGCGAATGCGGCATCTGGAAGTCTATCTACCCAGGTCAGAATCAACCGAAGCTCACCGCGTTTCAATGCTTCGAGCGCGCCTGTTTCAATCAGGCGAGTCGCGGTTTCTGTATCTTTTGCTGCCAACGCATGGTAGATCGCTTCCGACAGATCTCCATTTGTCTCATGCCAGACCACAGCCTTTGAATGCAGATCATCAATCAAATCTGGTTGGGTGAAATTGAGACGTTCTTTCAACAAATCGGCGAATAAATGGTGATAGCGATACCATCGCCGTTCATCGTCTAGCGGGATAATAAACAGATTGGTGCGTTCCAACGCTTCCAGCGTGGCCTGACCATCTTCCTGCCCGGTGAGGGCGTTACATAGAGATCCGGTCAGCTGATTGAGAATGGAAGTTTGTAAAAGAAACGTCTGAATGGCTTTCGATTGCTGATTCAGAACTTCTTCGATCAGATAATCCAAGATCATCCGATTACTACCGGTGAAAGAGTTTATAAAGCCGGCAGTATCTTCCAAACCCTGCATAGAAATCGCGGCTAACTGCAGCCCAGCAATCCAGCCTTCGGTACGCCTTTCCAAAGCCTCGATATCCGCCGCCGATAAGTTCAATCCCATAACCTGATTTAGGAATTCGGCTGTTTCTTTTGATGTGAAACGCAAATCAACGGCTCGAATTTCGGTCAATTGGCTGCGGGAGCGCAATCGCGATATCTGGATCGGTGGATCTTCACGCGTTGTGATCACCAGGTGTAGCTGCGAGGGTTGGTTCTCGATCAGAAAATTGAGACTGTCATGGACAGTTTGGCTATCGATGAGGTGATAATCATCCAAAATCAGCACAATTTTTAACGCTGTCAGCGCGAGTTCATTGATCAAAGTAATCAAGATCGTCTCATGGGAGGGCGGTTGCGGGGCTTGAAGCATCTGCAAAGCACCGATCCCAATTTCAGTTTCCAAATCCTGGAGACGATTTAGCGCGCTGACCAGATAAGTCAAGAAATGTACCGGATCGTTATCACCCTCATCCAGAGACAACCAGGCCACTAAAAAAGGAGATGATTCGTCATCTCCTCGTGAATATAACCAATCGGTTACCAATGTTGTTTTGCCAAATCCGGCCGGGGCTGAAATGAGGGTTAATTTGCGGTGCAGGCTTTGGTTGAGTTGGTCGATCAGGCGGGAGCGAGAAACCAATTCTGGCCGAGTCGCAGGGATGAAGAGCTTTGTGAGCAGGATCGGGGCGGACATGAATGGGATTATATCATCCCATTTTTTTCTAAATCCCGATTCGAACTTGAAAACGAATGTTTTAGCGATGAGAAAGAGTGGTTTACGGGAAAAAGCCAGAATGCCCCAACCTATGGCTGGGGATGAAGCAAGAACGAATCGGTTTCGAGCAAGGGGGTATAGGCGAATTAATAATCATTTTCACAGAGCCAACTTATTGCATCTACCTCATTTGTATATCGATTTACCTGTAAGCCTCGATTTCTTCCTACAGTTTCAAACCATCTTGCTTTTTCAAAATCAATTTCAGTTAATAGCAAGGCAACCTTATGGGGTATTCCACGGAAATGATTAGCTGCACACTCTGCTTCAAAGAAATCTCCCATCGTTGAAGTTTCTAAATTTGTCGAATTCCTGATATCGAAAAGTATGTGTCTACAATCATTTCTTTGACAAATTTCATCGATTTCAATTATGTTCCTTATCCCATTTTCTCTTGTCCAGGAACCAGTGAATTTGATCCGCAGATAATTGGAAAACTTACAAACATCTAAACTGTAATTCATCTTACACCTTCGTACTACTACATAATCCTTATCTAATTTTCGCAAAAACGATCAGAGTGCATCAACCCAAATCACCGAAATCAAGGGGAAACCCAGACCATAAAGCCGCCGCAGCAAACCCTGTAGAGCAGCCTGGTCCATTTGGCCAGTTATGATCGAAATTACCGGTCCATCCGCGCTTTCTTCCACTGTAACACTTAATGCGCTATCTTCATCAACCCAGAGCGAAACGAGCGCACCGGGTATTTTGATTTGATAGTCGACGGGTTGTGTCAGAGTCAATTTGTGCTTAGTCATCTTTTTTTCGAACCTAATCATTCACACTTAGTGTGACAGCAATCTCATCCACCAGCGTGAAATCACCAAAACACGTTAACAGTACCGTGCGCTGGTTGAGTTCGGTGATAAAGACCGTGGCGCGCCCCATACTATCGATGACAAACCGCTGACCGGACAGGCCAGATTGGGAGACGAAATCACCCTCAGAAAAGATGGTTGTCATCGAATCCGACCACCATTGCTCGATCAATTCATCTGCTCGCTCACCCTCTGTACGGATACTCAAATCACATTTGGTGTCGCCCGCTTCACGCATTTCTCCACCGACATATTTATCTTCGGGATAGGATTGCAATATGGCATACTCCCCTTCGATAATGCCGGTGACAATCCAGTCTTCAGGGATGGAGACAGAAATCCTGGTTACTTGATCTTGATAGTGATTCCACCCTTCTGGAGGTGTGAAAACCGGCAGAGAAGTTGGTAATGGAATTGGATCTACAGCAACTGAATTCTCAGGTTCGATGGCGGGTCCGGTTGATATGGGTTCATCTGATTGAATTTTGAATACCAGAACAGGTTGTGAAGCTGCGTAGAATTTCAATCGATTTTCGGACAATTGAAATTGATCCACAGTCCGCAATAATTCCAAAAAGCTGCGTTCTTGTTCCATCAGACCATCCGGCTCCAAACAAGCCATTTCGGTGCTGAAGACCCCTTTAAAACGGATCGATTCTTCATCGATCTGATAGGTCCCGCCATAGTGGTTGCAACCCGTTGTTCCAGACACCTGATCGGCTTCAAATTCCAAAATGGGATGGTGAGCTGCAATGGGCTGGGTATCATTGTAGGTAGATAACACCCAGGTCTTACCTTGAAGTTGTGCTTCAATTTTGTTCTCATTCCCGCTACAGGAACTTAGCAGAATAACCAAAAGGATTGCAATTCGTATATATTCTCGTGTTTTCATTTTCTTTATTCCTGATTTTTCAGGACGATTTTGGATTATGTTGTGCGCTTATAGAATATCCGAAAGAGGGGGTTAGTGTCTTCATCCGATAGGGTTAATCGGAGGGTGAATTGATTCGCAGGTAGAAAATCAGAATGGGTATACCAGAGAAGGGCAACATCGATAATTTGCAATGGTAGGGAAGACAAAAATCACTAAATAAGCATATCAGGCGATTTTGATAGACGGATTTGGACTCAAATAAGGGAACTGCGGGTTAAGAGCGGGAATCCTAATTAATAATAGGTATTTACCCAAATAAGATTCGAAACCGGGATTTCCAGTTTGGAAAAAGTTAGATGGTCCAAAAAAGTCGCCTTTCCCCGTCCAATCGGGTGCAATTTTGGTGCAAATTTCCTGATACAGATTTGACAAATGCCAAAATATGCACAGTTTAGACCCCACATACAGCACAAATGAGACAAAATAGCACTGTAGATAAGCGTGTTACAACCGGTGGATCAGCTCTTAATCAATTGGTTGCAGGTTCAAGTCCTGCCGGGGTCACCAAAGATAATTGACCTAAATAGCCATTTACTTTGGTTTTTTCGGTGCAGTTCCGGTGCTTATAGAAAAATAGGCATTTCAAAATATTGAAATTAGCATAAATATTGCACCAAAATACCCCCATATATGCAGGTGTATCAACTGCGAAGCATCATATATAGGGTATTTTCATAGCTTTTCGAGACAATCCGTTAGAAGTGCCACCGCACACCAGGCAGCCGTCTCATTGACGGCTGTTTGTGCTTAATTTGATTTCCTGGGCGCTATCGACCAGCGGTATCCTTTCGGCGACAGCCTCGACGCTGATCACATCTTCGGACCAGCGGACACCGATGTCTGCAGCGAGCACATCCAGGCGACCCCAGGCTTCTGTACGATTCCCAACGCTGCCTGGGTGGAGTTCTCGTCCACTGCAACTACGGCTACAAGCGCATCCCCGAGGAATTATTTCAACAACAACTTGGCTCGCTGGTTATGCTTCTCGACGTGCACGCCAAGATCAATGGTTTGCAAGTGGCCCTCTTTGACAATGAACTTACCGCCGATGACGGTGTAATCGGCGGTCATAGGTGCACAGAAGACCAGCGCCGCCAGAGGGTCGTGCAACGCACCTGAGAGTGCCAATTGATTGAGATTCACAGCGAAGAAATCTCCGCATTTGCCCACGGCGAGAGATCCGATATCATCACGGCCCAATACCGCCGCACTGCCTCTCGTCGCCACGCGCAGGGCTTGCCGGGCGGTCATCAAGGGTGAAGCTTCGTCCGTTGATAACGAAGCGCCCTCCAGTCCAGCACCAAGGCGTGAAAGCAGCATGGCCTGACGTGCCTCCCCCAACATATGCGAGCCATCATTGCTGGCGGAGCCATCCACACCCAAACCCACCTTGACACCGGCGCTGAGCATCTTGATGATCGGCGCAATCCCAGAAGCCAGGCGCATGTTCGAGCTTGGGCAGTGTGCAACACCACAGCCTGTTTGCGCATATTGGGTAATCTCCGCATCGTTGACATGTACGGAATGAGCAAACCAGACATCCGAGCCGATCCAATCGACCTGCTCCATGTAGGCCACAGGCCGGTGCCCAAATAGTTCAATACAAAACTGCTCCTCGTCTTCGGTCTCCGCCAGATGCGTGTGCAACTGCACACCGTATTCACGCGCCAGGGCTGCGCTCGACTTCATTAGATCACCGGTAATGCTAAATGGCGAGCATGGCGCCAGTACCACCTGAGTCATCGAGCCAGGGTTGGGATCGTGATACTGTTCGATCAGGCGGCGACTGTCTTCGAGAATGAAATCCTCGTCTTCGACCACGCTGTCCGGGGGCAGCCCGCCATCGCTTTCGCCGCGACTCATCGAGCCCCGGCTGGCATGCAGGCGCACGCCAATATCCAGCCCGGCCTGGATCTGGTCGTCCAGGCGCGAACCATTGGGGAAGATGTACAAGTGATCCGATGCCGTCGTACACCCGGAGAGCGCCAGTTCCGCCAGGGCGGTGATGGTCGAGATATAGATATCCTCCGGCTGCATGCGCGCCCAGATCGGATAGAGGGTCACCAGCCAGTTGAACAAGTTGGCATCCTGAGCAGCGGGCACCGCCCGCGTCAGGGTCTGGTAGAAGTGGTGATGGGTGTTGATCAGGCCCGGCAGCATAACGTGGCCTGACAGATCGAGCACCTCATCGGCAGAAACTGGCAGCTCGGAGGTGCGACCAACCTGCTCGATGAAACCGTCCCGGATAAACAGGCCCCCATCTGCAATCTCGCGTTCCTGGTCATCAAAGGTGGCCAGCAGTGTTGCATTACGAACGAGTAAGGTTGACATGCTTTTCTCCTATCAATTTCAACGATTCGCAATCTATTTTATTCTCGTATCTTTAATCTGAGTCTCTGGGAATTCCCTGTGCTAATGTCCAGATTTTGGGGTATGGGGCGTGCGGAGCACACACACCCCATACCCCAAAATCTGGGAACTACTATGGAAAATGGCTGCCAAATATCTTTGTTTATGATATGTGAAGTTCATGCTTCAGTCAATATAACCCAGCCTAAAAAGGTCGGATAGGTTTTTAATAGGTTTTCCCCAAGACCTGTTTGGTCGCCTGAAACCCCAACGGCGGCAGATCATCACGATTGAAGAATCCCACCTCACCGGCATCATCGCCGGCGGTAAGTTCCCCCGCAACGACTTTCGCACGATACACGATGACGATATGCGCACCAGCGGGGTGTTCCTGGCCTGAGAGGATGTCGAATATCCCGGTTACCTGAACCTGCAAACCGGTCTCTTCCAGGCATTCTCGCTCGGCAGCCCGGGCGGGATCTTCACCAGCATCGACGAAGCCAGCTGGGAGGGTCCAAAATCCCTGATAAGGTTGCATTACACGCCGGACGAGAAGCACCTTCGAATCTTGCTCGACCAGGACTGCCGCGGCGACCTTGGGATCGGGAAAGTAGATCCAGTCGCAGGAGGGGCATACGGGGCGCGCTCGCCCGGCGCGCTGCGCTGAAACTAGCGCTACGCTACAACGCGGGCAGTATTTGACTTCACTCTCGATCATGGACGGTTTCGGCGACGGAAAAAGAAGGCAGCCAACCCGGAAACGATTGCGATCACCGCTAACACGATTTCGACCACCCTGATCGTATCCAAACGCTTGGGAGCAGTAACCACTCTGGGGATTTCAGAATCAGCCGCAAAGTCGTCAGAAAGTCCAACTTCAGGTGCAGAAGCCGGTTCTCTCTGGGTAGGAGCGGGGAGAGGAGTAGGTTCGGCGACAAACGTTTCGCCGGCTCCCGCTGCTTCTTCTTCCTGCCCACGCTCTGCTTCCATCGCAGCATCCCCCTCGGGGACTTCGGGGGCTTCTGCCTCAGCTGGTGCTTCGGCATCAGCTGGTGCTTCAGCATCAGGCGTTGCTTCGACATCAGGCATTGCTTCGGCATCAGGTGCAGCTTCAGCCATTGCCTCTGCCTGGGGTTGAAATTCCTCTTCTGCCACAGTGCTTGCAGCTTCATCCTCGATGCTGTCGCCTTCTGCAACATCAACCTTTTCCATACCAGTTTCTTCGGCTTCAGGCACTTCATCGCTTAGCTCTTTCGCCGAAGGTTCAGGCTCCATTTCTGCTTCAAATTCCATTGGGGCAGCAGGCGCGGCCTGTTCGGCAATCTCTTGGGCAGGCATCAGGCCGACACGCCCAAACCCAATCAGATCTCCCAGCATGACCATCACCAGGAGCACAGTCGAGACGACTGAAGCCAGACGGAAGGTACTGAACAGTCCAGGTACTCTTCGTGCTCGCCGCCCGACCTGCTCTGGAGTCAAAGTGAAATTGCGCGGCGCACGCAGATGGGGGAGGGATTTCAGCGCTGCGCGCGTCAGGCGCAGATCATCCAGGGTCTGGCGCAAGTTGGGATCGCTCGCCAGACGCGCTTCGATACGCGCACGCTCCGCTGCAGATAGTTGATCATCTACAAACGCAGACAATTGTTCCCAGTCTCGACGAGAAATTTGCTCCTTCATGCAGAGGCCTCCTCTCTCAGACGAAACGCAGACGGTAGAAGTTCCCTGAATTCGCGCAGGCAATCCTGCATGCGACGACGGGCACGCGCCAGGCGGCTTTTGACTGTCCCCAAAGGGGCTTCGAGAACTTTGGCAACCTCCGCATAATCCAACCCTTGCACATCGACCAAAACCACCACCATACGAAAATCCGTCGATAGCTTATCCAGGCAGCTTTGGATTGCTCCGGCTAATTCCCTCCTTTGTAACCTCTCTTCAGGAGACTCTCCAGGATCGACCATCCAGGTCGGGGATTCAAATTCCTGACCATCTGCATTCTGCGACTCGAGAGGCGCAACAGGTTTACGCTTGCGGCGACGCAGCTCATCGTAGCAAGCATTCGTGACGATGCGTAAAAGCCAGCTTTTGAAGGAGCCGCCCCGGTAGGTATGCAGCTTTCGATAGGCGGAGATGAAGGCTTCCTGGGTAGCATCTTCAGCCGCGCCCGGTTCGCCAATCACCCGGTAGGCCTGATTGTAGAGCATATCCTGATAAGCCAGCACCAAACGGTTGAAGGCATCCAGATCGCCACCTTGAGCAGCTCGGATCAGCGCGGTTTCATCCATTAATCTTCATCACTTCTCCAGCCCCCCTGGCCCCCAACCTTGGGGGGAATCTTGGAGATTCTCCGCCCGAATTTTGGGGAGTGGGGGGTCAACTACGATCTCATGATCTTTTTGAGTTATACCACATCTTATCCACGGACTCTCTAGGAAAAGCCAGGGTAGTTCCCAGATTTGGGGGTATGCGGCGTGCTCCGCACGCCGCATACCCCCAAATCTGAACATTGCGACGGGAGTTCCTGGAGACCCTATCTACACTCAACAGCGCTTTGAGAAAGGGATGATAAAATCAAAGTCTCAAGGATTTGCCGGGGTAATCCCTCAGAATTAGGGGTGAACGGGGTGCTCCGCACCCCGTTCACCCCTAATTCTGGGAGGTCCCATGTCGATTCCTAGAGAGCCTAAAATCAAGCTCATCGGATCACACCATGACTGATAGGAAAAATATCTCCAGACGTGATTTTCTCAAGGGATCTTTAGTCGTTGGGGGCACGCTCCTGGCTGGTGCAGCGGGCGCACACATCTACACGCAAAACAGACTGCGAGATTACGATCCTACCAGAAGCGAAATCCTTTTAGATTCTATTCAACCCGCTGAACATCCAGACGATCTCCCCAATATCGTGCTTGTGCTGGCCGATGATCTGGGCTATGGCGACCTGAGCTGTTATGGCTCCGAAGCCATTTCGACCCCCAACCTGGATAGCATGGCGGAGGATGGCATGCAACTGACGAATTTCTATTCTGCTGCGCCATTGTGTTCACCTTCCAGGGCAAGCCTGTTGACTGGCCGCTATCCTATCCGCAGCATGGTGACGGGTTCGCTTTACCCTTCTGGCTCCCCAATGCACATCGTCATGAATCTGGCCGGTTTCTACACCCATGGGGTTACGGGGATCCCTGAAGACGAGGTCTTGCTGCCCGAAATCTTACAGCGCCGAGGGTATACCACAGCTTTATTGGGCAAGTGGCACCTGGGAGATCATTCCCCTCACCTGCCCAACGAGAACGGCTTCGATCATTTCTATGGCGCGCTCTTCAGCAACGGCATGCAGCCGTACCGGGTTTTCCGGGATGAGCAAATCGAGATCGACGAACCCGTCGATCAAAATCTACTCACTCAGAACCTGACCCGTGAGGCAGTTTCTTTCATCGGGAAACATCGTGATCAACCCTTCTTCCTGTATCTGGCGCACCCCATGCCTCACGAACCCATCCATGCCTCAGAGGAATTCAGGGGCAAATCTGCGGCCGGTTTGTACGGGGATGCTGTCGAGGAGATCGATTGGAGCATGGGAGAGATCTTCAGGGTCCTGGCTGAAAACGATCTTGAAGAAAACACCTTAGTGATATTCACCAGCGATAATGGCCCCTGGTGGCAAGGGGATCCTGGTCCCGGGCGCGGGAGGAAGAACCTGCCCTTTGAGGGTGGTTTTCGGGTCCCATTCATCGCCAAATATCCTGGGGTGATCCCACCAAGCGTTCCCCGCGATGAAGTCAGCATGAGCTTCGACTTGTACAACACCTGTCTGGAAGTTGCCGGCGTGTCACCTCCTCAAGATCGCCTGATCGATGGTGTCAGCATCCTACCCTTGCTGAGAGGCGAACCCCTTTCTCCCCACGAAACCTTGTACTACTACAAAGGCAACAAACTGGTTGGCGTTCGCCACGGAAAATGGAAATACCTCCGCCGCCATATGACCGACAATGGGGGCTATGCATCCTTATCTCAAGGGCCATTCCTATACAACCTGGAACTCGATCCCAACGAATCTTACAGCCTGATCGAATCTCAACCCCAGGTTGCCAGAGAACTGGTGGCGATGCTAGATGCCTTTGACGCTGAAATCGAGAACAACATCCGCGGATGGCAGTAGAGAGGAAGTTCCCGAAAAAGGGTCTGGGGTGTTGGGCCCCCACCCCCCCAAATATTTCGGGAGTACTCTCAATTAGAGATACTAGAACTCAAACGTCTCTTCGAAGGTTTTGAGATGAGCCTGGATCTCAGGATCTTCTAGAATATTGTCTAAATCCTTAGAGGGTTGATAGCCATCAAATGGCTTCATCGATAAGGCTACACGTACCTGTTTTTCAATCTGATTGATAGACTGGCGCATGGCAAAATATCTGATCACTTTGAATTTCAGGCGCGCCAAAGCCCCACTCCATTCGTTGGCAAAGGCGCCACTATCGATCTCGTCGAAGATCCTGGCCATGCGTCGGCGCAAGCCCATCCCCAGGAAGCGTGTCCCCCGGGACATGGCTCCATATTGCGAGGTCGGGGAGTGAAACAAGGTCTGCCGAACCAGGCCGGCTTGAGCCATTTTTTGGTAGGTGTAGGCCATCTCCTCACTGATATACATCTCGACCAGCACAGCCTCTGGCGGTAAGCCTCTTTCTAGTAGCAATGCAATCGATGTCAGCAGAACCCTCCCAAAAGCAGGACCGAAAGCCTGCTCATTGAACAGGTCGAGGATGGCTTCCTGCTTGAAGGTCACCTCGATGGCAGGTTTATCCAAGCCCCCAATTCCCCAGGTCAAAGCCAAAAGAAGTTGCTCGGCTTCGCCGCTGGCATCTTGTGCAACCCCAACCAGGCAATAGAAACCCTGCTTCGAGAGGAAGCGCTCCCGGATGCCAACACCAATCATGCGCGGCGCCAACAGGAGCACATCGACACCGCTAGGGATTTTGATCTGCTCGAAAGCGAGGTTGTAGCCACTGGCAAAGACTAAAGCGATTTTCGATTTCAGATTAGGTAAGATTTGCTTTTCAAAAACTGCTGGAAGCACTTCGTCAGGGATGAGCAGCATGACGACGTCGGCCTTGGAGACTGAGGTTGGGATATTGAGAACCACAAAACCATCATCCACAGCACGTTGAGCATAATCGTCGTCGTTATTGCCCACAATCACATCGATACCATTGTCACGAAGATTCAAGGCTTGCGCCCGACCCTGATTTCCATATCCGATGACGGCAACTTTGCGTCTTTGCAGGATGTCCGCATTGGCAGAATCCGGATCGTATATCTTGGTTTTGTTTTTTCGGAGCATAAGAACCTGTAATCAAATTTAGTTTTAATCGTAAATTCCTTGCCACGGAACGGATTTACCCGAAAAAAGGTATGGGCAGCGCCCCCTGCCCATACCTTTTTTTCGGGGGGATTCCCTGTGGGGCTGAGTAGTTCGACAATGTCACAATCGCGAGAACTTCCGTAAATAGGGGGTGGGGGGGGGGGGTATGACCCCCCCCACCCCCCCAATAATAGGGCTGAATATATTTTATTAA
>CAZUSV010000003.1:27068-65126 GCA_964622645.1 uncultured Anaerolineales bacterium
ATCACCTCCCTCATACCCCCCCCCCCCCGGGGTGCGGGGGGGGGGGGCGGGCCCCCCCCCCCCCCCCCCCCCCACCCCCTATTTACGGGCTTC
Organism: uncultured Anaerolineales bacterium; assembly: GCA_964622645.1. Lineage (GTDB taxonomy): Bacteria > Chloroflexota > Anaerolineae > Anaerolineales > UBA11858 > NIOZ-UU35. The sequence goes on from CAZUSV010000003.1 coordinate 27,162, forward strand.
TAGTCTGTAATATTATATTGTCAAGGTATTTACCTTTACTGTGCAATTAAAATGGTATCAATCAACCATCAGCCAGCAATTGCCGTACTCTCTGCTCCGCTTGGGCAATGGGGCTGTCCTCCATACTCATGGCCTGTGCCTGCGAGAGCATCGGATAGCCAGCTTCGCGTTCTGCCTGGAACTTCTTAGCAAACTCTCCTGAGCTTATTTCCTGCAATATTTCCCGGAAAGTATCACCAAGATTGGAACTCATGAATTGCATCGTGCGAATGAAACCACCATAGAGCGCTGTTGGACCATGCACGCTTGAAGCTTTGAAGAAGCCCACCTCACGGAAGGAGCGCCATACCATCTCCATTTCTTCATCCATATACATTTCCATAACCAGGGCCTCGGGTGGAATTCCTGCCTCTTCACCGATGGAAAAGGCGCTCATAATTGACACTCCTAGAACAGCCCCTAGAGTTTGCTCAATAAACAGGTCAATATCCGCTTCCTGACGTGCATCAAGCTCCAAGGCACCCGCACGTAAAACGCCGATGGCGTCGCATAATCCTAGCAATCTACCCCAGGCGTTTCCGGTGGTATCCGCTTCAACCGAAACATAAGCAAAGAATCCTTGTTTATCCAGATAGCGTTGACGCGCATTTTCACCTGCCATCCGGGGAGCTAATAGTAAGACATCAATATCCGCAGCCGGGACCACCAGGTCATAGGCGAGTGTGTACCCCGAAGCGAAAACAATCGCCGCGCCAGGTAACAGGTTCGGACCGATCTCGCTGGAATAGATTTCCGGGATAATTTCATCCGACAGGAGGATCAATACAATTTCCGCCCGTGAAACAGCATCTGCGATTGGGAATACCTTGAAGCCCTCCTCTCGAGCTTGCGCGGCGTATTCGTCTTCTATATTCCCAACAACTACGTCCACAAACCCAGAATCTCGCAAATTGAGTGAAAGCGGGCGTCCAAGGTGACCATATCCCAAAACAGCAATTTGCTGATTCGCGAGCATCCCAGGATCAGCATCCTGGGATGTAAAAAACCTGACGGGGCTAGCTTGGTTCATCATGACACTATCCTTTTGGTTAAACCACATCTTTACGTTTCTGGAATACCAGCACTGCAACCAGCAGCACGGACATAATGGTCCCCATGATCGCCCAGCGACCAATCACCGTTCCACGGAAAGCTTGCTGGAAGTTGTCGTAGATGGAACCCAAAACTGCCTCAGCACTGTTGATGGCTTTCTCGCGTGATTCTTGCCATTCGGCGCGCTCGTCACCGTAAACTGTCATAGCGCTGGAGTATTCATCGCCTTGGACCTCTCGAAGTTCTGCATACTCATCACCCTGAGCAGTGCGCACTTCAGAATAATCAGCTCCTTGGGCTTTACTATCCTCTCGGTAGCCGTCGAATTGACCGAGAATGCTGTCTTGATATTCATTACCCTGTTCTTGGCGTTGATCCATGTAGGCATCCATCTCCCTGGGGTCCGAGGGGGTGGGATACGGCGTCAACGACGGCAGCAGTGTTGGGGTCGGCAAAGCCGTTGGGGATGGGTAGGCCGTAGGATAGGGGTAAGGCGTGGGTTGTTCTGGCTCAACGGGTTCCGAGTTGACGATAGCAGCCTGAGCTTTCTCATCATAGAAATCATCTGACAGAATTCCAGGGAAGTCAGCACAGTCTGAAAAGATACTTGCTCCCATACAAGCGCATTCGCTTTTGAGCTCTTCTGGCAATTTCAAGCGATCTGCTTTCGGGAAGCTGGTCCAACAAGGGTCTTCATTGAGTTGTTCGCCAACTCCAGTTATGCGAATGAATGACTCGAACGACCAACGCGTGGGCATCAAGAAACTGATCTGCTCGCCACCCGGGATCAAGTCTAAGGGCAGCAACGCGCCTGCGAAGAGGAATTGCGGCACCAATACAACGATGATCAACATCATGGCCGAGTTCTGATTGGGAGCAAATGCAGAAATCGCCAATCCAATCAGATACCCACACAGTGTTCCCAAGAACAAGGTGATGTAAAGCGCCAAATAGGCTGCGTTCGAAGGCACGCTTGGCTGTACGAACAAGATGCGGAACAGCAAGAGTACACCCGCCTGGTACATTGCCAATACGATCCCCACCCATATCTTCGACAATACATAGGGCAAGATCTTCAAATTCACCGCCCGTTCGCGTTTATAGATATCGACCTCTTTAACGATTTCTCGCACGCTGCTCATGGCGCCAACCAGCACGGTGATCAAGGCCATCATGAACCAGAGCGTGACGATCTTCGAAGCATCCCCAACGATCGGGTCGTAGAGATCATTACCCCAAATGAAATCCATCAAGCCCAAGACGGGCGCTAAAGCGACCATCAAACCCAAAGATATCTTGTCTGCTACCAGGATTTTTAGATTCCTGGCTGATAAAACCTTGAACTGTCGCAGTGAAGAAATCCGTTTTTTCGAACCTTGCACTTTGCCTGATTGAGTCATTCCCCTGGCGGCCACCATTGTGTCCGTCGAAACACGCTCCCCTACAAGGTTTTGATAAACCTGCGACTGTAAATAACGCTCGCGCCAGGCCTCGGGCGCGCCGCGTGATTCATCGTTGAGGATGCGATAAATATCGTCGAACTCCATATCTTTCTCGCGACGCTCGCGGTCGGTGCGGTAGCGATCGAAATACTCCAGAGCATCTTCTGGCGCGCCGTAGAAGGCCATGTTGCCCCCTCGGGCTAGGAAGATGACTTTATCACACATCATTACGTTCTTGGTGGCATGCGTGATCAAGATGATCGTCCGTCCCTGGTCTGCCAGGCGACGCATCAACTTCATCATGTCATATTCAGTGCCAGGATCCAATCCACTGGTGGGCTCATCCAGGAAGAACAGGCGCGGTTTGGTGAGCAACTCGACACCAATCGAGACGCGTTTGAGCTGTCCACCCGACAAACGCGAAATGGGGATATCCTTGCGTTCTGTCAGATCCAGTTCCCTGAGCACCTCGCTTACTACCCCCTGGCGCTCTTGTGGGGTGGTGTCCGGGGGCATGCGCAACTGGGCTACATAATCCAGAGCCGACTCGGGAGTCAGTTCGGCGTGGACGATATCCTTTTGGGGTACATAGCCAATGTCGTCACGGAACATATCATAGTGATTGTACAGGTTGATCCCATTCACCAGAACATATCCATGACTGGCAGGCCAATAACCACTGATCGCATTCATAAACGTGGACTTACCCGCTCCGCTCATCCCTACCAAAGCGACGAATTCGTTCGGCTCCATGGTCAGGCTGATATCCTTGAGCAAGTTCAGGCCACTCGACACTATCTGGTTGATATTGGCTGCCTCGATTCGAATGCCTTCCTCGATCTGACCTTGAAGCTGTTGGCCAGAAATAACGAATACATAAGCCCCAATGCGGATCTGATCCCAATCTTTCAAATAGGCTTCGCGTTCGATGCGTTGCTCATTGACGTAGATGCCATTGGTGCTGCGCAGATCTTTGATCACAAACCGTTTGCCCATGCGCTCCAAAACGGCGTGATAACGGCTCACCATAGGGTGGTTCAAGACCACCTGATTGTCTGATGCACGCCCGATGGACACTTTTTCATGCCCGGTCAGGTTCATGGTGCGTACAGATGTGGGCGCAACGGGCACCTCTGCGTCCAACATCGTCTTAGGCTCTCCCACCCTAACGCCAGATCCAGTATCCTGTAATGCAAATGCTTCTCCGGGCATCACCATAGTACCGCTGGCAGAGTGCATCACACCAACGGTCTCAGGAGCTTCTACATATAAAGTGAGATCCCCCATGACAACGAATTGTCCAATCTTGAGAGGATACTTTTGATGAGGGGTGAGTTGAACGCCATCTATAAAAGTGCCGTTCGTAGACCCCAAATCTGTAAGCAGCAATTTGTTTGCTGCAAACGTGAGTACGGCATGGTAACGAGAAATCTCATCATCATCCAAAGAGAGACTATTATCTTCGCCACGCCCAATCGTAGTATCTCCATCCGGCAGAACATAGGTTTGCCACTCCCCGCTGGCATAACGATAGCGCAGATGAAAAATCTCTCCGCGCTGGGCAGGCCGTTCTTCAGCTATACTGGTAGCTTCAACGCCCGAAACATGTAATCGCAAGGTAAATCCACCGATCTCGACAGACTTACCCACCGAAAGAGCAGCGGGATTATTGGCCAATAAGGGTTGCCCATCGACAAAGGTACCATTGCTTGAACCGAGATCAGTCAACTCAATGGCTTCACCAACCCGGGCAAGGCGTGCGTGTACACGAGAAATTTCTTGATGTTCCAACGTCAGATCGCAATCTGCCCCCCTGCCAATCAGGATTTCGTCTTTCAACAACTGATACTCCTGCCACTCTCCATCCCCCAAACGGTAGCGTAGCACATAAGTAGAGACCATAGCCATGCCTCCTAGGCGCAATATCCGATTTTCATCCCCAATATAACAAACAAGCCTCGCTCGTGCAATAGCATCAGCGACCTAATCTGTTACTACTTTGCTTGATTATTCAAATGAAGGCGATTAAAATCAGCTCTCTAGGAATTGCCGGGGCAATATCCCACGTCGATTTCTAGAGAACTTTCAAACCAGCCAGGTTGCCAATTCTATGAAAAAACGTTCACTTATCTCCATAACCATTCTCATCCTGACTGCCTGTATCCTGATTGGAATTGCAGGGGTCGCAGGTGTGGTCTATTTCATGCGACAAAACCCGCTTGGGGAACTAACTGCTCCTCGGGAAACAGCCACCCTGCCCAATATGAGTCTGCACAACCAGCCCACTGACGAGGTTGTGCCTGATACTGATATCCCTCAGGCTGATAGTACGCCCGAGGCCTTACGTGATTCTCTCGACCCTGGGATCGTCTCGCAAATGGAGACCATCCAAGCGCAAGTCATTCATATGCGCGGCTTAGCTCCCAATGGTCAATTTAGCAGGGAAATCCAGTCGCCAGAACAGCTTCGCCAGGATCTCATCGAAGCCTTCGACGAGCAGATGAGCGAGTATGATAACTGGGAATACACCCTGACCCTCTCCATCTTAGGGCTTCTCGATGAAGAATTCGATATCTACCATTTTCATGTCGACTTGCTGACCGAGCAAATTGCCGGATACTATGACCATGAAACCAATGAAATGGTGCTGGTTGCTGGTGGGGAGTTCGGCGGCCCTGAACGTATGACCTACGCCCATGAATATATCCATGCCCTGCAAGATCAAAATTTCGATATCGAAAACGGCCTGGGCTATAACGACGAGGCTTGTGAAGTTGATTCAGAACGCTGTGCTGCGCTCGAAGCGCTACTGGAAGGTGATGCAACCCTGAGTGAAACCCAGTGGTTCATGCATTATGCCACCGAGGAAGATCACGCCGATCTGATGGCTTTTTACAGCGAAATGGAAATGCCGGTCATGAGTGAGGCGCCAGCATTTTTAGGCCAGGATTTGCTGTTCCCCTATCAATATGGCCATGAATTCGTGCAGATGTTATTCGACAGAGGTGGCTGGGAAGCGGTGAACCAGGCTTACCAAAGCCCACCCGTGTCCACCGAGCAAATTCTGCACCCTGAACGCTACCCTGCTGACATCCCCAAAACGGTGATATTGCCCGACCTGCTCCCCCAGCTGGACCAGGGCTGGGAACAACTCGAGCAGGATGTCATCGGTGAGTGGTATACCTATTTGATTTTGGCTTTCGGCTTGGATGAAGAAGCCCGCATAACCAAATCCCGCGCTGCCCAGGCTGCAAACGGGTGGGAAGGTGATGCCTACACAGTTTACTATCACGAGCAAGATCAATCAGCCATTATGCTTCACAAAGCCCTTTGGGAATCGCCAACAGAAGCCGAGGAATTCACAAATACTTTCACCACATATGCCAACCGTCGTTTTGGGAATCCAATTGAGCAAAATGATCAAACGTTTTGGCAGGATGAGAATGGTGTTCACACGTTCTATCTAGAAGATTCGTCCACAATCTGGATCTTTGCTCCGGACCCATCAAGTGCAATAAGCATCTGGCAAGCATTGCACTGATAACTAGAAAATGCTATCTCACTGGCTTGACTATGTCATCTTTCAGACGCGAAGCCCGAAAATAGGGGATATGGGGGTGCGGAGCACCCCCATATCCCCTATTTTCGGAAGTTCTCGTAAAGTTGACATTGTCGAACTAGCAACGGGCACCACCCATTATTCGGAATTATTCTATTTGCCTTCAATATTGTCAGGAGTATTTATATGCCCCAGAAAGCTTTCCAGGATTATTACCCCGATCAATGGAGTCACTGCTATGGCTGTGGCCGGCTCAACCAGCACGGCTTGCAAATCAAAAGCTATTGGGATGAAGATACTGGTGAGACAGTGGCTACTTTTCAGCCTAAGGATCACCATATCGCCATCCCAGGCTACGTTTATGGAGGTTTGATTGCCTCGCTGATCGACTGTCACGGTACAGGTTCTGCCGCGGCAGCCGCGTATCGATCTGCGGGACTCGAACTCGAGGGCCCTGAATCAACTCCACTATTCCGGTTTGTCACTGCTTCCCTGCATGTGGACTACCTCAAACCCACTCCGCTTGGCCCTCCCTTGGACTTGCGCGGCACGATCAAAGAAGTCAAAGGGCGCAAAGTGATTGTTGATATCACCCTGTCAGTCGAGGGTCAGATCACCGCCCGTGGAGAAGTGATCGCTGTTCAGGTGCCAGATCATTGGAGTCCCATAGATGGAGAGAAAGATGGAAATGGTCCTTGATAAGTCGCGCATCCGCGCCTTATGCTTCGATGTCGATGGCACGTTGAGTGACACCGATGATCAATTCGTCGAAAAGTTGACCAAATTATTGAACCCGATGCGCTTTCTTTTACCGTCTAGGGATCCCCGGTCTCTGGCACGCCGCTTTGTGATGGCAACTGAAAATCCTGGGAATCTCATCTATGGCATTCCTGATCGCTTGGGCATTGATGATGAAATTGCAGCCCTAGGAGACGCCATATACCGTTTGGGGTTGGGCAAAGGTCCTAAACCTTTTAAACTCGTCCCTGGGGTCAAGGAAATGCTCATTCAACTCCAAGACCAATACCCTTTGGCGGTAGTCAGCGCCCGCGGCGGGCGTAGCACGGGCTGGTTCTTAGATCAATTCGAACTGAAGCCCCTGTTCCAATGTGTCGCTACCGCCCAGACTTGCGAGCACACCAAACCCTATCCCGATCCCATCGAGTGGGCCGCCCAGCAAATGGGGGTCAGCTCACAAGAATGTCTTATGATCGGCGACACCACTGTCGATATCCTGGCTGCCAAGGCGGCGGGGGCCCAGTCTGTAGGAGTTCTGTGTGGTTTCGGGGAAAGAGATGAACTCATCCAGGTGGGGGCGGACCAGATCATCGAAGAAACATCTTTACTTCCAAGTATATTAGTTTGACAAACCAGATTCCACCAACGAAGATCAATCTTCTCCGATTCGTGGGTGTATAATTGTGCACACCCCCACCCGTGTGTACCGCAAAAATGTCGCTAAGGTATAGAAAAAACCGCTCTGAACGCTTCTCCACAGCATTGTTGTCATTCCGCGGGAGCGTCTTTTTGCGACCAAGGAATCCCCCAGGCGTAACTTATCAGGGATTCCTCTTCACCCTGCAAAGAACGCCGGGCTCATCGGAATGGCAAATCTCGGAAGGTATTTGCTAAGGCCACCGACACTTTTGCGCTATACCCCCCCCACCCGTACCCCCAAATTCGGGTTATAATAACCATGTCGATATTAGCACAATTAGCCAATTAGAACTATTGTGCTTATCAAAAATGTGCAATATAATCATAATACTGTGATCAAGAAACTTCGTTGGCTGACAATCCTGATAGTATTCATCGCTCTCTCAGGGTTCTTGGGAGGGTCAGCATTCGCTCAAACATCAGATGATAACGGCCGGTTCTTCCCTCAGACCGGCCACACAGTATCTGATGCTTTCCTGGAAAAATACAACACCATCCCTAACGGCGAAGAGATTTACGGCTATCCCATCACCGATGCCTTCGAGGATGAAATCTTTGGCTTCCGCGTCCAGTATTTTGAGAAGGCCCGTTTTGAATTCCATCCTGAGGAAACCAACGATCTACAGGTTCAACTCACTCCACTGGGCGAGTTCTTATACCAACCTGGGGAAATCGTACCGGATACACTTAATTTTGCATCATGCAGAACCTTTCCTCAGACAGATCATAAGGTTTGTTATGATTTTTTGGATTTTTTCGATGCTAATGGAGGGATCATTCAATTTGGGTACCCAATTTCGGGCATCGAAATCCATGAAGGCTGGTTTTCACAATATTTCCAACGCGCTCGTCTGGAATGGCACCCCGAACTTCCCCTAGGGGAAAAAATAATCGTCTCCGATTTGGGCATCCAATATTTCAACTTCCAAGGGGAGGACACTCGCCTGCTGCAACCCAATCAGGGTATCAACGTCCCTTTGCAAGAAGTTTCACGCCTGCAAGTGCATGCCTTTGTCAGCAAGCCCATCTTATCACTATCCGAAAATAATCAAGAACTTTACGTCATCGTTTATGACCAAAACTTCAAAGCAGTTGCAAACGTGATCCTGAATTTTACTATCCAGCTCCCATCCGGAGAGATCATCAAGGATACGATGAATCAATCTAGCGACAAGGGTGTAAGCAGCAAAGTGATACAGGTTGTAGGACTATCAGCAGGAATGGCTGAAATCACTGTTACTGCCACCATTGGCACCATCCAACAACAAACCCGAACATCCTTCCAGATTTGGTAACCACCCCACCCATAACAAAAAATGGAGGCTTGCTGCAGCCTCCTTTTTTTATCGGTTGGGTCGCTTCTCAGGTTAGAGGGACTCCAATAGACTCTGGTATTTCTCTTTTTCAGGGGGATCTAACTGAATAATCCGCTGGATCATTTCTGAGCCGCCCGCTTTGTCACCTGCGTCAAGAAGGAGTTCACCAGCAGTATCATAAGATTTTACTGCGTCTGGTACTTTGCCCATCTTCTCATATTGCATCGCCAATCGATAATAGAGCATTGCCTGACCAGGTTGTTCAGATATCAGGTCCGTCAAATACTCGATGACATCATCTCCTCTTGCTAGTTCATTCATGCGCGAAGTATATTGATCCATAGCAACTAAAGCTTGTTCGGTTTCTTCAAGGTTAAAAAAGAGACCAACCATGCTGCTAGAAGCTTCACGATCCTCTGGTCGCAGAATGCAAATTTGCTTATATAGCTCTGCAGCTTTGCGCCAGTTCAAACTTTGTGTTTCGATATCAGCTAGGCGATGCAAAATTCGAACCTGCCAATTGCTAGGGATCTCTGATTGATCTGCAAGTTGCATAGCCTTAGAATATTCGCTACGCGCTTTATCCAACTCTGCCATACTATAATGAACTTCAGCTAAACTGAGATATTCATCGATTGCCTCATCGATCTTTCCAAACGAAACCAGATGATTTATCAGCTGACTCCTGGCAATTAGATCCATAGGCACCATATCGACAACACGCCTTAACATGTTGATAGCACGACGTGATTCACCACGGGTACTGTAAGCTCTGGCAACAATTCGGAATTTCTCTGATGCTTCACTCAGACGATCTTTAGAGACAAGCAAATCACCTAACACGATATGGAGAGGTAAATATGTCGGTGCGTGATGGAGGGCAAACAGAATTTCTTCTAGAGCTGCGCCCAGGTGTCCCGCCCTGGCGAGGCTACGCACAGTACTCATTGCCACTACCACACCACTGCTGCTAGATTCAATCAATACTTCAGCTAAAGGAGTAGCCAAAGTGCCATCCTCCTGATCCCCCAATTGCCTACGGGCATTTTTGATATGTGTGCGCCAATTCGGACGCACTAACAATTCCGAAATATTCTCACACAATCGTTTCTGGCGATCCTCGTCTTTTTCGCGAGAGAGTGTATCGATCAGGGGGTCATACAGCTCGCGCAATTCATCAGCATATTCAGGAGATACCACTTGAGCATCGGCAGAACGCAATGCTTCCATATATCGTTCTGCTGCTGTTCTAAACTCGCCTCGTTGGTACCAAATATCCCCTAAAAGCAGGCGAGCTCCCAAGGCAAAATCAGCATGAGACACGGTGCGTTGCAAATTCCTGATGGCACTCTCCTGTCGATCCCCTTTAGCCTGAATGACGCCCAGGTTGAAATATGCTGCTGGAGAATCTAAGCCAGCATTGACTGCGCCCTTTAGTTCCTCCACAACCTGATCGATATTCCCCTGGGTCTGCAAATCAACTGCCAACCCTAGATGGAGCATTATCGTGGAACGGTCAGCATTTTTGGCAAACACGGGACCACCAGCTCCATTCATAATTGCCTGCAATCCTCGCCTGGTGGACGGAGATGCTGAACTATCCTCACTGGATTGTTCGAAGAACAAGCGCGCCAGTGTGGCCAGAGCTTCCTTTTGGGCCTCTTCGATCGGATCCAGGTTACTTTCCTCGATCTGTTTCGGGGGGCTCAATTGAGTTCGTGTTGCGATCAATGACTCATCGAGAGGGCCCGTACCACCGCGCGGACGGGCTGGCTTGGGTAGCAACGTGCCTCCTCGAAGCATTGCCAGGGCCTGTTGAGCTTCTTGATTATCTCGATCAACCTGCAATGCCCGGTTTAGGGCGTCAAAGGCCTTCTCTTGCTGGCCGGCATGCTGTAGCAAGCTGGCAATATGCAGATATTCGCGCACCGCTTGCGTTTTCCGCCCTAGACGCTCATAAACCACAGCCAAGCGTGAGTGGGCATGCAAGTTTTCCGGATTCATGACGATAGAGCGGGACCAATTCTCAATAGCTTTATCGGCATTCTTTTCTTTCAGATAAAGTTCCGCAGCACTATCCGACAATTTGGCAGCCTTTCCACCATGCCCCATACTCACATACAGTGTGGCAGCTTTTTCTAGAGGAACCGGGTCTTCAGGTGCTGCTTCAGCTGCCATAAGATAATAATTTAGCGATTTCTCAAATTCCTGTAAATTCAAGAAAGCCAAGGCCAGATTTGATAATGCTTTAGAATCACCTGGTTTCTCATCCAAAGCCTGGCTATAGAATACAGCAGCCTGATCCCATTCTTGATCCCAGGCAGCTGTATGCCCCCGGTTCATGGCTTGCTGATAACGCTGTTCTTGACTCATGACATAACTCACTAAACTCAGTAGACCACGAATTGCTCTTGCTGGATTGCCAAATCCAGCAAATTGTGGTGGATTTGACAATCCCCACGAGCTTCTACTACTATTATACTGCTTCTAAAGCTCCCCAGTTGGTACCATATCGAGCATCGGTACGGAGAGGAATATCCAGGGTGTATGCTCCTTCCATCGCATCACGGACTACAGCAACCGCAGCATCGATTTCATCTGTAGGACATTCTAGCACTAATTCGTCATGCACTTGAAGCAACATTTTCGCGGAAAGCCCGGCTTCCCGCAATGCATTGGGCATTCGGATCATGGCAATCTTCATTATATCCGCAGCTGTTCCTTGTATTGGAGCGTTGATGGCCTCGCGTTCTTCACGGTTGCGAACCTGAACATTTTGAGCTGTCGTCAAACCAGGGAAATACCGCCGCCGCCCTAATAGCGTCTCGACGTAGCCATCTTGGGCGGCTGTCTCGCGAATGCCATCCAGATAAGCTTTCACACCTGGGAACTTTCTAAAGTATGCGCTGACAAAGTCCTCTGCCTCTGCCAATGTCAAATCGGTGGTACGGGTCAATCCAAAGGGGCTCATCCCATATATTAACCCAAAGTTGATCGCCTTGGCGTGACGGCGTTGAGTACTGGTAACAGCATCGAGAGGAACATCCCAAACCGCTGAGGCGGTCGTGGCATGAATATCCTGCTCACTATTGAAAGCAGCCAGCATCGCTTCATCTTGAGCCATATGAGCAGCAATGCGCAATTCGACTTGCGAATAATCGACCGCCAGCAATTGGTGACCCGGAGCAGCAATAAAGGCCTGGCGCACTCGCCGACCTAGTTCTGTACGGATGGGGATATTCTGCAAATTTGGATCCGAGGAAGCGATGCGCCCAGTACGGGAACCAGATTGGTTATAAGATGTGTGCACTCTGTGTGTACTCGGATTGACCTGCTCAGGCAGAGCGTCTACATAAGTCGATTTCAGTTTGGCCAACTCGCGGTACTCCAGGATATCTGCTACGACAGGGTGTTTCTTGCGTAAGGATTCCAGAACACCCGCTGCTGTAGAATAATATCCGCTGGCAGTCTTACGTGAGCCATCTGGGGGGGCGATACCCAACTTGTCGAAGAGAGCTTCGGAGAGTTGTTTAGGGGAATTCAAATTGAAAGAGTCCCCCACCTTTTGGTAAACCAGGTTTTCGATCTCTACAAGACGGGTTTCAAGCTCGATGGACATCCGCGACAAGAATTCTTTATCCAGGCCAATACCCGCCATTTCCATATCGGCCAAAACGTTGATTAATGGCATCTCGATTTCTTCAAATAGAGACATCGCCTGAGCATCTTCGAGTTCTGTCTTGAGTTGTGGCATCAGGCGCAGTACAACCACCGCATCGTCAGCAGCATACAGAGCTACATCAGGAATAGGTACCGCAGCCATGCTTATTTGCTTCTTCCCCTTGCCGATAAGCTCCTCGATCTCCCTCATCTGGTGGCCAAGACGTACCCAAGAGAGATTCTTCAGCCCCAGGTTTCTCGAAGCCGGGTTGGTCAACCATTCGGCGATCATACTATCGAAACTCAAAGGAGTAACAATCAGCCCATTGCGAGCCAGCATCACAAAATCATATTTCAGATTGTGCCCAGCTTTGGGAATATCTGGATCTGTCAGTGGGCCCCGTAGAGCATCCAGAACTTCAGTGAGGGGAAGCTGCTCGCCCTCCTGGTGACCCATGGGGACGTAGTATCCAGCTTCTTCGTTTACCGCCAGGGAAATCCCCACAAGCTCAGCACGCATTTGATCTGTGGAGGTAGTTTCGGTGTCGAAGGCTATGACTTTTGCGCTGGTGATGGTATCTACCAAATCTGCCAACGCAGGGCGCGAATCAACGATATGCACTTGAATTTGGGTGTCTTTGGGGGCGGGTTGCTCTGCACCTATGGAAGCATCCCCAAAAAGCTGCAACTGCTGTCCAGCCTGGGGTGCAGATTTGCCATATTGTTCTTGCAATGCTTCTAAACGCTTGAGCAAAGATCGAAACTCTAGCTCACGAAAAGCCTCGTGCACTGCCTGAGGGCTGAAATTATCTGGACGAGCTTTCTCCAGATCCAGGTCGACATCCAATTCTGTGACGATGGCGGCCAGTTTTTGACTGAGATAAGCGTCTTGGCGACCCACTTCTAGCTTCTTCTTCAATCCGGCGCTGAGCTCATCTAGATGCTCATAAACCCCATCTAGCGTGTCATAATCGTTGAGCAACTTGGCAGCGGTTACCTTCCCCACCCCAGCAACGCCAGGGATATTATCAGAAGAATCACCCATCAGGGCTTTGTAATCGACAACTTGATCTGGTCTCACCCCCAGGCTTTCAACGACATCCTGGGCGAGGTAATCTTTGGCATCTGCTAAAGAACGGCCTGGCAAATTGACAATGACGCGCTCATCCACCAACTGGAGCAAATCTCGATCTCCAGTGAAGATCTTTACCCCAAGACCGTCAGCGACCGCTTTCTTGGCAACACTCCCTAAAACGTCATCCGCTTCATATCCAATTTCTTCCAGGCGGGGGATATTGAAGGCATCGATCAACTTGCGAATGCGATCGATCTGAGAGCGCAGGTCATCAGGCATTTTTTCGCGGGTAGCTTTGTAATCTGGGTAAATGTCATCTCGGAAAGTTTTTCCCGTATCAAATACCACAGCCAGATAATCGGGATTCTCCTGTTCCAAGATACGCAGAAGTACACTGGTAAAGCCATACACTCCCGCAGTAGGCTCACCAGAACTGGTAACCCAGCGTCCAGTCGGCTGACCGCGAGTCAGGGCAAAGTAGGAGCGATAGGCTAACGCATGGCCATCAATTAGGTATAAGATAGGTGGCATAACTTGACCATTTCAACAATAATCCCGAAATTGGGGGGCGAAACGCATATCCCGCTTCCCAAATTTCGGGGAATTTTTCTTTGTGGTGAACTTACATTTGCGAGACTACTGAGCCCCTTGGAGGGTTCGAACACTACCAATGAACTCTCGCACCATCTGGCGTGAGAAAGGGTCACGCCCATTGACAATCAGATACCCAGAGGCCCAAAATTCGCCCGAAGGGTTATCACGCTGAAGACGAGGGAACTCTGAAAAAATATATTGTGAGGTCTCTTTTTGAATATTATGCACCATCATCCCAGGTGAGGAGTTGGGGGGTACAACTGAGATCCAATGCAAATAATCGGGACGAATGGCTAAATGTTCTAATCGCCAGCCAAAAGACAGGCTGAGTTGTGTGACCCATTGAGTCAGGAAGGTGGCCAGATCTCCCACAAGATGATGATGAGGCAAGCGTGGCACCAATACACAGGCATAAGTGAGATTATGCAATGTGGTGGTATCCGCTTCCAGAGCTCCTGGTTTGAGGATTACTTCAGGGATTTCCTCTTCAACTGGGGGTTGCTCTTCACCTAGGGGTTGCTCTTCTTCGAGGATTTCTAGTTCCTCGACCTGAGTTGGTTGCGTGTCGGCTAAGGATAAATCTAATGCAGCTTCGAGATCTTCTAAAGGTGGCAGGGGAGCTTCAGATGCTACCTCTAAGGGGGGTGGCGGAACCGAGGAGTCAATGCTGCTTTCAACGAGATTATCCTGATCGGCCTGGTCGGCCAGCTCTGCTTCTTCCACTTCAACTGTGTCAGGCTGGGGAATCTCCAGGGAAGTCAGCAAATCATCGAAAAAGGCCTGCTGCTCCTCTTCAACAAGAAGGAGAGCGTCGGTGTCTACCTCTAAGGGGGGTAGCGGAACCGAGGAGTCAATGCTGCCCCCAACGGGGCTATCCTGATCGACCTGATCGGCTTGATCGGCCTGATCAACCTGATCGGCTTGATCGGCCTGATCGGCCAGCCCTGCTTCTTCCACTTCAACTGTGTCAGGCTGGGGGATCTCCATAGAAGCCAGCATATCTTCTAAAAAGGCCTGTCGACCCTCAGCTACATCTTGGTCGGGGCGCCAGTCGGTGGGGATCGCCGGGATCTCATCTTCGACATATTCAGCGATCTGCGGCTCGCTAGCGGGGATGATCTCCTCGGAAACAGTATCCTGCTGAGGCACAGAATCAACCTGGAGGGGGGCTGAGTCGTCCACTGGGGGAGTAGAAAGTTTCCGGGCCAGGTCACCGGCGTGAGTACGCATCTCCGTAAAAGGCATCTCGGCCTCGAATGCCAATGCTAAAACATAATCTCCCCCCAAGCTGGTGGCATACATCATGAATTCACTCTTGGTAGCCTCCAACCTGACGAAACGCGCCAGATCGCTGCCACCATCATGGGCCCAATAATGGCCCACAGCACGCGCCAATTCTTCGGCTGCCAGTTGGGGGAGCTGTCCGGCATACGCCCAGAGTTGACTGCCACGGGTGATCAGGGCAGCCTGGGCGGTTGATTCCAGAGAGAGCCTGGTGAGATGCTGCGCTACGCGGTTGACATCCTGCAGCCATTCAGGCGCAGGCTGGGGAGACTTTCGCTTCTTCGGTACCGCAGAAGGGAAGGGCAAGCGTTCGGGTTCCACATCGACTGCGCCAACATCCACATCCCCAACAATTTCGGCCAGGGTTTCGATGAGATTTGGCAAATAGAAGGGCATCGATAGCCAAGCATCAATAAACGCTTGATCCTCTTCCGCAGGCTGCTCATCAGCGCTGGCAGGCATAACTACAACCTTAATTTTTGGGGAGATGTCCTGTAACTCAGCAATCAACCCGCGAGGGTCTGGTACAGCGCCAAAATCAATGATCGCTACCGCAAACTGCTCTCCCCTGGCGCGTTCCAAGGTTTGCTCGCTGCCATCAGCCAATTGGGCACGATAACGACCAGTTTCACGCAGTGCCTGCCGCATCAACTCACCCAAACTGCGAATATTTGTGGTAATTAATACCTTCACAGGCATGTTTAGAGTATATCATAAAAGCTTAATGGCGATTGTTTGCAATCTGTTAAGGTGCAGAGACACTAATATTTGAACTTCAGAACGGTTTTCACACTTTCCGCTCTCAAGGAATCGCCGGGGTAGCTACCAGATTTTGGGTATGCGGCCTGCTCCGCAGGCCGCATACCCAAAATCTGGACATTACCACGAGATTTCCTGGAGACCCTCACTTTCTCGTCAGCGATGTACGATTTTCGATGATATGATAAGACTCAAATTGATCAACACCCAAGCAAGAAGGAGGCAAGATGAAAGATAAACTCACCCTTGGCCGGACTTTGCTCTACAGCAGCGCCTCTGCTGGTCTCAATATTATGGGCATCTCTGTGGGAACATGGCTGCTCTATTTTTACGCTCCCCCACCTGACTCAGGGCGCACAGCTTTCTTGCCGATTACCTTGGTCGGCGTGCTGATGACCATCTCGACCTTGTGGGATGCTGTCATCGATCCCTTCATCGGTCACTGGAGCGATACTTTACGCTCACGTTGGGGAAGGCGCAGGCCCTTCTTGATCTTTGCCACCCCAGCAACTGTTCTCTTCTTGGTGTTGATCTGGACTCCGCCCCAAGGGGGATCGACAACGATTTACGCAGTCTACTTCTTCGTGATAGTTACATTCTTTTACTCGGCATTCAGCCTGGTCGGCATCCCTTATGACGGCACCATGCCAGAGATGGCGCGCAAACCCCAAGACCTGGTCACCTTGAGCACCTGGAAGAATATCTTCGGCATCTTAGGGGTGATGGTTGGCGCCCTGGTGGCTGCGCCGCTCTTCGATAGCATCGGACCGATTGCCATGGGGATTGTCGTGGGTGTTGTAGGTTTAGTCACCATCTGGTTGACCTTAGCAGGCTTACGCGAGACCGAAAAACCCATCGGAGAGCCGCTGCCCGTCATCGAAGGGTTAAGGGCAACCCTGGCAAATAAGCAGTTTTTGTATATGCTCGCATCGGTGCTGATCGTGCACGTCGCCTATGCCATGGTCACCGCAAATCTACCCTATTTTGTAACACTCGTAGTGGGCGAAAGCGAAGGGGCCGTGGGAACGTTCCAGGGCGTCCTGGTCTTGCTGATGATGGCATCAGCCCCACTGTGGAACTGGCTCAGCAAACGCTACGCCAATCGCAAATTGTTGATGATCACCATGATCGGCCTGGGGATTATCTTAGCACTCAATTATTCAGTGGGATTGATCCCTGGATTACCTCCCATGGTGCATGGCTTAATCACCGCGGGATTGATTGGACCTGTATTGGGAGGCTACTTCATCCTGGCCTATGCCATGATGGGCAACGTGGTCGATTATGATGAGATGTTCACCAACGCCCGCCGGGAAGCCATCTATTACGGCACCTTCTCGCTGGCAGCCAGCGTGGGCCCATCCCTGGCGGCGCTGATCTTACCTTTCATCCTTGATACATATGGCTATACCGAGGCCAATCCCCTGGGCGTACGCCTGGCCTGGTTGGTTGCAGCGGCATTTGCTTTCCTGGGTGCGGTGGCCTTCATGGGCTATAAGTTGGGTGATACACCGGAGGAGACCAGACAGAATTTGAGGATATGAGCAGATATTGGATTGGATATTAGGGATTGGGTATTAGATAAAAGGATCGACATGACCACGAAACTCATGGCCGGAGTTGCCCGGCGCATTATCTCCCCTCCCAAAGGGATCTACCTGATCGGCTATGGCGACCGCCTTTGGGGTAACCGCGGCATCCACGATGACCTGACAGCTACGGCTCTTACGGTGGATGATGGAGGTGCCCAGGCCGTAATCATCGCAGCCGATCTATTGTGTATCAACGAGCACATCGTCCAGCGCGTACAGGATGAAGTTGGGGATCATGTTGTGATTTGCTGTTCTCACACGCATTCAGGACCGATTGTCTACGCAAATAGGCGTTCGCCACGGCGCAATCGACATTATATCGACTACCTGGTAGCCCAACTCAGCGATGTTGTCCGAGAAGCCAGAGAGAACGCACAGCCAGCATCCCTGGCCTGGGGATCGAGTGAAGCCCACATCGCTGTAAACCGCCGCCAACGCATGCCTGATGGGAGCATAGAGATCGGTGTCGACCCCGAGGGCGTCGTAGATCGCTCGCTGGGCATAGTGCAGGTGCAGACTCTCGATGGGCAGACGTTGGCAAATCTGATCAACTATGCCTGTCACAATGTCGTTCTGGAACCCAAGAACTTGCTGGTATCGGCAGACTGGGCAGGAGCCATGCGCCGTAGGGTTGAAACGATCACTGGTGTGCCTTTGCTCTATCTCCAAGGATGTACCGCAGATCTGAACCCTGATCATGAATGGGGGGATGATGACTGGGAAGGGGTGGAGAGGTTAGGTGGGGAAGTCGCCGAAAGGGTTTTGGAAAGCCTGGACGCGCTGACTCCCTTTGAGGGTGCTCCTATTAAATTCGCATCTGCTGAGGTTTGGCTGCCTCTTGAAGCGAAAGCACAGACATCACATCCACCTTCTACCTACAAGAGCGTTCTATCTGAGATCGCGGGAATTCCCCAATTTTTAGTAGATCCCATCCTCAACATGCGCTACCCTTGGAAATCAACTATCGAGGCCCGTGAGGGTGTCTGGCAGATTCCCATGAAACTGAATATCCTTAGGGTGGGTGAACTGGCTCTGGTTGCCCTGGGGATGGAAGTATTCAATGAAATCGGCTTGGCGATTAAGGCAAACTCACCAACGGCCAACACCATGGTCGCCAGCGTGAGCAATGGCTGTGTAGGCTACCTACCTACAGCAGCAGAGCATACGCTGGGTGGCTATGAGGTGGACATTGCCCCCTATTTCTACCGGCTTCCAGGGCGGCTGGGGTCCGAATGTGAAACGATCAGCCTAGAATCAGTTCAAGAACTGTTTGTGAGCATGCAAAAGTAATTTTTCAAAAATGCAAAGAAGCTAAACTTTTGCCAGAAGTTTAGCTTCTTGTTTTCTGAGAACCAAAATCCCATCACGTATTCAACGCATCCGGGTAAACGTGCAAATGGAAAGGCCGCAATACCTTTAGTGGCTCCCCATGAGAAAAATTTTCACCCTTAGCCCATTCCTGCTCTTTGTAGCTGAGGTAAAAGTGTAGCTGCCCCAGATCTTCCTCGTTGAACTGTGCTTTATACGAATCGAGGGCTTGATGCTTCCTCTCAAAGGTACTACTAATATCCACGATCGTATTTGGGTGAGCGGTGGCGTAGAATGCGATACCAGTCAACTCGGAAGGATCGGCGACAAAGCTTTTATCGACTTCGGGGTCCGTCTCCAATCGCATCAGTCCATAAAGAGTTGATGCCTCTGCTACCGCCCGTCCAGTCAGGATATGATCGCTGTGGGCTTCATAGGGCAGCCAGGGGTCGCAAGTGAAGATGAAATCGGGGCGCAGCATACGGATATATTTAATGATATCTCGACGCACATCGAAGTAGTCATACTTGCCCGCGTCGGGATAGCCCAACCAATACTGCCCTGAAACACCAATTGATGACCCAGCCTGATCTTGCTCAGACCGTAATTGGGCAGTCATTTGCTCATCCGTGAGCGACTGGTCGATGACACCCACCAAGTCATCTGTTACAGTCAGGTAATGCAACTCCGCCCCATGGTCCACCAGGGCAGCCAGGCTGCCACCGGCGGCGATATCATTGTCATCATAATGGGGTTGAACAGCCAGGATTCGCTTTGCTGTAAACAGATCAGGGGGTTCGAAGGGATTCATAATTCAACTCCCAATCCAATATGGTTTCCCTGTAAAGTGTGGCTGAGTAAAAACCGACTCCAAATTTCACCGCGAAGACGCAAAGATATGCTTGTTTTATCCTTTTCTTGGCGCTCTTGGCGTCTTCGCGGTTCAAATTTCTGCTCAATCGCCATGCCTGGCAGCCAAGGCATCTTTGACTTCTTGCAAACGCTCTCCATACAGTGGGTAGAAGAATAAGGCGATGATCGCCAGGATTGAGCTGACGATTACAGGTACAGTCATGAAGACTCGGAAACCTGTGCCAACCGTTTCGGGCTGAATCACTAGGGCGGAATCATATCCATAAGCCGGGGCAATCCAGCCAAACCATAAGGCTACAATACTCCCGCTAAGTTTCATGATGAATTTACTCATCCCAAAATACATCCCTTCACGGCGCTGCCCAGTTTTGACTTCATCTTCGTCAATCACATCCGCAACAATCACGTCACCCATCAAGATCAAGCCGGCCAATCCCAGACCCAATCCTGCCGAGGCAATCGCCGCGGTGGTGGTGTTGGGGGCAATGCCGAGGGGGATCACGGACACACCCATCACCGCGTTGGCAATCATCAGTGTGGTTCGACCTTCAAATCGGTTGGCAACTATGCGACGCCACAGCTCTAAGGTGATTGCTGAAACGATGAATGCTATGCCTAATATCACTGAGGCGAATCCCTCACCCGCATCCAGACTGTATTTGACGTAGAACAGAACGCCTGTGGTAAGCGTGCCGGTACCCACAAAACGGAACGTCTGCGAAACGACTACACTGACAAAGCTGCGGTTGATGAAAGTTGCCTCGAGGGCCTCCCAAAAGGGCACATTCTCAGCATCCACGGAACTCTGGCGCTCGAACATTCCAGGTAATCCTACATAGTACGTCACAATCGTGATCACCGCGAAAATTGCGGCTGTCCAGACCCAGCCAATCTGTGCGGTGAGAATTGGCGTCCCAGCCATACCAACGAAGAGACCGATCACCTGGATGATGTTCATACTTACAGCGACCTTGGTGCGGGACTCATAGGTGTTGAACATCTCCGGGAGCAGGGCATAGTAGGCAGTGGTAGTCATCGTCCCCAGACCTTCCCAAAGGAAGGGTACAAAAATCATGTAGAGAGCCAGGGCGGTGGTCTGTTCGACGCCATCAAAGGGTGCCAACCAGATTAAGATCAGAGAGAGGGCAAAGGGAACTGCACCAAACCTCAGGTACGGGATCCTGCGTCCCCAGCGGGATTTTGTGCGATCGGAAATATATCCCATAATGGGATTGTTGACAGCATCCCAGATCGAATAAGCAAACATCACCCCTGATGCAATGGCAACTGGCAATCGCTTGATATCGGTGAAGAAAAACAAAACGAAACCTACCATTTGAGCCGGGATGACATGACCGAGATTGGCAATGCTGTACAGCCAGCGCTGTTTGGTCGTGGCAACATACGTTTCGTCAGTTGTAATCGCTGTGGACATATTTCGCTCCTTTTGGAACAACTCATGAATTGTTGTACACGGATTTTACGGAAGAACACGGAAAAATGATTTGGGTGTGTTCAAATGAGTTGAATAAAATGTTCGTATTCCGCATAGCGAATTGCGTGCAGGTTAATGGAATACGCTATACGCCGGACCATCCCCAACCGAGTTAAACACACCCAAATCATTTTTATATAAGTATCTATCCGAAATTTCGCTTGAACCGGTCGGCCGAAGGCCCGCCTCTGGCGTGACCGTGTTCGGCACGGTCAGGAGACCGGCCTTAGCATTTTCGGTAGGTTCTAAATCCTTCCAGTCCGTGTACAAACCCTACTGTCATGCAGGAGAGATCACTATGATAAAGACGGTATCAATTCTTTCAGAGTACGATATCCTATCACGTGGACACCACTCTGCTGAACATAATCTCGCAATTCTGCACTCATAAACGCCTGATAATCAGCAACGCGATAGGGCCAATCTGGGGTGATGGTCCGCAGTTCTGGTGTGTCCTTGGATGGGTGAATGATGAAATGGGTAATGCCCGGCTTCAGATCATCGAAAGATTGTTTAGCATAAGCAATGCGCTCTTCGAGAGTTCCCGCTTGATCGAGCTCCAAGCCTCCTAAATGATCGAGGAGGGGTATGCCCATCTCCTCAGTCTGGGCGACCATCAAAGCGGCCAGTTTGGCCGTTTCGGGTTCCAACCCGAATTCCAGCCAACTCTGCTCATCCATACGCATGATCATGGGGGGCGAGGCATACTGCACCGCTAACTGCAAGTAGCCTGGCATGAACTTGGGGTGTCCCACTGAACCCATGTGGGTGTCAATATGAGTTGGGTCGATACCCAAGGCGATGGCCCGAACGACCTGGGCGCGCAATTCCAGTTGCACAGCCTCGGGGTCGCCGTGCTCCTGAGCTTCTTCGGATGTGCGATAGAAATACCCTTCGAAATCGACCATCCCAGAACCCTGATCGCGGGTAGAGATCGGTCCCCAACGATAAGTCTCCCATTCGCTGGTCAGGGTGAGATGCACGCCCATATCCACCTGGGGATTTTCCCTGCAAAATGCAGCCGCTTCCAAAAACCAGGGGCAGGGCACCATCGTTGCTCCAGAAGTGATCAAGCCAAAATCCCACAACTCTTCAAAAGCACTCACGCTAGCCTGGCACATGCCGATATCATCGGTGTGGATGATGACAACGCGGTCGTCATTTGAAAATCCAAGTTTTTCTAGGACTGGGTTTGGATGCATAATTACTCCATTTCGTTTGTTCGCAGGGGGGATCCTTTCAGCGAGTCAATGTTACTTTGGACAACCCATTTGGCCGATCGGGGTCGAATCCCTTTGCTCTGGCAAGCATCAGGCTAAACATTTGTCCAGGAAGCACAGCCATCAAGGGTGTCAGATACTCTGAGGCTGAAGAAGGGATTGGCAACTGTACTGTAATTATAACCGCGCCCAATCACAGCACATTGCTCCATATAGCGGTAGCGCTCCACCCGATGGAGAACGGGAGTCAACGCCTGCAGAGTTTGCTCCATTTGTTCGGGAACGGCATAAAGCGCCTCAATATCACTCGCGTCCTCGGATAGCGCGCTCGAAAAGAGCGCCAAGGCTCCCAAGGAATTCGTATACGTTTTCGTCGCTGCGACCGCCAGTTCCGGTCCCGCGCAGATATCGATTACAAAATCAGCGACTCCAGCCAGGGGTGAGGCGAGATCATTAGTAACTGCCATGGTTGGCCTGCCCTGTCTGCGCCCTTCGGCGAGAACCTCTACGATATCAGGGGATTGCCCAGATTGGGAAATCCCCATCACGAAAGCCCCTGATAAATTCGGGGGTCTATGATAGATGGAAAACAATGAGGGAGTCGCCAGAGCCACTGGCACCTGATTGCGCGCCCCAAACAAATATTGAGCATAGCGAGCGGCATTATCGGAGGTTCCCCGTGCCGCGATGAAGAGATATTTGAAACCACCGCCAACTTGGCCGGCAATATCGCAGACTATATCCACCTGTCGATCCAGCAATTGCTGGAAGACGAGCGGCTGCTGAAGAATTTCTGCTTCTAAAGAGGCTTGAACTTCTTTACTCATAGACATCAATCTTGCTGAGCTTAGTATTTTTGGGGGACTTCTCGCAATTCTGATGAATTGGCCAGGATTTTCTTCAAAGCAGCCACAGCATCATCGACTCCCTGACGCCCGGCACGAAAGACGGCCTCGTCCAGCCAGACTGCTTCATGCTCACAGGCGCGCCTGGCTTCTGGGAATTCCATCTTCTCGAAATCGAAATACTCCGGGAAAGCGCTGGGAACAGGCAATTTAGAAAGTTGGGGCTGGAAAAGCGTGTAATTGTGCATGGCTTCGTATCCCACCCAGCAGGGAATGCCCTCGGCTTCAAGGGCTGCGCAAATCTCCTCGTGTTCGGCGCCGAAGACCTTAGGATCAACGGCAAAGATGAAGCGGTAGAAAGAACGCCTGGTGTGGCGTGGATCGCGTTTGAGCAGACGCACGCCTGGCACTTCACTAAGGCTTTCCTCCATGTAGCCTAACATCTGCTCGCGCTGCCTGGCTTGTTCTGGGAAACGCTCGAGGCTGACATTGGCCAGCGCGCTTTGCAACTCCGACATGCGGTAGTTGGCCCCCATGCTGAAATCGCTGCCCTGCTCCTCGCCGCCAAGCGGGTGAGAGCGTCCACAGTCGATCACGCTAACTGCACGTGCCGCTAACTCTTGGGTTCGGCAGATCAGCACGCCACCTTCCCCAGATGTGACGGTCTTCGAGGATTGCAAACTGAAGGAGCCGAAGTGACCGATCGTGCCGGCACCCTGGCCATTCCATTTGGCTCCATGAGCATGGGCACAATCTTCGATCACGATCAGATCATATTTCTCAGCGATAGCCATGATGGCATCCATATCGGCCATCTGCGCGCCAAGGTGTACGGGGATAATGGCCCTGGTTTTCTCGGTGATAGCCGCTTCGATGAGTTTGGGATCAATCGTATAAGTGTCGGGGTCGATATCTACAATGACTGGGAGGGCCCCGGCAGCCAGTGGCGCGGCGGCCGTGGCCTGAAAGGTATATGCGGGCACAATGACCTCATCCCCCCAGCCGATATCTGTGGCACGCAAGGCCACTTCCATGGTGACCGTACCGTTTGCCATCGCTACAGGGTAGCCACCCCCCTGGAGTTCAGCAAACCTCTTCAAGAAAGCCTGAGTCTCCGGCCCGGGGTAGGGATACCCACCCCATCGTCCAGATTCGATCACCCGGGTCACAGCATCAATATCACGCTGGTCATGAACGGGCCATTGAGGGTAGGGTTCTGACCGGGTGGGGTCACCACCCAAATATGCTAACCTGCTCATCATGGATCTCCTCTTGAAGTTTTTTCGATTAGAGTCCCGGATTCAATAAGGCGATGACTTGATCATGAATCTCTCCCGCTGTGGCAACAGCTCCTTCCCCACTCATGGGGTCCCCACCAAAATAATCAGTGATCACTCCACCAGCCCCTGTGATGATCGGCACGAGGGCGGCCACATCCCAAATATGCATGGCACCATCAACCATAATATCGGCATATCCCGTTGCTACCAGGTAATAGCCATGGCAATCGCCCCAGGTGCGGTAGAGATGGACCCGCTGTACCAGCGCATCGAAAGCAGCCCCATGATGGTATTTGTAGATCGTTAGGGGAGAAGATGTCAGCAGTGTGGCATCTTCGATGTGTTTGCAAGGGCGTACTCGCACCTCTTTTCCATTCAGCCAGGTGCGCTCGCCATTTCCCACGAGAAATTGGTCTACGATGGGATTATTGATCACCCCTAAGATAGGCTGCCAGTCTTTCAATAAGGCGATCAGCGTCCCGAAGAGATACGTTCCTGTAAGGAAGGTTTTGGTGCCATCAATGGGATCGAGTGTCCATTGGTATTCAGCCTCAGGATTGATGTCTTCGAACTCTTCCCCAATGATGCCGTGATCAGGATAACGACTTTGGATCATCTCACGCATGAGCTCCTCGGCCTGACGATCGGCAATGGTGACAGGTGTTGTATCACCCTTGATCTCGACATCCATATCTGTGCGGAAATAGCGCTGGATAATTTCGCCGCTGGCATCAGCCAGTTCCTTACTGAATTCAATCAACTCATTCATTCCAATTCTCATCCCATCAAATAATACCAATCAAATCTTCGGCTGATGCAATCAATTCTTCCCGCAACGCAAAGCCATCAAAACCAGCCTGTTCCATACCCAGCAGCACACCCCCCACCACAGGAGGGGCCTTCAAGTGGACAAAGCGTGCCCTGGGCGCGACTTCCTGAATGGCGGTTTTCATGGGTTCAAGAATTAAAGGCCCACCCTTGAAAACACCGCCGATGAGCACAACTTCAAACTCTTGCTCCTCGAAAGATAATTGACGCACAACGCCATTGACCATATCAGCCAGGCCAAGGGCCGCCCATCGGATAACATCGATAGCAACCGGATCACCAGCTTCAGCAACCTGAAAGATCAACGGAGCAACTTCTGCACTAAGCTGATAGCGTGCTGTCCCCAAGCCTTCTAGAAGATCATCCAATGAGGATGCACCCGAATACTGCACAAAAACTCGGCTCAATTCAGTGACCGGGCCGCGTTGGCCCCATTGGCGTGCCACAGCATGCAGGGCCTTGAAAACCATGGTTTGCGCGCCGCCATATTCATCCATCAATAAGCTGTTGCCAGTCATGCGACCATAGCGGCGATTTCGGTCAACACCCCAACAGTTTTCGCCAGTGCCAGCGATGATGGCAACCCCCCGCCCCTGACTGGATCCCGCTAACAGACCGATGATGGCGTCGTTGACGGCCTCGACAGGACAAATTAATCCTAACCCATCTATTGCAGCTAAAGTTGGCTCTCGCTCAGAAGGCCAGTCGTATCCTGCCACACCAAAACCGGCGCCCTTAATTTGATCTCGCTTTATCCTGGCTGTATCAAGCACCTTTTGGGTGATCAACTGCAGGGTTATTCGCAATCCATCCCAGCCCACACCTTCATAATTGCCCGGGCCACCCGCGCCGAAACCTACAGCCTGACCGGTCTCATCAGCAATCAGAGCGTGGCTTTTCGTGGCACCGATGTCTACACCGAGGTAGTAATTCATGGTTAGGAAGTTGGGTAGTTCGACAATGTCAACTTCGCAAGAACTTCCGAAAATAGGGGTATCCGGGGGTGCTCCGCACCCCCGGATACCCCTATTTTCGGGCTTCTGGTCTGAAAGTTGACATTGTCAAGGTAGTAGGTAGGTCTATTCCCAAAACTGCGCTAAGTATACTTTGTGGGTTTCGAGCATATCGTCGAGCACGGCCTGGATTTTATCGGCACTTGGACCGAGAGGATGTGATAACAGCGCCTGGTAGGCGGCATTGCGGTCACCATGGACAGCGGCTTCGACTGTCAGGATTTCGTAGGACTTCACCTGAGCGATCAAGCCAAAACATACTGGTGGTAGAGGTGTTGTCGGCAGAGGCCAAATACCACCCCGATTTACTCTGCAGGGCAATTCCAGCACCCAATCCTCAGGCCAACCAGGCACGGTGCCATCGTGGCGCACATTGGCAATATGCGTCTCATCCCGATCATTGTAGTGGGCATCCAGCAATTGGGTCGCCATGGTGGAGTAATAGGCGCCCCCGCGCTTCATCAGATCTTCTGGGGGTTCGACCAGCTCAGGATCAGCATACTGTCGCAATAGCTCTCTCTCGATCTCGATGACTTCTTCGGCCCGTGAAGGAGGCCATTTGTTCTGATCAGAAAGCTTGTGATCCGTGTTATAGAAATAATGTAAATAATAATTGGGAATCATTCCCAAGATTTCAATGGTTTGGGGATCCCATTCTGGAGAGTCGCTAGACTGGAGTTCTTTGATGTATTCGCTGATGACCTGGGGCCAGACATCCTCTCCATTGATAGTGAACCCGCGATGCCAGGTCAAGTGATTCAATCCCAGGGTATCCAGTTGCGCCGTTTGGGCTGGGATGTGTTTCCCCGAGCGTTTACCCAGCTCTGCGAGAATTTCCATCTTCGTCGTAATGGCGACATTACACACACCCACAGAGGGCACATTCGGGGCGTAGCGAAAGAGCGCTTCGGTGACCAAACCGGCTGGGTTGGTGAAGTTGACCAGCAATGCACCCGGCGCGTTCTCGTGCATATCTTTGGCGACATCAAGCAATACTGGGATCGTCCGCAAGGCTTTGGCCATCCCGCCCACACCGGTGGTTTCCTGGCCAATCAACCCGTGGCGTTTACCCAGGTACTCATCTTCTCGACGGGCTTCCATCAAACCCACACGCAGCTGGATGATCACATAGCTGGCCCCGCTGATCGCCGCGCGCTGATCGATAGACAAAGTAACCTCAAAAGGTGAACCTTGCGCCATCACCATGCGCTGAGCAAAGCCCCCCACGATCTCCAACCGTTCGGCGTTGATATCCATCAGGCACAGCTCGGACAGGGGCAATGAATCGCTGCGCGCCAAAAAGCCATTGACTAACTCCGGGGTATACGTAGAACCCCCACCAATAACAACAATTTTCACAAACCCTAACTCCTAACTTTTTATCTCCACAACCCTGCCCTCTTCCGCTGATCTATAGGCCGCATCGACAACTTTCATATTGCCTAGGCCCTCCAGCCCTCCCGGAACAGGAGCCTTTTTCTCGCGGATGCATTTAATGAAATAAGCCATTTGGCGGTCGTACATCGTTTGGGGGCAGTGCTCAGGCCTGGGGAAAGGGAAACCACCCTCAACTATGTCAACGCGCTCCTCTGGGTGATTGGGGATCTTCAATCGGGTTGGGTAGATCTCCCCAAAACCCTTTGTCCCATAGAGTTGAGTGGCCGCTTCTGGCCCATCCATGTGAGGCTGCCACCAGCCAGACTCCAGATAGCTGGTCACGCCATTTTCCCAGTTGATGATGATCACACCAGTGTCATCGACATCAAAATCGTTGTAGTGAGTGCCAATGACGGCATACACACTGAGAGGCTGTGGATCACCGAGCAGGAAACGGGCGGTATCTAAGGCGTGGATACCCATATCGGCCATGGCACCCCCTCCAGCATATTTAGCCTGGGTAAACCAGCCGCCCGGGCCCCAATTGGCGTGCACCCCGTATCCCTTAGTGCGGATGATCCTGCCCAGCTTGCCAGACTTTACCTGATCTTTGAGCCAGAGAGCTTCCTCATCGAAGCGCCAACAGTGGGCCACCATCAACACGGCACCCGACTTACCACTGGCAGCCAACATGGCTTGTGCTTCAGCAGCGTTCATCGCCATGGGTTTTTCGACCATCACATGGACACCGGCTTCTAGTGCGGCAATGGTTTCTGGTGCATGGAGATAGTTGGGGGTGTTTATGCTGACCGCATCCACAGACCCGTCAATGAGCAGCTCAGCAATGTTTGCAAACTGGTGGGGAATATTGAATTCACCCGCGAAGGCTGCCATAGATTCGGGTCGATGATTGACCACGGCAACCAGTTCAACACCCTCAATCTTCTGCGCCGCACGGGCATGAATTTTCGAAATGTAGCCGGAGCCGGTAAATGCAATTCGGATGGTCATGGATATCTCCTTCGTCGTGCAGCGTGAAGCTTGTAGAGGATAGCGAGTTGTGCGAATCGCGCTCCACCCTTGCTGGCCGAAGGCCCACCTTTGGTGTGCACGCCTTCGGCGCCGCTTCACGCGCTACGAAATCTCTAACTCGTGGACGATGCCGTAAGGCAAATCGTGCTTGCGGACATAATCTGGCAATCCTTTGAGAGTTAAGCCCACTACATCTTCGGGGATGGTATCCAAGGGGATGTGACAAGCCTTCAGGGCGCGCTCCAGGGCATAAGTATCTTGGTCCTGGAATTCAGCCATCAGCAAGATACCTGGGCCAACCAAATCCCCATGAGGCAGACTTTTACCGAGATAATTCTCCACGGAATAAGCAAAGTAGTGCTCGCTGCCCTGCTCGGGGCGAGAATGCCCAATCTGGTTGCGAAGCTGTACTTCCATGGCCAGGCAATCGAGCAACTGTTTCAACCCTTCCGCATCCCCAGCCCCAGCAGCCTCGGCACACTCCAATGCGCCGTCCAGAATCGATTGGGCTGCATCGGCGGCCCATGGAATCAGTTCCATACCCTCTGGGTTCTTTCCCTGCTCAGCGGCAAGCTCCCAATCCCATAGACCTGTGGCAATGGAGAGCACGTCACAAATCCCTGCGGCGCGAATCCCCTCAGGAGCCACGGCCAGAACATCCACATCCATGATCAGGCGTTGCGGGGGTTGTGTTTCCAGGTATTTGACGCAGCCCTCAGCCCTGACGCCGGATGCCCATGTCAAGAAGGCATCCACGGACAGCGCTGTTGGCAGACTGACCAGTTCGAGACCAGTATGGTAGGCGATATATTTGGCAGCATCGACCGCCAGGCCACCCCCAACGGCGTAAATGATTGGAGACTGATGATTTGGGATTGGAGACGCCTCCGGCGGATTGATGATTTGAGATTGGATCTCGGTGGTATTGTTGACCCATTGGTGGATAGTCGCTTCAGTGATGTTGGCACGCCAGACAATATCCAAGTGTTGAAGATCATCGGCGACAGCTTGCCAGGCTCCATCCGTGGTCACTAAGATGATTGGACGCTCTTCTTCTAGTTCGTCAAAGGGGATGAAATCAACGACTGGCAGATTCCATATGCGCATTCTTCTCTCCTAAAGATATTATCAAAATCTAGATCACCTGACTCTATCGAAATGCCTTCGAAAACAATCACGAATGTTTTCTGAAAATCTCCCTCCATATTCGTGCAATTCAAGCCATTTGTTCATATTCGTGATTTTGTGGTTCTCCAGGAATTGCTGGGGTAGCTCCCAGATTTGGGGGTATGGGGCGTGCTCCGCACGCCCCATACCCCCAAATCTGGACATTACCACAGGAATTGCTAGAGGCCCATTTTGTTCTATCTGTCGAATCTAGTCCATATCATCAAGTCCAAAACTGTGGCAGGTATTCTTGATAGCTTTTCAAATAATCATCCAAAATTAGTTTGGCAATATCCAGATCTGTGATCACTGGATCAAGCAGCAGGCATTGCAGGGCAGCATCTCGATCGCCATGGACAGCAGCATCCACGCAAAGCTGGGTGACTGTGATTTCGCGGCGGCAGAGTTCAGCAATACCTTCTGGTAAGGGATCGACAGTTACAGCCTGCACACCTGCGCCGGTCACCATGCCTGGAGTTTCAACGATCGCCCCATATCGCAGGTTGGGGATCTGCCCAAGGTTAGGCAGGTTGACTGCCAAATGGTAGTGGACTCCACCTGTGGCGATATTTTCGATGATTTCCAAAGCCCCTTCGGAATCAGCATCTTTGAGGGAATCTACATGGAGAACACCTGAAATCATCTTGGCAATCGTCTGGTAGCCCTCAGCGCGGTGTCGATCCCAGAAGTCCCAATCATAGAGTGAGACTTGGTACTTCTCCCAGGGTTTAGTAACCGGATCACTCAGCCAGGGCAGATATTCAGCGAGGTGTTCATCACCGGGGATGGGAAAAAGGCCAAAAGCATCGAAAACGCGCCTGGTGAGCGGTTCAAAGCTTTTGGGCAATGCAGCCCAACGTTTGCGAAACAGGGGATAGAGATCCTCACCTGTCTGTCGGTCGTGAAGAGAGAGCATCCAGGTAAAGTGGTTCAAGCCTGCGGCGGTGATTTGGAGGCGGGGCAAGGCTTGTTTCATCGCTTCCGCCCGCAAGGGGCCGGTCACTGGCGAAGCATGGCAATCGGTGAAACCCTCGGGGATATCGAAACCCAGATCGCCGGCCAGGGCTTTGGCAACCATGGCATACCCTGCCCCAAACTGATGACACAGGCCGACAACCTTGATCTTGCTGTAACGCGCCACCGCATCACAGATACGCATCATCGGGTTGGTGTAGTTGATCAGCCAGGCTTGGGGGCAGAGCTGTTCCATATCGCCAACGATATCCATTACCGGACCGATATTGCGTGCGGCATGGGCAAAGCCTCCGGGACCACCATTCTCAGCATAAGGCTGGCGGACACCATATTTTAGAGGGATCTCGTAATCAGAGCGCCAAAGTTGCTCACGAGGAGATACTTCAATAGAGAGCACCACGAAGTCGGCATTCGAGAGGACCCCTTTATGGTGCGTGTGGAAACTAAGCTTCATTTGTGAATCCCACACTGTGTTCAGTGCCTCTGCAAGATTGCCGACCAGCCCCAAAGCGCGTTCGTTGCGATCCACCAAAGCCAGATGGGCGCCACGCAAATTCTCACTGCCCATTATGGCAGCCAGGGTATTTAGTCCAAAAGATGCGCTTCCCGCGCCGATTACAACGAGTTTAGTCATTACGCCCTTATGATGTATTCAAAAGCACCCTCATGAACATAAAAAGTTGGGTCTCTAGGAATTCCCATGGCAATGTCCAGATTTTGGGAGCTACCCCGGCGATTCCTGGAGAGCTAAGAAGTTCAAGAGTTTATTTGGTTTGCTTCACCACAGCGCGTGCCAACTCCAGGAACTCCTGCCATTCTTCAGCGAAGAAATGTACAGTGATGTTATTGAGTTCCAGATGATAGGTGGTCTCTCCATCAGGCTCTTCCGCCAACCAGGCGGCGTTGTTTTGAGTCTCTGCGATTGTTTTTGTTTTGGGTTCAGGGATTTCATTTGTCATCTTATCTTCCTCAGAAACTAATCAGTCTTAGAACAGATTTGGCCAAAAATAGGGTATGCGGGAGGCGTACGCCCCCCGCATACCCTATTTTTGGGATATCTCCATACGCTAGCTTTGCAAGTAGAACAATCTTAGGGTAACACATACCAGGGATTCACAAATCCACCATTCAAGCGCACCTCGAAGTGCAGGTGAGGGCCAGTGGAGTTGCCGCTGCTGCCACCTGATCCAATCAATTGCCCTTGACGCACACTCTGTCCACAGGCCACATTGACACCACTGAGGTGGGCGTACAAAGTCTGATAGCCATTGCCGTGATCGATAGCAACAGTATATCCATAACCCCCAGACGACCAACCTGCAAACATGATCACTCCGGCATCAGCAGCTACAACTGGATCGCCAAGAACGACACCAATATCGATAGCCAGGTGCCCTGACCAATAATCATTGCCAGGGATAGTGCGATTGTTTACTGGCCAGATGAATGCCCCGCTGCCATATAAACCATCATACCCACCGGGACAAGCTCCACCCCCATAGATCCCCGTGGATACGCCAGCCGAGCCGCGTGCCGGGACTGGGACAATCCACTGTTGGAATTCTCGCTGGCCGCCAGGGATCATCACCCAGCTGTCCGCTTCGATGATAGGGTTAGTCAGGTCGATGCGGTTTCCCGTCCAGGTTAGGATATCATCAACTTCGACCTCGAATGCATTGGCCACGGATTCCAGGGAATCTCCTTCTTGCCACTGGTAATACACACCATCCAAAGGAGGGATATTTAGTTGCATACCTGGGGCCAAAGAGTGAGGGTCATCCTTCAGAACATCGTAGTTAGACCAGAGCACAGTTTCAGGTTGAACGCCGTAGGCGCTGGCAATTGCGAATACTGAATCACCCAGATCCACGGTATATTCGACGACTTTCGTGCGCGGCCGGGAGGGAATCAGCGTGGTCAGCATCGCTTTCCGTCT
The DNA here is from genome assembly GCA_964622645.1 of uncultured Anaerolineales bacterium. Lineage (GTDB taxonomy): Bacteria > Chloroflexota > Anaerolineae > Anaerolineales > UBA11858 > NIOZ-UU35. Next base: position 60,321 of record CAZUSV010000003.1, read on the forward strand.
CAGTTTGGTTTGAACTCCGGTACCTTCATAGATTGGAAGCTGTGCTTCCCCTCCTGGAAGCTCCACGACGGCTATCGTCGGCTTGGGCGCATTTCCAATATTTCGAGTAGCCAATCCTCGGGACGGGGCTAATCGCTGCCAACCCAAATACCCAACTGCCCCAACAAGAAAAATGGCAAATACCCAGGCCAGCCAATAAAACCAGCCGCGACTTCTGGTCATCATTCAGTTACCGATACGTGGGAAATCTGTGCAAGAACTACTCGTTCAAAGTCATCAAGAATTCTTGATTGTCATTGGTATTTTTCATGCGATCGAAGATCGCTTCGGCGGCAGTTCCCGGATCCATTCCAGCTCCATGAGGAGGCGTGGCGATCATCTGGTCGTACATGCGCCGCATCAACCAGACTCTCGGAGTGATATCTGGGCCCAAGAGAATCTCTTCGCGACGGGTAGATGAACGTGAGATATCAATCGCCGGGAAGATACGCCGCTCTTGCAACTGGCGAGAGAGATGCAGTTCCATGTTGCCCGTACCCTTGAACTCCTCGTACACTACATCATCCATGCGGGAGCCTGTATCAATCAAACAAGTAGCTACAATTGTCAATGAGCCTCCATCTTCGATATTACGCGCAGCTCCGAAGAAACGTTTGGGGGGATACAATGCTGAAGGATCAATACCGCCAGAAAGTGTCCTACCGGAAGGTTGTACAACCAGGTTATAAGCACGTGCAAGCCGGGTGATTGAGTCCATGGCAATGAATACATCCCGTCCCGCCTCGACCAGACGTTTAGAGCGTTCGATGACCATCTCAGCAACGCGCACATGTGCAGATACCGGCTCGTCAAAAGTAGATGAGATCACCTCAGCATCCACCGAGCGATCCATATCGGTGACCTCTTCAGGGCGTTCACCAATTAGCGCTACAATTAGATTTACCTCAGGATACTGTTTGGAAATCGCATTGATCACATTCTTCAAAATCGTGGTCTTGCCGGCTTTTGGAGGCGAGACAATCAAACCGCGCTGTCCTCGCCCAACCGGTGTGATCAAGTTGATCAAACGTGTGGCCATGAGATGCTTATCCGTTTCCAAATTGAAACGCCTGTCCGGGAAAATCGGAGTCAGTCGCTCGAAGCGGGTACGGCGCATGGCCTCTTCAGGGTCTAGACCATTGACGGTTTCGACTTTGAGTAGCCCATAATGACGCTCGGACTCGCGCGGCGGGCGAACATGGCCAATAACCATATCACCGTTGCGCAGCTTGTAGCGGCGGATTTGAGATTGCGAGACATAGACATCATTGGAACTGGGCTGGTAATTATCCCAACGCAAGAAACCAATGCCTTCACTCATGATCTCTAGGATGCCGCCGCGCACCTCCAGGCCTTCACGTTCAGCTTCAGCCTGGCGGATGAGCATAATCAGTTTTTCTTTCTTGAGTTGAGCAGCCTGCGGGACATTTAAATCCATGGCAATCTGACGCAACTCGATCAAGGGTTTCTGTTCAAGTTCTAATACATTCATATATCTCTTCTCTGGGGAAATATCTATGCCGCGTATTCGAGAATCTAACCCCACTGACATACGCACACGCCTGAGCACGTGGGAAACAGGGAAGCGATCAACGCGGTTTTTCTGTTTTGAATTCCAATAAGGGGGAAAACCAGAAAAATTATAGCACGGGAAAATACAGGTGGCAAGCAAAGAAAAAGAGAATTTGATACTCCTTTTTTCTCCCCATCGAGCCAGATCAAGTTCCCGATGGTATAATCGCCGCATGTTACTCGACAAACTCAAAGGCATTGAGGGACGCTACGAAGAAATCAATCAAGAGTTGATGGAAGTCGGCGATGACTATCAACGCGCTGCCGATCTGGGCAGAGAGCGTGCTGATTTGGATCCCATCATAGAAAAAGCTACTGAATATCGCAAAGCGATCGAAAGTTTAGAAGAAGCCAAGGCTTTACAAGACGGTGATGATGCCGAGTTAGCTGAATTGGCTTCCATGGAATTGGAAGAATTAGAAGAAAAACTTCCCCAACTTGAACTTGAAATCAAAACTCATTTGATCCCCAAAGATCCCCGAGACAAACGCAACGTGATCATGGAGATCCGGGCTGGCACGGGTGGAGACGAGGCTGGAATCTTCGCTTCAGATCTCTACCGTATGTACAATCGCTATGCTGATTCGCTCGGATGGAAATCCGAAATGCTCTCCCTCCATGAGACTGGTGTGGGCGGCTTCAAGGAAGTCTCCTTCCTGATCAAAGGGAATGGCGCTTTCTCGAAATTGAAATTCGAGTCTGGCGTACATCGCGTGCAGCGCGTGCCGGTCACCGAATCTCAGGGACGCATCCATACCTCCACAGCAACCGTTGCAGTATTGGCCGAGGTAGACGACGTTGAAATCGATATCCCCGATCGCGATATCAAAATGGATGTCTACAAATCAGCCGGGGCAGGCGGACAGAGTGTGCAGAAGAACTCCACAGCCGTGCGCCTGACTCACCTGCCCACGGGGATGGTTGTGCAATGCCAGGATGAACGCTCCCAACTCCAAAACCGCCAGCGTGCCATGAGCATCTTGAAGGCCCGCCTATACGAGATGGAAGAAGCCAAACGGCGCGCAGAAATCGAAGAGAATCGCCGTTCTCAAATTGGAACGGGGGAACGCTCAGAGAAAATCCGTACCTATAATTATCCGCAATCCAGGGTAACCGACCATCGCATCAACTTATCTTCCTATAATTTGCCTGGGGTGATGGATGGCGATATCGATGAATTTATCGATGAGCTCTCTACCCGGGACGAGGCCGAACGACTAGCAGAAGCGGGGCTGGGTAATTGATAATTGATAATTCTCAATTGACAGTTGCCAATGCATTAGCGCAAAGCAAAGTAATACTTCAACCTATTAGTGACACCTCCTCGCTCGACGCCCAGGTGCTGCTGGCCCATATCCTGCAAAAGCCGCGCACCTGGGTTCTCGCGCATCTTGAGGCCCAACTCTCCCCTGCTCAAATAGATAGCCTCTCTCAGAATCTATCCCTCCTTGAAACCAGCACGCCCTTGCCCTACGTCCTCGGACACTGGGAATTCTACGGCCTAGATTTCATCGTCTCCCCCGCAGTACTCATCCCCCGCCCCGAGACTGAGCTTCTCGTCGAAGAGGCATTAACATGGATCAACAAAATAAACGAACCGCGGAGACACAAAGAACGCAAAGACAAAAATACAAGTTATTCTTGGCGATCTTCGTGTGTCGCCGCAGGCGTGCAGAGCATTCGCGGTGAATTATCGCATCAATATTTATTGGTTGCTGACATTGGCACAGGCTCCGGATGCATTGCTGTAACTTTGGCGAAGCAAATATCAAATCTGCATGTCATTGCTACAGATAAAAGTGAAGATGCTCTGGAAATAGCTCGAACCAACGCCCTAAAACACAATATCACAGATCGTATCGAGTTCATTAAATCCGATTTGTTTGAAAAACTTGACCTGCAACGTGCAACAGCCCGCCTTATCACCGGCGGGGATGCCAAAGGGTACGATGTCATTTGTGCAAATCTGCCTTACATCCCAACAGCCACCTTGCATGGGCTAAAGGTTTATGGTCGAGAGCCTACCCTGGCATTAGATGGCGGTCCAGACGGATTGAATATCATTCGGCGATTATTGAAAAACGCGCCACAATACCTTGCCCCCGGCGGATTACTGCTCCTGGAGATTGATGAATCCCAAGGTGTCGCAGCTCAGACCCTTGCACAAGAGGCCTTCCCAAAGGCCGATGTACAGCTGCTCCCAGATCTAGCTGGGCACGACCGCCTGATCCGTGTCGAGAATTAATAATTTGACACAATTATTTGCTCATTGAATATAGCATGTTGAATTCCGCTGGAACTACGAAACGCGAATTACTCGAATAAGCAAATGGCGCGAATAATCACTTAATTCGCGTTATTCGTTACATTCGCAGGCATTCGCGTTAGAAAATCGATCTTGCGAACAGAATGAATCGGATCTAAGTCAACGCGCGAAATCAAAAAACATGAAAACAGATATCATGTCAACAAAATATCCCCAGGCAATTCCGCGCGCAGTAAGCGTGCTCGAGACAGGGGGCCTGGTTGCTTTCCCCACCGATACTGTCTACGGATTAGCGGCAGCAATCTACGATACCGATGCTATTGAACTCCTATTTCGAGTCAAAGAGCGCCATCAAAACAAGGCTATTGCAGTGCTGATGAGTTCTCCCAAAGACCTAAAGCGCGTGACAATGAACCCCCATCAAGCGGCATTGAAGCTGGCTGAGCGATTCTGGCCCGGCCCTGTGACCCTCGTTGTTCCCAGACATCCGGATTTACCCGAAATCCTCAGTCCGCTTCCAACCATCGGCGTGCGCATCCCAGATCATCCAGACGCGTTAGCGCTGATGGACGCCACCGGCCCATTGGCTGTTACATCCGCGAACATCTCAGGAAGTGAAAATGCCTGCACAGCCAATGAAGTTCTCGCCCAACTGCGGGGACGCATCCAACTCATCTTAGACGGAGGCCGCACACCAGGCGGACAGCCATCTACAGTAGTGGATTGCACTTCTTCTGAGTTGAAAATATTGCGTCAAGGCCCGATCACTTGGGAAGAGATAAATACCACACTGAAGTGGGTTTAGGCTTCTCATAAATCTCAAAGCTAACTTTTAATTTGCCTTTATCTTTCTTTCATCTTCTCCTTATCTAAACCCTTATAATGATAGTTGCATTCTCCTCATACACTCAAACCGCCCCAACGGGAAC
>CAZUSV010000003.1:65136-72725 GCA_964622645.1 uncultured Anaerolineales bacterium
GTTGTTTTTTTATTTAAAAACTATTTGGGTGGGGGGGCGCGCCCCCCCCCCCCACCCACACCAGTATTTTTCGATCTTATAGAATTTGGGGGTAAGAGGTAAATAATCAGAATCGTCTGTCAGCACATAGCACGTAAGGAGCACTAATATGTCCAACCTCGCAATTGCGCGGGCTGAGAAAGACGATTTCTTTGCCTACCACCCTCAAAGCCCTATTGACCACGAACAAAAAGAAAATTTCGATGGTTTGAACTACTTCTCTGAGAACCAGGCATTACGCTTCGAAACCGAGATAGACGAATTCGATCAAAAAGAAGAGATCGAAATCCAGACCTCGACTGGGGATGTGCAACATTACATCCGTTTTGGAAAGATTCACTTCGAGGTCGAAGGCGAGCCTGCTGCGTTGACAGTTTACGAAAGCCATCACGGATTTTTCATCCCTTTCGTTGACTCCCAAGCTGGTCGAGAAACCTATGGTGCAGGACGCTATCTTGACCCCGAGGTTCTGCCGAATGGCAACTTGCTGGTAGATTTCAACCTATCCTACAACCCCTATTGCGCCTATAACGAGCACTGGTCGTGCCCTGTGACCCCTTGGGAGAATCGTCTCAAGGTCCCTATAAGAGCTGGTGAGAAGATCTTCCAAAATGACGAATGAGGTGAACTCCCATGAAAAAGATAACGCAAGTCCTTATGATTGGATTGGCTTCGAGCCTATTCCTTTCTGCCTGTGCTGTTGCTAACCAGACGATAAGTATGCCCAATCCACAAACTTCCTCCACGCAAACAGCCCCTGAGACCGAAGAGCGCGAGCTGGAAATCGTCACTCTACTGCCTTTTGATGGCATTCCAGCTATCGATGACCCAGATTTCCTAAACGCTCGCCAGGCTGACGAAGAATACGCGCCGGACGAACTGGTCATCGGCGTGGAATTCAATGGCGACGCACGCGCCTACTCTATTCCGCTCTTATCTTCCCATGAGATCGTCAATGACACGGTTGGCGGCGAGAAGATCGCCGTCACATGGTGACCGCTTTGCTTTACGGGAATCGTGTATTCCCGCATGATTGACGGAGAGGAATATACTTTCGGCGTCAGCGGCAAGCTGATCATGAATGTACTGGTGATGTATGACCGCCAAACCAAAACCCTCTGGAGCCAATTACTCGGCGAGGCCGTCGAGGGCGAGTTGAAAGGCACAAAACTCGAGTTCTTGCCTGCCTGGCAAACCACCTGGGCTGATTGGAAAGAGAAACACCCCGATACACTGGCGCTTCGCAAAGGTTACTACGGCGGCAGAGACCCTTACGATAACTATTACGCCTCATCGCGCACGGGCGTGATCGGCCAGACAGTCCTGGACGAGCGCCTGCATGTCAAGGAATTCGTTGTTGGTGTGGAGCAAAATGGCGCAGCCGCTGCTTACCCCTTCAGCGTGTTGAACAGCCAGCCAGTGGTCAACGATGACGTTGGCGGGATTCCTATCCTGGTTGTCTTCAACGAAGAAACTGGAACCGGTGTCGTATTCAATCGTCAGGTTGATGGCCAAACCCTGACGTTCCAAGCTGAAGACGGACTCACACTGATTGATGACCAGACAAACACAACTTGGGACGGCTTGACCGGAGAAGCTCTCGATGGACCTTTGAGTGGATTGGCGCTGACCAGGGTAAAGAGCACTTCCTCCTTCTGGTTTGGCTGGAAGGACTGGTACCCGAGCACGCGCGTGTTCGGCATCGATGAAGGGGACCCTGCCCCCTGAGTCCAGAAGGGATTATACAGAAAAAAGGGTGCAGTTCCTTGCGAACTGCACCCTTTTTCTGTAATCACTCTTCCATGGCGGGAAGATAAAGCTGTTCGGTATATTCCTTGACCATGCGGCGCATACTGAACTGAGGCCCTAGGGTGCGAATTGAAGCTTTCATTCTGGCAATCCACTCGCGGGGTAGATTTCCCTCTGAGCGGTCGTAATATAGAGGGATGATCTCATTCTCCAGGATGTCATAAAGGCTTTCGACATCCATCTGATCTTGAACATCTGGATCGTCATGGTCGACCTCATCGCCAATCGCCCAACCATTCATCCCGTTATAGCCCTCCCGCCACCACCCATCCAAGACCGAGAAATTGAGCACACCATTGAGGGCGGCTTTCTCCCCAGAGGTACCTGAAGCTTCATTGGGGCGTCGGGGTGTGTTCAGCCAGATATCGACACCCTGCACCAGGTAACGCGCCAGGTTCATATCATAATCTTCTAAAAATACCAGACGACCACCATTCTCAGCCTGTTTAACGGAGCGATATACCTCTTGGATGAGCATCTTGCCGGGGTTGTCATTGGGATGAGCCTTTCCAGCAAAGATAATCTGCACTGGACGATTAGGACGATTGACCAATTCAAGCAAACGATCCAAATCCCTCAGGATCAGGCCTGCCCGTTTATACGTAGCAAACCGGCGGGCAAAGCCGATGGTCAGGGCATAGGGATCTAACAACACGCCCGAGGCGATCACCTGAACAGGATGCACGCCATCCCGGAGCCATTGCTCACGGGCGCGGTCGCGCATGTAGAAAACCAATTTGCGTTTCAAGTGTCTGCGCACGACCCACAATTCCTCGTCGGGGATATTTTCGACGTCTTCCCAGAGATCAGGATCATCTAAATGATCTATCCAATCACGGCCCAAATAGCGCCGGAAGAGATGGTCGAGACGGCGTGCCAGCCATGTACCAGTGTGAATACCATTGGTAACATAGGAAATGGGCACATCTTCTTCACGCAGTTCAGGCCAGAGGAAATTCCACATCGCCCGCGCCACCTGGCCATGCAACTCAGACACCCCATTGCGGCGCTCGGCGAAGCGGAAAGCCAACAGCGGCATGCTGAAAGTTTCTCCCCATGACATCTCGCGGCGCGCCAGATTGATGAATTGATCGCGCTCCAAACCAAGTTCAGGCCACAAGTGGGAGAAATATTTATCGATCAGCCAGAGGGGGAACTCATCGCTGCCTGCGGGCACCGGCGTGTGTGTGGTAAAGATCGTCGACTGGCGAACTTTCTCCTGGGCGACATCGAAGGCATGACCTGCAGCAACCATTTCACGACTGCGCTCTAAGCCCATAAAAGCGGAATGGCCTTCATTCATATGCCACACAGTTGGGTTATAGCCGAGGTTGCGCAGCGCTCGAACCCCACCAATGCCTAGGATGATCTCCTGGGAAATGCGCGCTTCCAGATCACTATTGTAGAGCCGCGAGGTCAATTCTCGATCTTCAGCGCTATTCCCCTCCACATCCGTATCTAAGAGATACAACGGCACTCGCCCAACATGGATCTCCCACAATCGCGCCAGAACATCTCGTCCAGGCAACTCCACTGATACCGTTAGTGGGGCATCGTTCTCATCCAGGATGGGCATGATGGGCATATCTTCGAAGTGCAAGCGCTTGAAGCGGGCCTCCTGCCAGCCATCTTCAGTGATGTGTTGAGAGAAGTATCCGCGGGTGTAGAGGAATCCCACCGCGACCAAAGGTAACCCTAAATCGCTGGCCTCTTTGAGATGATCTCCTGAGAGCACACCCAGACCACCGGCATAAATAGGCAGGGTTTCATGAAGCCCAAATTCAGTGGAAAAATAAGCAATGGGACTATTGACGCGATCAGCGTGTTCCTGCAAGAACCAGGTGTCTTCTGCGCTCATATACTGGTCGTACATCCGGAAGATACGATCATAGAAATCGAGATAATGACGATCTTGAGCGACAGCATTCAACTGGGCGCGTTCGATTTGCCGCAAAAACTGGACCGGGTTATGGTAGGTTCGCTCCCAAAGATCCTCATCGATACGCCGGAACAAACGCTGGGCATCCGGTTTCCAGGTCCACCATAAGTTATAGGCCAATTCCCCCAAACGCCGAATGCGGCGGGGTAAACTGAAATGATTAGCAGGTTCAGCTCGAAATGATTTCATGCATCTACCTCATCGATTAGTTTTTTCATGGAAGCAGCTCAACAACCAGAGCAGTCCCAAAAATGGGGAGGGCGTCGGGGCCCAGTCCCAGTGCAGCCCTTTTTTCGACAAATCCACTGCAATGATAAGCGGCACCAAAACGATAATATTACCATCCAAGGCTGGTGCTGACAAATGAGAGTTGATGATTATGACATCGACTGAACAAAGTAATGTCCAGATTTTGGGGGATCCAAAATCTGGGAGCTAACCCGGCGAGACCTCAGGGCTTTCTTAAAGTCGCACTTTTAGTGTCATTGCGAGAGCGAAGCCCGAAGCAATCTCCTGCTTTGCAGCGAATTCTGCCATGAGGAGATTACTTCGTCGCCAAAGAGCGGCTCCTCGCAATGACAATAATGGGCTGGATTTCCGACTTTAAGAAAGCCGTGGGCGACTCCTAGAGAGTGCTTGTGTGATATTCAGTCGAACGATACAATAAAGTAAGATTTCTAAAAAGGCAATAACCAAACCACGTTGGGCGAAAACATGGCTTTCGCTCAAAAGAAAATAAATATCTCCCATGACACAAACCGTACAACTCTTCGTTACTTGTCTAATCGACACATTGGAACCCCAAATTGGTGAAGCTGTGGTGCGAGTCTTGGAACGCCTCGGTGTAGATGTGGCTTTCCCAAAAGATCAGACCTGCTGCGGGCAACCTGCCTTCAACGCGGGTTTGCGAGACGATGCCCGCACGATGGCTAAAAATACCATCGAAGTTTTCGAGAAAACATCTGGTCCTATCGTGATCCCATCAGGTTCATGCGCGGCTATGCTGCGCCATGGCTACCCAGAATTATTTGCGGAAGACCCTGATTGGCTGTCCCGCGCTCAAGCGCTGGCTCAACGCAGCTTCGAGTTCAGCGAGTTCCTGGTCGACGAATTGGGCATCACCGATGTGGGAGCACGATCCCTGGGAAAGATCACTTATCATCCTTCCTGCCACCTGTTGAGGGGCATTGGCGTCGACCACCAACCGCGCATTTTGCTGGCTAATGTCAAAGATGCCCAATTCCAGGAGTTGCCTGATGCTGAAGAGTGCTGCGGCTTTGGCGGTGTATTCTCAGTAGAGCACCCAGAAATCTCTGCTGAAATGCTTAAACGCAAAATCAAAAACTCCCAAGACAGCGGGGCTGACACTGTTGCCGTTTGCGACACCGGTTGCCTGCTGCATATCAACGGAGGCCTGCACAGGCTAGGCCAAACGCCAAACGTAAAGCACATCGCCGAAGTTTTAGATCATATCGAACGCTAACATCACAAAACTCTCCAATGAACCCATTCCACACTCAGATCAAAAAATCCCTGGCAAATCCTGTGCTGCAAGTAGCTCTGGACGCCAACGCTGAGAAGCGCCTCCAGGCGCGGCAAAGCGCCTATGCATCCCTGCCCGAACCCCTGGAGATTATGCGCCAGCGCGCCCATGCAGTACGTTCCGAGACCATCCAGAATCTCGACCACTATCTAGAACAATTCATCTCCAAAGTTGAAGAGAACGGCATCATCGTCCACCGCGCCGCAAATGCAGAAGAAGCGCGTCAAATTGTGCTTAACATCGCTCAATATTTACCACAGAGCCACAGAGCACACAGAGAAAAAAACAAAAAAATCCGTGTTCATCCGCGTGCATCCGCGTCCAATACACTAATCGCAAAATCGAAGACCATGGTCAGCGAGGAGATCGAGCTTAATCAAGCACTCAAGATTGCCGGTATTCAGGCTGTGGAAACTGACCTGGGTGAATATATCGTGCAGTTGCGCGGCGAAGCGCCCTCGCATATCATCACTCCGGCAGTGCATCTTCGTCGCCAGGAGGTTGGGGAGACTTTCCACGAGAAGTTAGGCACCCCCTTGACTGAAGACATCCCCACGATGACCGATGCTGCTCGGGCAGCCTTGCGTCAAACCTTCCTGGACGCAGATATCGGCCTCTCTGGCGTCAACTTTGGCGTTGCCGAAACCGGCTCGCTGTGCATCGTCACCAACGAGGGCAATGGCCGCATGGTCACTACAGTTCCACCTGTGCACATCGCGTTGATGGGTATGGAGCGCTTGGTACCCACCATGGACGATCTGGCCTTGATGGTGGCTTTGTTGCCTCGCTCTGCTACCGGTCAATCAATCACCGTCTATACCCAATTGATCCATGGCCCACGTGCTGAGGGCGAAGTCGACGGACCCGATGAGCGTCATCTCATCATCCTCGATAATGGCCGTTCCACGCTGCGTAATACTCCGCTCAAAGATGCCCTGATGTGCATCCGCTGTGGAGCCTGCCTCAACGCCTGCCCTATATTCCGCGAGCTGGGCGGGCACGCCTATGTTGGGGATCAGGGTCAAAGCACAACCTACCCTGGACCTATCGGATCGGTTGTGTCGCCTGGTCTCTTTGGACAGGCAGAATTTGGTCATCTGGCGCAGGCCTCGACATTATGTGGAGCCTGCAAAGATGCCTGCCCGGTAGATATCGATTTGCCGGAGATGTTGCTGAGGATTAGAGCGGGGGAGACGGAGAGCGGGGAGCGAGGAGGGGGTAGCGAACCAGGGATCGGATTGCCCCAAAGGGTTCGCTGGGGATTACGACTTTTCAGATGGGCGGCCTCGAAAGCGTGGCGCTTCAGACTGGCTCAGAAGCTGGCTGCCGTTTTCAGCAGAATCCTGTCCCCAGGCGCGGACTACATGAAATTGCCTGCCTTCACAGGGTGGGGGTACTCGAAGGATTTCTCGCGCCCGGCGATACGTCCCTTCCGCGAGCGGTTTAAATCTCACCGCAGAGACGCGGAGAGCGCAGAGAATTTTTCTGGGAAAAGAGAAAGAGATTCTATAGAAACTCAAGCCCATACTCCAATTTCCAATCCGCCGAAGGCGTCTCCAATCTCCAATATCCAATATCCAATCTCTAGATTCGAAACCGAACTCACCGCTCTGGGCGGCAACTTCACCCGCTGTACGCCTGATTCCCTGGCAGACGAGATTTTTGCTTTGCTCAATGAACGGGATATCAGCGAAATCATGGCCTGGGAGCAGCAATACTTGCCGAATGGTTTATTGGATGCACTTCGGGAGCAAGGCATCCATATCGAGCACACACCCCACCCCAAACTCCAGGCCGGATTGACCGGCGCTTTGGGGGCAGTCGCCGACACAGGGACGCTGGTTCAGCCCTCGGGACCAGGACGGCCTCAATCCACATCCCTATTACCAGAAATCCACATCGCCGTTTTGCATGCGAACAGCATCTACCAAAACCTCCCCCAGGTACTAAAGCTGCGGGAGGTTCAGGAGGCGTCTTCTGTAGCTCTGATCAGTGGTCCCTCACGCACTGCCGATATCGAAATGACGCTGACGATCGGAGTCCACGGACCGGGTCAGGTGTACGTCTTCTGTGTTTGATCCGCTCGAACCGGTCGCTGTAGCCCGCCTTTAGCAGGCCAGACCAGCATCAGCAGGTGTGGTTATAATTTGACAAGGTCAACTTAGCGAGAAATTCCGAAAATTGGGGGTGGGGGGGGGGGGGGGGGGCGGGCCCGGCCCCCCCCCCCACACCCCGGGGGGGGGGGGTGGGGTGGAGTGT
>CAZUSV010000003.1:72735-74289 GCA_964622645.1 uncultured Anaerolineales bacterium
CCCCCCGCCCACCCCCAATTTTCGGGCTTCGCGACTGTAGGTTGACATTGTCAAAATACTTAAGGGGAAATTCGGACGAGGGGTGCGCGTCTACGGGTAAAGAAGATCAGTCCAAACATCAAGAGTAGCAACCCCACAATGTAGAACTCCACGGGTAGCTGCGGCTGATAATGGATCAATGTAAGCTGGACGCGTTGCCACATCCGCAAGATGTCATGCCTCAAATGCGCAGACCAGTGGGGAGGTAAGGAAGCAGACTGCCATAAGAAAAGTACCAACCCAGCCATCCCTGCGGCAAAGCCGCTCAAGGCATAATCTAACCAGGAAAGTTTGAATTTGGGGGCTGCTCTTTGGATTTCGATCCGCCGCATAACCGTGGGGAATATATTCGCTGAGGCAGGCTCTAAGGGATAGGTTTGGAGAGCATCGTCAATCATATCCATGGGGGTGCGTCCCTTTTCATTCATACCCATAGTGGTTCCTCCTGGAACTTTCGCAAAGCTTGGCGGAGCTGTTTGCGCGCCCGAAATATCCCCGTTTTGACTGTGCCCAACGGCATGCCAACGATTTTCGAAATTTCGGCATACGATAAATCTCTTTGAAAGCGCAAAGTGATCAATATGCGATAGCTTTCTGGCAAGGCATCGATTTGACGATGTAGATACTCTCGCAGTTCCCCTGCATCTAAAGCAGCGGCGGGGCTGTGTTGAGATCTAGAATCCTCAATGATGTCGACCATCTCGTCCCCCAATTCTGAGAGTTCTCGACGGATACGGGGTAAACGGTTATAGCACAAATTCATCACAATACGGTATAGCCAGGTCTGGAAACGGGCTTTCCGACGAAAGCGAGCTAAGCCGCTCCAGGCTCGTATAAAGGCTTCTTGTGAGAGATCCTCAGCATCCTGGGGGTTGCCAAGGGCGCGCAAGGCCAGGTTAAACACAAAACGCTGATGCTCAAGCACCAATTCAGCAAAGGCATCGCTGTCACCGGCTTGTGCACGCCGCACAAGCTTCTCTTCACGCGCTTGGTCCAAAATGATCTCCTAATAGATTAGACCGGTTGGTCATAGAAAAGTTTCACTGGAATGCATAAATTATCTGGGTGCGTTTCAAATGAGTTAAACAAGGTGTTCGTATTTCGTATTCCATATAGCGTACTGCGTGCAGGTTTATGCAATACGCTTTTCGAAATACGCCGGGATATTTACAACCAAGATGAAACAGACCCAAATTATTTGATGCAAAAGATGTTGTACACAATAAGCAAGGTACTTAAACACGAATATTGCGAATGAAACGAATAACAGGAATTCTTTTTGAATACACTTCCATAATTCGTGTAATTCGTGTTGCTTACATAGCACCTTTCAACATCCATCAGACCAATACAGAATTTGAAATACTGAAACTTTTCGACAAATATCCTGTCTAACTAATTGAAAAGCAATGGCTCTCCAGGAATCGCCGGGGTAGCTCCCAGATTTGGGGGGGTGGGGGGGGGGGGGGGGGGGGGCGCGCGCCGCCGCCCCCCCCCGGGGCGGGGGGCGGGGCG
>CAZUSV010000003.1:74299-76287 GCA_964622645.1 uncultured Anaerolineales bacterium
CAGTAATCGCCGGGGTAGCCCCCTTATTTGGGGGCATGGGGCGTGACCCCCACGCCCCATGCCCCCAAATCTGGACATTACCACGGAAATTCCTAGAAACCCAAAGCACTCATAAGGAGGTAGATATGAAACGTAAATGGTTAATCGCCGGCATCTTGATTGTAGCGGAAATCCTTTTGTGCGGCAGCATTATCCTCATCTCTTGGGTTGGCATCGATAACCTGAAGAGCGAGGGAGTGCGGGTACGAATCTTCCACGCTGATCTGGTCTCCGCTGAAGCTGATGAAGAATGGCAGTTCTCGGCGGACGGCCCTACAGACTTAGTCGTCGAATCCTCTGCGGGAGATATCAATGTGGCTGGTGGTGACACAGACCAGATCATCGTCTTGGCCCATAAAACTGCCTGGCATTCAACCCAGGACAAGGCTCAGGCTGAATTGGATGAATTGAATATCACAGTGACACAAGTCGGGAACAAGATCACGGTAAGGTATCAAAAAGAACCCAAGGTAGTCTTCGCCGGTTCCATTCGCAGTGATACGGTCGATTTCACGATCACGGTGCCTGCAGATACATCCGTGACAGTGACCACTTCATCTGGTGATGTTTCCCTATCAGGTACAGCAGGGGCAGCAGATCTACAAAGTGAGTTCGGTGATATCACCACCAGCAACGTGGCAGGAGCCCTCAAAGTTGACAGCAACAGCGGCGAGATCACCGCTCTGGACATTTCTGCTGGAAATGGTGACATCGATCTACACACTGAATTCGGGGATGCCAGCCTCGAAAACTCTAACGGAGATTCCATTGAGGTGCGCTCAAACAGCGGAAAAATCGCACTCATCAATGTTGAGGCTTTGAGTGACATTTTGCTGCACAGTGAATTTGGCAAAATTGAATTCGAGAGTGGGGAGGCTGAGCAACTCAACATCGAAGCGAACAGTGGATCCATTAAACTGACCGAATTAAGCATCGCTGGGCTGGTCGATGCCCACAGCGACTTCGGCGATATAACGCTCAAAGGTGTTGCCGCCGACTCTTATGATCTTGACACCAACAGCGGTGAACTCATCATAGAAGTTATCTCAGGATCGATCAAGGCGCATAGCGAATTTGGTGATATCGAGATTACAGAAGCCGAGAATGCTGACCTCGACTTAGATACCAACAGCGGCACGATTGAGTTCACTGGTTCTCTGGGAGAGGGCCCCCACAGCATCAAAACCGACTTCGGGGAAATTCGTCTGGAAATCCCTGAGGATACCCCGCTGACTTTCGAACTGGAAACCGACTTCGGCAAAATCCGCTCAGACTTCCCTGTTACACTCAGTGGTGATTTGGAAGAGGATCACTGGGTTGGTACCATCAATGGCGGCGGGGCCGAACTAACTGCAAAAACCAACAGCGGACAAATCTCATTAGAGATCATCGAACCCTAAATCAAAACTATGTAAAAGGAGATCGAACCATGGAAATGATTGGTGGTGTAATCGCAACGACAGTAATATTTCTGAGCGTATTTGGCTTTGTCGCCTATACTCGTTACCTGCAATACAGAGAAACCATCGCCCTGGCTGAAAAAGGTTTACTGCGCCAAAAGCGCTCGCGATGGAATGGCAACGGCAAGGGTGCGCTGCGCTGGGGCATCGTGATCGGTGCAGTCGGCTTGGCGCTGATCATTGGTCTATTCCCAGTGGCCCTGAAAGAAGACTGGCTCTTATTGTTGATTGGCCTGCTACCGACTTTCTTCGGGCTTGGATTGGTTTTGGTGTATATCTTCACCAAGGAAAATGGCGATCAACCTGAAGCAGCCATCGAAGCAGAATCCTTGGAGATGCTCGAAGAAGAATAGAAACCACGGATAAATAGGATGAACACAGATCAAATCTTAGTATCTGTGTTCATCCCCGTTCATCTTTGGTTTATAGATGTAACTAGCAGTTTGTCGGAGAGACAAGTACTTTTAGAACATGAATAGCCCTACAGGG
>CAZUSV010000004.1:0-7483 GCA_964622645.1 uncultured Anaerolineales bacterium
CCGTAGTCTATCACTATTTTCTCTATCTCAGGTCGCTCTCCGACAAACTGCTAGCTGAAGCGCATCGCCTCCGAAGTGGTCTTTGATCAACAGTGGCATCAGGGATATAGATGGAGAGAGGAAGAAATTGATCATCGTGGCCATGATTAGGATGACGGTCAAACCCGGCCAGGAAAGCACATAGCGGAATCCTTCGCCCATCTCCCGGAATATAGAGGGTTTGGCATCGATCTCTTCGGGCTTGCGTTCAGGTTGGGGGATCTGGATAAAGAAGAGCGGTACGATAGCAATGATCGCAGTGACCACATCGATAGCAACAATGCCTTTCATGGGTAAGAGTTCGAGAAGCAGCGCGCCTAAGGGCGCCGCCACAATATTCAAACCCCCATTGAGCATCTGGTTGACGCCCTGGATGCGTGTAAGGTGCTCCTTGGGAACCATCAAGGATGTCGACGCAGTCATTGCTGGACGGTGGAAATTTCCCCCAATCGCCCGCAGGAACATAATCACGTAGATGTGCCAAACTTGAATCAGGTCAAAGGCGAATAACAATGCCAGGATCAAGGTCATCAGCGCAATGAGTGCATCGGCAATCAGCATGATCCGCCGACGGTTCCAGCGGTCGATTAATGGGCCGATGAATGGGGAGAGAAAGACACCCGGTAACAAAGCCATCATACTGACCGTTGCCAACACGGTTGCCGAGCCAGTTTTGATGGTCAGGTACCAGATCAGAGCAAATTGCACAATCTGGCTGCCCAACAGCGAGAAAGCCTGCCCGGTCCAGATGGTGAAGAAGGGGGATTTCCAGTTGCTCGTATGCTCTATGTCTGATTGTTCAGTCATCGAGTGATTCCTTTCTGTTCTTATCGACACGCAATCTAAGTGAGCGTCTAAAAATAACTTCCCGATTTAGAAGCTAAACTTCTCAGAGAAGTTTAGCTTCTTGATGAAATTTATTTACAAATGACTCCTATACAAATCCGTTCCATGACTGAGCAGATACGATATGTATTTGGAGTCTCTATGAAATTCGGTCCGCTAATACAACTTTCACAGCTTCTGGAGCCCGAAAGACGCCTCTAACCTTTATCGCTTCGATCGCTTTGTCTGCCATTTCAGGGGTAACATCATCTTCGATGACCATCATGCCAACTACAAAATATTTCCTCTTTATGCCCTCGGCGATATCTTTCTTGAGCTCATCTTGGGAGCATCCCAAAATACCCAAGACATAAGCGTTGCGCGTTATGGAGTCTTTGACTTCGGTTTCGTGGGTAGAGAGTAGGTTGCGGATAGATGTGCGGATGAAATCGGTGCGGTTTTGATAAAAACCCTCTTGCACGAGCAAATCGACTTTTCCCAGGTCAACAACGCTCATATTGATAGTGATTTTTTCTGTTTCACCCATAATATTGCTCCTTATCGTTATAACCATCCACATGGATGGTTATCAGATGGCAAAGAGATTATACAACAAAAAAAAGATGTTTGTCAACATCCAATTACCATCCATATGGATGGCATATTTAGGGGCGAGAGATTTCGATTACGATGATTGGTAATAAATTCAAGGCTTGGGGTGTGCTTCAAAGAATTCCCAGATAATGTCGGTCGCATTCAGATTCTCAGTGGCTCCAGTCATACCCTCATAAATTGCAGAACCCGGCCAGATATGCCCTCCCCCAACAATGGTGTAGAGAGTCACAGCCACTCCCTCGGGGCAAGTTGCCCAGGTTTCGATGGTGATATCATCGTGAGGTTGGCTTGTATTTGACCGCTGGGCGCATCCATTGCGTTCAGCCCAGGCACCAGTCCAACCTGAGGTGCTGTACCCTCCACCTGAATAGGGAACAGCTGTATCTGCGTCTCCGTGGATAGCGATCACAGAGACTGGGGAAGTCGTCTCACAAGGTGCCCAATACACATACGTTCCAGCGACTGGAGCAATTGCGGCAAACGTATCCGACATGAAGCAACCCAGATTATCGACCAGTCCACCGCCATTGGAAAAACCGGCTGCATAGACGCGTTGAGGGTCGATGGTCAATTTCTCGTGCAGATCATCAAGGATAGCTTGTGTAAATTCGATGTCGATGCTTCCAGCTGAACTATCCGCCAAAAACCAGACATTGGCGTTTGCGGGCAGCGCTTGCGGGTAGACCACGACAAAACCCTCTGACTCCGCTTTCGCGTCCATGTTGCTGAGCAGTGCTTGCTGCTGGAAGGTAGAACCCGCACCATGATAGTTGAGCACCAACGGGGTCAGCGATCCGTGCTGATAGCTTTCGGGGATGTAGACCGCGAACCAGCGCGTTTCCCCACCTGATTGGAGCATCTCCAGGTATTGACCAGGTTTATCGAAATACGGCACTTCAGTGGGTTCGGGCGTGTTTGTTGGTGTTGGCTCACTCGCCTGGGTTGCGCAGGCAGTCAGCATCAACGTCATGCTGACGATCACAACAGGCCACTTTTTCATGCTGATGTTCCTCCTTCGTAAGCTGTTTTAGAGAAGCCCCCCCCAACGCCATAGGCGCGCCGCTGGCGCTAGGGGAGTAGAGGGATTCCCCCCAAGGATGGGGCGACAGGGGGCGATGGTTATGATTAAACGTTTAGAGCTTGATCGAAGAAATCGACAATGCGTCTTTGATAGGCTTTAGGGTCGCGGAAATAGGCTTCAGCATGGCGGGCGTCGGACACTTCCCATAGATCCTTCGGTTCAGCAGCAGCTTCATAGAATAAACGCCCAAAATAACGCTCCTTTTTGCCCCCACCGGTGATCAACAGAACGGGGCGTGGAGATATATCTGCAATCGTGGCCAGAATGCCTTCAGGAGGCCGGGTGCCATTCATGAAAGCCAACATTTTATAGAACAGCCAGTTGAATGGATAGTTGATCCAGCGTTGAAACGATTGAGGGCGCCCACCATGATCGTCTAGCCTGGCCGCGCTGGGCTCCTCAACTACAACTGCGCGCAGATCATCTTCGCGCGCCGCAGCTAGCAGCGCTGCCAACCCACCCATAGATAGTCCCAAGACACCGATCTGCTCAGGGTCAACATCCTCTCTCGTTTTTAGATAGTCGACCGCTCCAAGCAAGTCTTCGACCTCACGCCAACCCGCTGTACATATATCTCCCTCGCTGCTGCCATGGGCGCGCTGGTCGTATGTCAATACGCTATACCCTTTCGGTACCAGGGCTGAGGCGTGATAAACCATGGCAATACCCTTGCCCCCATGACCGTGTACCAAGATGATGGTCCCTTTGGAATTGCCTGGTAAATACCACCCAAAGAGAGAGAGCCCATCCCGACTGGGGAACTCCACGGTCTCATAAACCATCCCTGCATCTGCAGGTGTCACTCGCCGCATGGCGAAACGCCCTCCGGGGTGTGTAGTCCGATAGGCATAAAAAATGCTTGCACTGATCAGGTACACCGGATACGCAAATATTAGGTAGACATACAGCGGCCAGGGTCTGCGCGCTGCACCTAAGGCGATAAGCAACAGGATCACCCACATCATGAAATGGATCAACCAGTTGCGATAGAAGCGCCAACTGCGCTCACGGATTCGAACCGATGACATGTTTTTTCAGCCTCCAAAAATGTATGACAAGATACGTTCACTAATAATAAATCACCACTGAGACACGGAGTTCACAGAGAAACCCTCACTAAATTTCAAAAATCTCTGTGTTCGGCCGCAGGCTCACCTCTGGCGTGTTGCTCAGTGGTTTTTCATACACCTACAATACTGAGCGACAATTATAAACGTTCATTCGACAATAGTGTTGCAGATACCACCCACTCATCGTATACTTTTTCATTATGGTACAGCCCCCATTATTCCCACCCAGCGCCTGGACGGTGACGGAAGTCAACCGCTATCTGCGCGATCTACTGCAGAGCGATCACAACCTGGGCGATCTCTGGGTGCAGGGTGAAATCTCCAATTTTTCCAGACCTCGCTCTGGGCATCTTTACTTCACGATCAAAGATGAGGCTGCTGCGCTTCGTTGTGTGATGTGGCGGAATAACGCCCAACGGCTGGATTACCAGCCCAAGGATGGCGACTCCGTTGAGGTACATGGCAGTGTTAGCGTCTATGAGGCCGGAGGGCAGTACCAGCTTTACGCAGATACCATCAAACCCCTCGGAGAGGGTGCCCTCTTCCAGGAATTCCTACGCTTGAAGGCCAAACTAGAAGCTGAAGGCCTTTTCGATGAAGAACGCAAACGATCCATACCGCGCTGGCCCAAAAGAATAGGTATTGTGACTTCACCTACGGGAGCTGCACTGCGGGATATGATCAATACGCTGCGCAGACGTTATCCCCTTGTAGACGTGGTCATTGCAGCGACCTCCGTCCAGGGCAGGGAGGCACCCGCGGGAATTATAGCTGGTCTGCATGACTTCAACCGGACAGCCGTCCCCGACGTGATCCTGCTGGCCCGCGGTGGCGGCTCTATCGAAGACCTATGGGCTTTCAACGATGAGGGTGTTGCCCGTGCCATCGCAGCTTCAGATGCCCCGGTGATCACAGGCGTGGGCCACGAAACCGACTTCACCATCGCCGACTTCGTTGCAGACCTGCGAGCTCCCACGCCTACCGCAGCTGCTGAACTGGCCACGCCTAACCGTGAAGATCTGCTAATTGATCTCAATGAGGCCAGGCAACGCCTGTCTCAAATCATCCATTTGGGAATCGGGGACCAACGTTGGCGACTGAACGAGTTGTCCATCCGGTTGAGGCGACTTTCGCCAGAAGCCCGCATCCAAAGCGACCGCCAGCGATTGGACGAGTTATCCTATCGCGCCATGAAATCAATCTCCCACTACCTGGAAATGCAGCGTGCAATCCTTGGCGCCTCGGTACAACGCCTCACCGATCTCAATCCCCAAACGATACTGGCGCGCGGGTATGCCATGGTTACGCACGCCAATGCCGGTGCTAGCAACGTGAGATCCGTGAATCAAGTAAAAACAGGGGATGCGCTGAATGTGCGCGTCAGCGATGGCGAGTTTGGCGTTGAAGTAAAGGACGGTTGACAACAGACCACAGACCGCCGTCCGTCGTCAGCCGTCGGTGGTCAGATATGAAACTATGATGATAGAAAATCAAGAACTCACCACATTTATCGAAGATCTCAATACTCAGTTGCTCGAAGAAACCGCTGCGGTAGCTGCGCGCGCCTTCAACCTGGGTTGCCTGCTAAGCGGCCTGGTCGTTGGTGTCGTCGTCACGGTGACCTGGGTGTTGAGCCACTGGGTCACAGCTTTTGTCACCCTGGTTATGGCGGTACTCATCGGCGTTGGGATTTCATCGATACTAGCCCTGCGAGCGCGCTACAACAACATGGTGCGCATTTATCAGGAAAGCATTGTGCCCAAGCTCCAGGAAATCATCGCTGAACATGAACTCAATGACGAGCAATGGGGCTCGTTATTAGAGCAAGCTTTACCCGGTGACGCCTCCCTGAAATTGATGATAGACAAATTCCCACTCGAAGGACATTCCCATGAGTAAAACCCCTCCTCCCGTTGAAGAACTGACCTATGAAGAGGCTTTTACCGAGTTAGAAGCACTTATCAATACGCTGGAAACCGACGAGCAGACCCTGGACGACATCCTGGCAAAGTTCGAGCGCGGGAAAGCTTTGGCGCGGTATTGCGCCGATCTTCTCGATAAAGCGGAGTTGAAAACCAAGCAGCTCTCGGGGGACGAGATCATCGATTTTGAGTTGGGCGCATGAGTATCGCTCCCCTTTTACAAAATATAATCTTTTGGGCCGCCATGACAGCCTGGCTGATGGCCCAGATTCTCAAGCCCCCTGTGGGTTATCTGCGCACGCGGCAATGGGATTGGGCTTTGCTTTTACGCGCCGGAGGGATGCCTAGCTCACATTCCGCGTTGGTCGCGGCTACCGCACATGCCATAGGATTATTTGAGGGCTTTGAGTCTGCATTATTTGCCTTGGCAGTTACATTAGCCATCGTCGTCATATACGATGCCACTGGCATACGCCGCCAGGCTGGCAAACATGCCGAGCTGATCAATGCCATTGTCAAAGATTTGAGCGAAGGTCATCCTCCTACGCACGAGACACAAGAGCAGTTGAAAGAAGTTTTAGGCCACACCCCTGTTGAAGCCCTGGCGGGAACATTGTTAGGGATAGCAATTGCACAGACTTTTTGGTTTATCGGGGGAGCAAGTTAGAAGCTAGTCGACTGTCATTCTGAGTGGAGCCTGGCCGAAATGCAATGGAGGCCAGGCGTAGCGAAGAATCCCTGGTATAAAGCTATTTTTCAAGTGCCTGTGAAGGTAATAAAGCAAGCTGACTAACAGGGATTCCTCACCCCTTCTCAACACAAGTATTCTTGTACAACATTGCATTGTCGGGGTTCGGAATGACAAGAATATGCACTAGGAGCCTTCTCAAAAATGTCAAGGCCGTGGGTCCGCCTTCGGCGTCGGCGGCTCCCCCAGAGTGACAAAAAGGTATTCTATGGTTACGATGCTCCGCATCGTAACAGGCAGCGTATGCTCTGCGTTCAGCAATGGGGTATGGAACAAACCACAAAAATATTGAGGGACGCGTACACAATGTTAATTATATACATAATTGACACAAGAGCAATTTACCTTTATACTCCTTGCAAAACTTCAGGAGGTGCAGTTTGACCATCGTAATTGGCGCTCGCGAAGCCCGCCAGAAATTCGCTGACTTATTAGGGAAAGTTGGTTATGCCAAGGAAATCGCCATTGTTCAAAGGTCAGGGAAACCGATGGCTGTTTTTATACCTGTAGACATGTATGAACAGCTTATCGCTGAGCGTGAAGCGCGATTCCAGGTGCTGGATCGTATTCGTGACAAATTACCGGATATTTCAGAAGAAGAAATCACTCAAGATGTAGAGAGTGCGATCGAGGCTGTCAGGGGTGAGAATGTTTCGTCTGGTTCTTGATACCAATATCTTTGTAAGCAGTGTTTTGACAAGGGAGGGCACTGCTGCCCAGCTACTCGAATGCTGGAGACAACGTCAATTTCTAGTTGTAGTTTCCGAAGCCATTATTAAGGAAATTGATACGGTTCTTCAACGTCGACATCTTCAGAAAAAGTATTTCATTTCAAGGGAGGATGTTAACCAACTGATCACGTTATTGCGAAATGATGCCTTGGTCGTCCCGGGTCAGGCCAATGTTGATGAAGTCATTCCAGACGATCCGAAAGATGAGATATTTCTTGCATGTGCGATAGATGGTATGGCAGACTATATTGCCAGTGGGGACAAGCATCTGTTGGAATTAGGAGAAATCAAGAACATACCCATTGTTACACTCAGAGAGATTATCACAATCCTAGAAAAAGAATAGGTCTGTCTCGTTGGCTCAACAGGAATCGGCAGGGTAGCTCCCAGATTTTGGGGTGTGGGGCGTGCGCAGCACCCCCCATACCCCAAAATCTGGATATTACCACGGG
>CAZUSV010000004.1:7493-74612 GCA_964622645.1 uncultured Anaerolineales bacterium
CGTACCGCGCCGCCCCCCCCCCTTTTTGGGGGGGGGGGGGGCGCGCCCCCCCCCCCCCCACCCCCAAATCTGGATATTACCACGGGAATCTCCCCAGAGACCTGTCTTTTTCGTCTCATCGAAGTATTAGCTTTTTCTGGATGACTTCAAATATATCCTGCACCTCTTTGACCCTCAGTACGATCACCATCACCCCATAAACGATTCCCCCAATAACAATACCACCACCCCCAACAATCCAGGCGGAGCGCATGCCAACATAACCCAACCAAACCCAAATCGCTAACCCCATGAAAGCCGCCGCTAGAGCACCCTTGAGCGAGCCTCGTAGGATATTGCTACTTTCAATTCCACTCAAGCGATTTCTCATTAACACAAGAAGTGCGACGGTTTCGAGTGCCGTTGCCAGCGAGTTTGCTAGCGCCAGGCCACCGTGCGGCATCCAGCCAATTTGTTGGAACAGCGCTGAAAAAACGAAGCTGAAAATCACATTCAGGCTCATGGCGATCACGCCCACGATGACAGGGGTCTTGGTATCGTGCAGGGCGTAGAAGGCCCTTGAGAGCACTTCCATCACCGAGTGACCCACCAATCCTGCGGCGTACCAGAGCAGCGCCCAGGCGACTAGTTCAGTCGAGCGTTCGGTGAACTCGCCGCGTTGATACAGTAAGGTGATGATCGGCTCTCGCAGCAAGATCAACCCAATCGAGGCCGGGATGGAGAGTAGCAGCACGCCGCGCAGGCTGGCTGCCAATGACGAACGCACTTCACCGAGTTTTCCACGGGCATATTGTGCTGCCAGTGTAGGCATCGCGGCTGTAGCAATGGACTGGGCGATGGCCGCCTGCGGCATCAGCATCAGGATGAAGGCGAATGTCACGCCGGTGACGCTGCCCTCAGACATCTCAGAAGCCAGGCGGATATTGACCCAAAAGTTGAGTTGCACAACAGCAACTCCGAGCAGGCGCGGCCCCATCAGGCGCACCACTTCTCGTACGGGAGCCATCTTCAAGCCCAGCGTGAAAGTATAATTTCCGCCCTGCTTAAGCAGGGTCGGTAGTTGTAGCAGCAGGTGCGCCGCAGCGCCCAGGACAACGCCCCAGGCCAAACCATCGATCCCCATGCGAGGAGAAAGCACAAACACCCCAAAGATCATCCCAATCTGGTACATCGAGGGGGTCAGCGCTGGGATGAAGAAAACCTGGTGCGAGTTGAGAATGCCCATCACCAGCCCACTCAGCCCAAAGAGGGCCGCCGAGGGCAGCATCATCCGTACGAGATGGATAGCCAGCGCTTCTTGGAGTGGGTTGTCAGCAAAGCCTGGGGCCAGGATGTAGCGTACAACCTGGGGGGCAAAAATGGCGATCAGCACGCTCAGCGCGATCAGGATGATCAGCATCCAGTTACCGACCGCCGAGGCCAACTGCCAGGCCTGATGTTTCTTCTCCTTGGTCAGCAATTCCGTGAAAGTGGGGATAAAGGCCGAGCCCAAAGCCCCGCCAGCCACCAGATTGAAGAGCGTCTCAGCGACCCGGTTGGCGGCGTTGAAGGCGTCCATATCGGGGCTGGTGCCGAAAGCGTTCGCGACCAGTATCTGACGGACAAGTCCGGCGAGCTGGCTGAAGACGAAGGCCACCATGACCATCCCTGCAGCGCGAGCGATCTGCCTTCCTGCGGTGGGGGTTTCTGAACTCATATTTCGCGATTATAGTAGACCCCAGGGGTTTTTGAAACCCCTGGGGTCTGCTATAATCGCGCCGGTCAATTTTTTATTTTAGAAGCTAAACTTTTTGTGGAGCACCCCGTTTGGGGCAAAAAAGTTTAGCTTATCTCACAACCAAAGGTGAATAAATGCTAAAACGTATCATCCGCGCGGTTGGCGGAGATCCTCATACAAAAATAATCGAAGAGTTTACCGAGATCGTCGATCAGATCAATGCCCTCGAAGCGCAGTTCGAGTCCCTGAGTACCGAAGAACTGAGTGCAAAAACCAGGGAATTTCGGCTACGGTTGGTCAAGGGCGAGAGCCTGGAAGATATCCTGCCTGAGGCGTTTGCGACTGTGCGCGAAGCCAGCAAAAACACTATCGGGCAGCGGCATTATGATGTGCAGTTAATCGGTGGCATTGCCATGCACAACGCCATTGTGGCGGAAATGCGCACCGGCGAAGGTAAGACACTGACGGCGACGCTGCCGATTTATTTGAACGCTCTGAGCCTGAACCCTGCCTGGGTATCAGAAGCACGCCAAACGTGGGGCGATGATCCTGAAGCCTGGGATTTCAAACCTCTCAACGGCATCCCCCTGGGAAACGGTGTCCATCTGATCACTGTCAATGACTATCTGGCCCGCCGTGACGCCCGCTGGATGGCCCCCATCTATCAGCTCTTGGGCTTGAGTATCGGCGTCCTGCAGATGGCTGCTCGCACCGAACATGGCCAGAAGGCCTTCCTGGTAGACCTGGAGAAATCATCCCCCCATGAGGACCAGCACCAGCTTCAAATGGCCCCACGTGCCCAGGCTTATGCTGCCGATATTACTTACGGTACGAACAATGAGTTTGGCTTCGATTATCTGCGCGATAACATGAAAATGACCCTGGGTGAGCGCGTCCAGCGGGGGCATCATTACGCCATCATCGATGAGGTGGATAATGTGCTTATCGATGAAGCCCGCACACCTTTGATCATATCGGGACCGTCCCATGAGGATAGCGCCAACTACACGCGCATGGCCCGGGTGGTCAAACAGCTCAAACCCGAAGATTACGAGATCAACGAGCGTAACCGCAATATCTCCCTGACGCAGATTGGTGAAACCCACGTAGAGCAAGTGCTGGGGATGGCCTTACGCGACCCTGAGCGCCCCGAAGATATCACGCCAGAACAGGCTCAACTGTTGGGGTATCTGCAGCAGGCCCTGAACGCCGAATATGTCTACCGACGCAATAAAGATTATGTCGTCCAGGCGCGCAAAGTGATCATAGTGGACCATTTCACCGGGCGGCTGATGCCTGGACGGCGTTGGTCGGACGGTCTGCACCAGGCAGTGGAGGCCAAAGAGGGTGTCCCCATCGAAAGCGAGAATGTCACTTACGCCACGATCACCATTCAGAACTACTTCCGCATGTACGAAAAGCTGGCCGGGATGACAGGCACAGCTGTTACGGAGGCGGAGGAGTTCAATGAAATCTATGGCCTGGACGCCATTGCCATTCCTACAAACTTGGATTACGAAGCCAGCCGGGAAGATTCGGTATTTGTAACTCTGCAAGACCGCGATGAGTATAACTATAAGTACACCTACTATGCATACAAGGACGACCCTGAGAACAAGGAAGCCTTCTGGAAACGCAAAGATTACCCGGATGTAATTTACCGCTCTGAGGAGGCCAAGCTGCGCGCCATCGTTCAGGAGATTTTGACCTATCACACTATTGGACGACCCATTCTAGTGGGTACCACTTCAGTGGAGCTCTCTGAGCGCGTCTCGGGGCGTTTACAGGGTGTCATGGTGCGGCGTCTGGCGCAGACTTTGTTGATCCGGGACGTGTGGTTCGAGAAGACGGGCATCGTGGAGGATGGCCGCCAGATTAGCGAATTGGTGCCCTTGACAGTGCCGCTAGATAAACTGAAAACACCAGACTTGCGCCAGGTGATCCGTGATGAGGATTTAGAGTTATCTCTTACCCCATCGGACGAGGCTAACCTTGAGCGCTTACTGCGAATTTTGGGGCTCTCTGCTTCGAGCAAGGAGCGTCTGGCTGAGGTGTTGCAGGTTGGCATTTCCCATCAGGTACTCAACGCCCGCAAGCACACCGAGGAGAGCCAGATCATCGCTGGCGCGGGTGCCTTTGGCGCCGTTACCATCGCTACCAACATGGCCGGTCGTGGTGTTGATATCAAGCTGGGTGGTGAACTGGCTGAGGAGGTCATCTCTACGGTCAACCGGGTGCTCAAACGCAACGGCTATGATGATCCTTACGATATGACCATGGAGGAGCGCCGGGAAGCGCTACAAGCTTTATCAACAGACGATTACGGAATCTACGGTGGTGAAATCGAATATTTCCTACGAAATATGCAGGAGATGGATCGCGTGCGGGAGCAAGGAGGCCTGCACGTAGTCGGCTCAGAGCGTCACGAAGCCCGGCGCATCGACAACCAGTTGCGCGGCCGCGCCGCCCGTCAGGGTGACCCTGGCTCCTCGCGCTTCTATCTATCCCTTGAAGATGAGTTGATGGTACGTTTCGGCGGTCAGCAAATGGAAGGGCTGCTGACCCGCATGAATGTCGATGAAGCGCTGCCGATCACCAATCAGTTAGTCAGCCGCATTGTAGAGTCTTCTCAAACCCGGGTCGAGGGGGCTAACTTCGATGTGCGCAAACATCTGCTGGAATACGATGATGTGCTCAACACGCAGCGCGCCAAGATCTATGCCCAACGCGATCGCATCATGACCAAAGATGATCTCAGCGAAGATGTCACTGGCATGCTCCAGGAAGAGGTTTTGCGGCGTGTACCTGAAGCCTTGGAAGATGAAGAGGGTCCCTGGAAGCTGCTCTCCTGGTTAGATCAAATCCAGCCACCCATCCCCTTGAGCGAGGGCTTCTTCCCCTCGTATACTCTGAAACTGCTTCTAGAGAGCTTGAAAGGTGAGAAAACTGGATTAGGCGCTGATCAAGCCCATGCTGCGTTGGTGGATTTGGCCAGGCAATCAATTCAGTCCGAGGAGGAGCATATCCTGCATTCCGTGGATGGGTTGCTTGAAAACAGCAAATCAAGCCTTGAGAACCAACTTGATGAACGCCTTGAAACCCTGGATATGTTCATCGAAGGCCTGACCTTGAGCGACGAGACTGATACACGTTCGCCACAGCAGCTCTCGCAAGAAATGGTCGAGCTGCTACGATTGCCACTGCAAGTATCGCCTGAGATCATGCGTTCCGTCAAAGACGACCCTTATGAGATGGGTGATCAGCTGCGAGAAATTGTTAGCGAGGCGATGCAGGCAATGACCATTACACGCTTGATCGGCGCAGTAGAGCGTGTTCTGAAGACCCCTCTAGGCCTCAATGCGCAGGATTTATTTGGCAAGGATTGGGACCAACTGGCTGATCAAATATTAGGATCTATTCAGAACATCTATAGTGAGCGTCTATCAACGAATATTGGTAATGGCGATTCCCCTGGACAGATTGGCAGGGATTTGCAGGCCAGCCTCTCTAAGATCGAGAGAGATGTGTTGTCTGAGAAAGACTTGTTGAATCTGGTGCTGCAGCTTCCCCAGGGGCGGCGTCAGGTGTTTGACAAGAAAACCCACCGGCGTGCCTGGATAGGTACTACGCGTCTAACATATATCCACACTGCAACAAGTGCCCTGGATGGACGCACTTCCGAAGAGATCACCGAAGATGTGCTTGCTCACCTGGAAAGCGCCCAGGATGCAATCCAAGCGGAGTGGGGTCAGGATGGGTTGGCACGATTAGGAGATATGCCCGTCAGTAATCTGGATCAAAGCGCACGCGATGGTCTTATCGCTGCTCTTGGAGATCAACCCTTCAGTGCGATTCAAGAGAAACCTGTAAGCAACTTGGATGAGGCTACTCGCAATAAGATTGCTGCAGAATTTGGGCGGCAATCGCTCACAAGGATTTATCGGGAACTGCTTTTGAGAGTGATCTCCAATTTGTGGATTGATTACCTGACACAGATGGAGGCTCTCCGGGTAGCGATTGGCCTGGAAGCCTATGCGCAGCGCGATCCCTTGGTACAGTACAAGAACCGCGCCTTCGAGATGTTCCAAAACTTGCTATGGGATATGCGTGTGAGCATGGTCACCCGCATGTTCACCTTCCGGCCCGCCAGTATCAGTGGTGCACAAGTGGAGGTCCAAAAGGCCGCTGTACCAGAGCCTCAAGCCCCGAAGCAAGCACCACCATCTGGCATTGGTAAAAAGAAACGCCGCCGCCGTAGACGCAAAAAGTAACCTCTCAATCCCTGCTTATATTACAAGCAGGGATTTTATCTTCCTGCGTAACAGCTCAGCCACAAAACGGATTTACCCGAAAAAAGGGTGTGCGCAGGGGCCGCGGCCCCTGCGCACACCCTTTTTTCGGGAGATTTCCTATTTAGCTGAGTAGTTACCTTCCTGCAAAGAAAATTCAACCGTCTATATATCGAAAGGTAAATAGTATTACAGCGCAAAGTCATAGAATGATACGCTTAGGCCGGTCTCCTGACCGAGCCGGCTCGGTGGAGACCGGCCTAAGCAAGCTTGACAAGTTATAGAAAACATCAACCTTGCGCTGTAATAATAGTGACGGCATAAAAACAACTGAAGTTGCTACTACGAACCATTAATTGGTTGTTAGGTGTTTGAAAGCTGAAGCAGTACAGTAGTGCTATATCCTTCTGCAAAACAATTGACTATACTGAAGCCAGATTGTCTGCTCACACTGATGGTATACTTATCGGCAATCCTCTGGCCTGACGCGTTGCAATTTTGACGATATCCGCCATGGTTCAATCCAAAATCAGACATCCTCTAACGTTTTATCAATCATTGCCAAAGGTAGAGCTTCATCGTCACCTTGAAGGTTCTCTACGCGTTGAGACTTTAGCAGAGATTGGGCAGGATCATGGAATTCACAATGCAGGTGCCCAGGTTTTGGGTCCCATGGTTCAGATCGGGGAGAACGAACCCTATACTTTCGAAAATTTTCTTTCGAAATTCGCTACCTTACGATTGTTTTATCGCTCTCCAGAGGTAATTGGCCGGATCACACGCGAGGCGATTGAGGACGCAGCTAATGACAATGTGCGCTATCTTGAATTGCGATTTACCCCAGTGGCCCTCAGCAAAGCAGAAAGGTTTCCTCTCGACCAGGTGATCGATTGGGTGATTGAAGGCGCCAAGGCTGGTGAAGAAGCGACTGGGGTCACAACGCGCCTGATCGCCAGTGTGAACCGGCATGAGAGTCCAGACTTAGCCGAACAGGTTGCCTGGCTGGCAATGGAACGCAAACAAAAGGGGATTGTAGGCTTAGATTTAGCAGGCAATGAGGCTGAATTTCCTGCAGCCCCATTTTTAGGTATCTTTCGAGAAGCACAGCAAGAGGGCTTACATATCACCATCCACGCGGGAGAATGGGCGGGCGCAGCCAATGTAGTCGAAGCCATTGAGTTATTTGAGGCCAAACGCGTTGGTCATGGTGTGCGCATTATGGAAAATGAGGATGCTGTCACCATGGCTCGCTCGCAAGAGACTGTCTTCGAGGTTTGCCTGACCAGCAACTATCAATCAGGAGTCGTATCTGAACTGGAAGTACACCCCATCGTATCCATGGTAGATGCGGGATTGATCACCACGCTTAATACAGATGACCCCAGCGTGTCTAAGATTACCTTGGGTGAGGAATACCGCGTCGCATGCGAGAAATTTGACTTGACCTTAGCGGTGCTCAACAAGTGTAATCTGGCAGCGGCGCGCGCATCATTCTTGCCTGAGGATGAAAAGGACGACCTTACTAAGCAGCTCGAAGTTGAATGGGGCGAAAAAATACCCTCGATGTGAGAACAGGAAAGAGTTTCCAAAAAAAGCCCTGGCGCGCGCAGAGCACATCCCAGGGCTTTTTTTCAGATCCCTATTATTGTCGTTGTTCCCAATTATGCACAGCGGCGCGAATGGCTGCTTTGATGGTTTCATCGGGAATGGAATCTACATCATCAAATTGTTCTAATCCCACATACACCCGCATACTACCGTCGATGTTCTCTATCAGGCGGATTCCCTTATCTCTGAGGGGCGTATTGAGGATCTTTTCTTGCAGGATTTCATCAATCTGGCCAACGATGCTTTTCTCTTCGAAGGGAACTTCAGGAGTGTCCGGAACTTCACCGACAAATGGGCTGATGTTGGGAAGTGCTGATTCTGGACTTTGTGAGGGTTGAATTGCTTGAGGGGAAGCCTGGGACGCAGAAGTCGTTGCTGGTATACCCAACCATCTTTGAAGATAGGCAATCAGCCCGGCCAGATATTTACCCTCGGTTGGTGGCAGCGCCTCACCCGATTTATAAATTCGCTTGCCGATCTGCAAAACGATTTGTTTAGTCTGACTATCGCGCCACATGTGTAGAGCATCGGCTGGGAATTGTGGCTGAACAGTCTGAGGGGCGTCCTGATTCTCCTGACCATCCCGCCCACCGCTGAGCAAGCTCC
This sequence comes from uncultured Anaerolineales bacterium, assembly GCA_964622645.1. GTDB lineage: Bacteria > Chloroflexota > Anaerolineae > Anaerolineales > UBA11858 > NIOZ-UU35. The sequence goes on from CAZUSV010000004.1 coordinate 15,714, forward strand.
CAGCAAGATAACCGATAGCTATTCCGATGATTGCGATACTGAGCAAGAGAATACTGTCATCCATATTGAACTCCTTTGAAATATGTGGGGAGTATCCTAGCCATCAGGATGGCGCTGGCATTGTGGGCAGAAGTGAGTACCACGTTGACCCACAGTGATGCGTTCGATGAGTGCAGCACATCGATAGCATGGCTCGCCAGTGCGCTGATACACCTTGAAATAGTTTTGGAAATCTCCGCCACGGTAAACCCAATCGATGCTGGCTCCGTTGCGATGTATGCTTTCTTTGAGCACAGATTGGAGATGATCAAATAATCGGGTGGCATCTTCGAGACTCAGGGTGTGTGAGCGTCTCTGAGGGTGGAGTCTGGCCTGGTGCAAGGCTTCATCAGCATAAATATTACCAACGCCTGCCAAAAAACGCTGATTTAACAGTAAGGGTTTTAGTTGGCGACGATAGTTGCCTAATCGAGCATAAAATTCCTGAGGAGTTAAGTTTTCATCCAAGGGTTCAGGTCCCAGGTGAGCCAAAAGAAGCTCCGGCTCCTCGACCAGCCAGACACGTCCAAATTTGCGCGTATCATTGAAAGCCAGGCGATGCACTTGCCTTGAGCCCGAATTGGATGTCGAAGGGCCCTCCATGAAGATCAGCAACCGGTGATGAGGTGCAATAAGATCATCCGCCCCCTCGAACCACAAGTCACCGCTCATACGCAAATGAATTACTAAAGTATCTTTTTCGAGTTGAAAGAGTAGATATTTTCCCCTGCGCCCAATATCAGTAATTTTCTGTCCAACGATGCGCGCGATGAATTCATCAGCAGTCGGCGACTCTAGCGTGCGCTCCCAGAGCAGCTCGACCCCAGTGACGCGTTTACCAACCAATGAGGGATTCTCATGCGTGCCCCGGAGGTATTTGTTTCGGATGGTTTCGACTTCGGGTAGTTCAGGCATTTCTTCGGGTGCGGTGTAGGGGTGCGATGTGCGAAGTGCGATGTACTGAAGTAACCTCGCACTTCGCACCCCGCACGTTAGCACATCATTCATTAAACATTTCGCCAACGCTGCGGCCTTCGTGGGCGCGTAGGATGACTTCGCCGAGCAGAGGAGCTACCGAACAGATTTCTAGTTTATCACCTAGAATGGATTGATCCTCCTGAGCGATGGGCACAGTGTCTGTAGTGATGATCTTAGTGAGAGGTAGTTTCGCCAGTCGCTCTACAGCAGGTGGAGATAACACCGGATGAATGAATGTCAGGTAGATATTTTTGGCGCCGTGCTCTTTGGCCAGTTTCACAGCCTGGACGACAGAGCCAGCTGTATCGACCTCGTCATCTACTACGATGACATCGCAGCCTTCCACATTTCCGATCAGAGTCAGTGCTTTGGCTTTATCGGTTTTACCTCTGCGGCGCTTTTCCACAAATGCAATCGGCAAGTCGAGATCAGCAGCGAAGTTGCGCCCCTTCTTGGCAAATCCCAGGTCGACGGTCAGCACTACGGGGTCGGTCATTTGCGGTAACGATTTGGATATATGCTCAGAGAGGATATAGAACGCGCTAATTACATCACCAGGGATGGAGAAAAACCCTTGGATCTGACCGGCGTGGAGATCGAGGGTCATATACCGATCAGCACCAGCTGCCTCAATCATATCTGCAACCAGGCGGGCGGTGATGGGCGTGCGGGGTTTGTCTTTCTTATCGGAGCGTGCATAACTGAAATAGGGTACAACAGCAGTAACCCGGCCAGCCGAGTCCAGGCGCAGGGTTTGGAGCGTGATCAATAATTCCATGATATTGCGATGCACGGGGCTTGATGTGGTCTGGATCACATAGACATCCTGCCCGCGGATGCTGCTCCTCAGGCGAACCCACAGGTTGCCATTGGGGAAGCGCTGCACAACCTGCTCGCTCAACGGTACGCCCAAATAGTCGGAAATTTTACTGGCCAATTCTGGAGAGGCAGTACCCGCGTAAAGCTTGATCTCGCCGTACATGCCGCATTCACGAGTATGTTTTTTAGTCATGCATTCTCCAAATAAACTGGGGTGGCACTACAAAAGCACACACTGATCATTCTTCCTTCCACTCTATTCGCAGCACACTCATCAATATGGCATCAAAGTATTGGCCATCATGGTAGTGAGCTTGACGCATGCAGCCTTCCTGAATAAAGCCTGCTTTTTCAATGGATGCTCATCCTGCGGTCGTTTGAGCATTGCTTCGAACCACTGTTCCTCTTTCGCCATGGAGAGCGGAAGATACATCATTAACCCATGGCGGACTTCAGGATCATTAAACCACTTGACGAACATGGGCAGATCATCCCTATCTGCAGCGCGCAGTCGCATGCCTTCACCGAAAATCATGATCCTTGTGCTCCATTGAGTAATGCTTCAACAGCCTGGCGGGGGGATATGCTGCGCTCGATGAGCAGCTCGAAAACTTCTTGATATTTCCCTGCCGAGAGTGCATTCCGCCAACGGTTGACTAATGATGCCTGCAACAAAACATCCAGCTCGGCCCCCAAGCGCATTCGCTCCTTGCTTTCCCAATCCCCAGTTTTTTCAAGATGTTCTTTATGTTGCGCAATTAGATCACCGAGTTCGGGAATGCCGGTCCCATCAATGGCGATTGTCTTTTGGATGAGGGGGATCCAAATGGACTCATCCTGAGACGATTCTGTAGTTTGTGCTGGTACCGCAGGTACTGTTTCCAATGTACCATGGTGTTGATAGACACGTTTGACCGGATGTGCGAGATTGAGCATATTGCGTAAGGCGCGTTCTGTGTTCTCCACACCAGCACGGTCGGCCTTGTTGACCACAAGAATATCGGCGATTTCCAAAATACCTGCCTTGATGGCCTGGATATCATCACCCAGGCCGGGGGCTTCAACCACAAGGGTAGTATGAGCCAAACGAGCGATATCAACCTCAGCCTGGCCTGCTCCCACAGTTTCGATCAAAATGACCTCGAACCCGGACGCGTCGAAAGCTTGAACCACCCCCGAGGTTGTTTTGGCCAACCCGCCCAGGGAACCTCGCGAAGCCATCGAGCGAATGAACACCCCTGGGTCTCCGGCTAAATCGCGCATGCGCACGCGATCACCAAGCACCGCACCCCCAGAAAAAGGGCTGGAGGGATCCACAGCCACAATTGCAACGCGCTTTGGTGTTCCATTTTCGGGGGGATGTCGATAGTAATGTGCTAGTTGGTTGACCAGAGATGATTTACCGGTTCCAGGTGCACCGGTAACACCGATAAGATGGGCTTTGCCCGTATGAGGGAACAATTCACTTAGGGCGGCCTGACCTTCTAACGTGTCGTCTTCGATTTTCGATAGCAACCTGGCTAGAGAAAGCCGGTTCCCAGATAAAACATCTTGCACAAACGTCATACTAATTGGCCACCTCGCTTAAGACTTCCTTGCGAATATCCCCCACAATATCATCTGTCAATGTGCCTGGACCGTAAATACCAGTCACACCGATCTCCTGCAATTTACTGATGTCTTCATTGGGGATGATACCCCCTATGAAGACCTTTACGTGATCTTGTCCGTTGGCCTGGAGCAGTTCGATCACCCGCGGTGCCAATGCCATATGTGCGCCCGACAAGATAGAGAGACCGACAACATCTACATCTTCTTGCAAGGCGGCTTCAGCGATCATCTCCGGGGTTTGGCGCAACCCGGTATAGATGACTTCCATACCCGCATCTCGCAGGGCGCGGGCGACAACCTTGGCGCCACGGTCATGGCCGTCTAAGCCAGGTTTGGCGATCAGCACTCGAATTCTTCCTTCCGTTTCGCTCATCTTACCTCCAGGGGGAATTTTAGAGTGATTATACCGCGATCCCTTGCTTGATTTTTGGGTTCTCTAGGAATTCCCGTGGTAATGTGAGCTACCTCGGTGATTCCTAGAGAGCCGATTTTTGTCATCTTGACACAGCATTACTGACGTGATAATCTTTCGCCGAAATGCTTAGCTGACCTGAACTCAGCGAAAAAAAGCACATAGAATGGAGTAAGTAAGAATGGACGAACGTATAGTTGGAACTGTAAAATGGTTCAATGCCCGCAAGGGTTATGGCTTTATCGGCCGCGATGATGGAGATGATGTCTTTGTGCACTTTTCTGCCATCACCATGGAAGGCTACCGCCGCTTGGACGAAGGCCAGGATGTTGAATTCACTATCGAAGAAGGCCCTAAAGGTGTGCAAGCCGCTAAGGTAATCCCTGTCTAATATGGTTTGCTTTATAAAACTCACAGAGCCGCCATGTGGCGGCTCTGTGGTTTAACTGCTGTCAAGTTTGCAATTCTGCAAGGATTGGCAGCAGTTCATATGATACAATGACTAAATAAATAGATTTTTCTCTCTGGCAAGCTCGGCCAAGGCTGGTTGGAAATATATTCCGATCATTTTTTTGCCATTCTTATTATTTTTTTCCTCCTTGTCCTTAGCCATGCTGTTGGGGCTTAAGTTTTCAGTTCCATAGCCGGTTTATTTCGTTTTTGGCAAGGAGATGAACATGTTATTCTATCCGAATGAAAGAGGCCAAGGCTTCATAGAGTATGCAATGCTATTGGTCTTAGTAGCGATTGTCGTAATCTTCGTGCTAACCATTTTCGGTAGAGCGGTGGGTAATATATTCAGCAATGTAATTGCAAATGTATAGAGGCTTGGCATAGTTCCAGGATATATTCACTGAGAACTAATATTTTGATTCTTTTAACCCAATAAGATCAGGAGTTACGCAAATGGGAGGCTATTTTTTGGAGGACGCCCCCCCAACCCCCCAATTCTGGGGGGAGTTTTTTTAAAGAATCCCCCCAACGCCACAGGCGGGGGGGCTAGGGGGGCAACTGCGTAACTCCTGAAGATATTCGATAGATTTTCACTGAATTTCTCAAATATCTCCATAATTCCTCCATAAGAGTACGCGATACTGTGGGCGATCCAATCAAACGGGCATTCGCCCATAACTTTTTATGGAGGTTTTACATGTTCCGCAAAAAATCAGTATTTGGTGTTTTGATGGCAGTTCTTGTCATCCTGGCGCTGATCGCCGGTGGCTTTGCTCTATACCGCCTGGGCTTTGCGCAAGGCTACTCCTCTGGGATTTTTGCCGAAGGCGATGGTAGTGGGCTGCCTCTTCCAGAGGGTTATCATCGCGGCCTTGGTTATCATTATGGCTACCCAATGGGATTCTTCGTCTTCGGTCGCCTGATCGGTCTGTTCTTCTTCATCGGATTGCTTTTCCTGTTGATCGGTGGCATTCGACGGATGTTCTGGTGCCGGCCGTGGCGATATGCTGGCGGGCCTGATTCCCAGAAATGGAAGGAATGGTATCGTCATAACCCTGCAGCTCATAAATGGGGGCCTCCCCCTTGGGCAGGTGATGAGAATCCAACTGACCTTGACAAAGAGTCGGATCAAGCTTCAGAAGAAGCCCAATGAGTGTGACCTTACGATTGAGAAACGGACACGAGGGTGATATCGCCCTCGTATCCACTTTTGGACTGGTGCTCACTCTCTGGGGAGTATAGCGCAAAAGTGTCGGTGGCCTTAGCAAATACCTTCCGAGATTTGTCATTCCGATGAGCCCTGCGTTCTTTGCAGGGTGAAGAGGAATCCCTGATAAGTTACGCCTGGGGGATTCCTTGGTCGCAAAGAGACGCTCCCGCGCAATGACAACAATGCTGTGGAGAAGCGCTCAGAGCGGTTTTTTCTATACCTTAGCGACATTTTTGCGCACACTCGGTGCTCACGAGATGCTCACGTGAAACAAATCATGATTTCAAAAACGAGTAAAAAATTGTTGCCACCAACATACCTGTTAGTAAGCTTGATAATGATGCTGGCTTTGCATTATCTCTATCCTATATTGCCATTGGTACCCAAACCATGGATTCTGATAGGAATTCTGCCAGTTTTGTTAGGGATCGGTATAAACGTTGTCGCCGACAAGTTATTCAGCCGGGCACGCACCACGGTCAACTCGTTTGGTGAACCGACGGCGATGATAACAGAGGGTATTTATTCGCTGAGTAGAAACCCTATGTATCTGGGCATGGCGCTGGTATTACTCGGCGTAGCTATCTTGTTGGGATCTCTTTCACCTTTTTTTGTCATTCCCATTTTCGTGTGGTTGACCTCAGTGCGGTTCATTAAATTCGAGGAGCAAATGCTGGAAGACAAGTTTGGTATGCAATGGCAGGACTATGCCAGACGTGTGCGGCGCTGGATTTAGTTTGCATTCTAGTCGGGTTCATGGTAAAAGACAGCTAGCCGCATGAATGAAACCATACTGGTTGTCGATGACGAACCCAAAATCGTCAAACTGGCGCGCGATTACCTGGAGAAGAACGGTTTCCAGGTGAAATCTGCCGGGGATGGGGTTACCGCCCTGGCCATGGCCCGCAGAGACAAGCCCAATTTGATCGTGCTTGACCTGATGCTGCCGGGTATGGACGGCCTGGATGTCTGCCGAGCGCTACGCCGCGAATCGGATGTGCCGATCATCATGCTGACTGCCCGGTCTGAAGAGAGTGATCAATTAATCGGCCTGGAGCTGGGGGCGGACGACTACATCACGAAACCATTCTCTCCCCGGGCATTAGTGGCACGCGTGCGAGCAGTACTGCGTCGGGCTCAAGGCGGTGTGCGTCAGCCGGGGGTCATTCACGCTGGAGATCTGAAGATCGATCTCGATGGTCATCGAACCTTTTTAGGCGATTATCCGATCCATCTAACCCGAAATGAATTTAAATTGCTAGCTGTGATGGCTCAACAACCCGGACAAATTTTCTCCCGGATGCAGTTATTAGAGCACCTGCATGGGGTTGCTTATGAGGGCTATGATCGCAGCGTCGATTCTCATATCAAAAACTTGCGCCGCAAGATCGAAACCGACTTGACGAACCCACAGTACATCCAGACCGTCTACGGTGTTGGGTATCGATTCAACGATGAAGTATAGCAACAAAAGAAATCCCAAAGGGCATTGGACATCCAAACCGCCCTGGACACACTTTGATCATCAAGCGCCGCGCTGGCCAGGAGCTTCGCGTCGACGGCGGGGTCTGTTCTTTGCGCGGTTTGTCGGTATATTTGGCCTGATGATCCTTCTAGTTTTAGGGGGTATGGCGGCATTTGCTTTCCTGCTATCGCACTTCTTCGAAGGTGGTGGCAGAATGGCAGTTCTGATTTGGATCAGTGGCTGCGGACTGTCATTAGCCTTGCCATTTCTTGGTGGAGCTGTCGCATTTCGGGTTCTACGGGGGATTACCAATCCAATCGCCGATATTATGTCCGCTGCGGATGCTGTAGCCGAAGGTGACCTGGATGTGCGAGTTCCAGAACCACAGCATGGGCCGGGCGAGTTTCGCCGGCTGGCGGGTTCTTTTAACCGCATGGTCGAGGAACTAGACCGTGCGGAAAACCAGCGCCGTAATCTCACTGCCGATGTAGCCCACGAACTGCGTTCGCCCCTACATATTATCCAGGGCAATCTGGAAGGGGTGCTCGATGGTGTATATGATCCCACTTCCGAGCATATTGCTGCTACGCTGGATGAAACTCGTTTACTGAGGCGGCTGGTGGATGATCTGCAAACGCTGAGTTTGGCTGAGGCTGGTCAACTTCCTTTGAAAATGGAAGCGGTGAACATCCCTGAGTTGCTAGAGGATATGCGCACCAGTTTTAGCGGACAGGCCGAAGCAGCCAGGATCGATTTGCAGGTTGATTGTCAAGGGGATCCCCTTTTACTGAAGATTAACGGCGACGCAGACCGTTTAGCTCAGGTGCTGAGCAATCTGATTGCCAACGCGCTGCGGCATACCCCCTCGGGAGGCAGTATCCTCATCAAAGCGGCGCCCACCCCAGACCCGCAGGGAGTGCGCATCACCATACAGGATAACGGGGAGGGGATTCCGCCGAGCGATCTACCCTATATTTTCGACCGGTTCTGGAAGGGGGATCGCTCCCGGCAACGCGCGGACGGTTCGGGCAGCGGACTGGGTCTGGCGATTGCCCGTCAACTGGTGGGGCTTCACGGGGGAGAGATCGTTGTCGAAAGCGAACCTGGTTTAGGGAGCACATTCCGGATCGATTTGCCTGCAGAAGCTGTGTAAACCTCAGGCTATTGCGACACCTTTAGAGTCTTTCTCTTTTCGAGTATCATTGGGGCTCAATGAAAAAGTGGGCTCACTTACTCCTGTTTGGGTTGGTCCTGTTTGCTTTGGGCGTTGATACCGCTCCCAGCGCAGCCCAGGACTGTGATGTCTATTGTGTTGTCGCAGCTGTCAATGCCTTCCGCACGGCCAATGGCCTGCCTGCCATGCAAATCGACAGCTCCTTGATGGCCGCGGCCCAGGCTCAGAGCGACCATCAAGCATCTATCGGGCAAGTCACCCATGTAGGCGCAGGTGGCAGCTCGGCTACTCAACGGGCAATTGCGTATGGCTTTGGTGGTGGAGCCCAGGTATTCGTCTCAGAGAACATTGCTGGGGGGATGACCATGACCATTGAGAAGGCCATTTACGAATATTGGCAAGATAGCCTGCACCTGCAGACGATGCTCAACCCCGCGGCGCTTTATATTGGCGCCGGTGTGGGGAATGCAAATGGCTACATATACTATACTGTCGATACCGGTTATTACGTCGGCGCGCCGGGGAGTTCATCAGAGGTCATACCCCAGACTACAGCTGGACCAGCTCCAACCAGCGGCCCAACCACGGACTCATTTATCAAATCGACACCCCAGGAGGATGGCGCCATCATTCATGTGGTGGGATATGGACAATCCCTGATTGGCATTGCCAACTCTTATGAAGTTGAAGTCGCCGAGGTGCTCATCCTCAACAACCTGACACTGGATAGCATTATTTACCCTGGGGACAAGATTATCCTCAAACCTTCATACACCCCCACAAGTACAGAATCAGCCACAACGCCCGCGCCGAGTGCCACGCTGACAGCGACGACATCAACACAAACCTCTTCACAACCCGAGGTGACCTATATTATTCCCCCTACCCAGACACCATCCATCACCCCTACGCTTACCCCACTGGTGATCTCACCAGAGAGTGAACCCATGGTGGTCGGGGCAGTCCTATTTGCGCTAGCAGCATTTTTATCCGTAATTATAGGTGGGTTATTCAAAAGACGTGACCCCTCTCAGGGAAATCCAGGTGCTTAACCATGCCAAAAATGTCAACTCGTTACACCAACCAACAATTAGCCGCTACTTTCCGTTTGATTGGCGATCTATTAGAAATCAAAGGGGAGATCGTTTATAAAACCTTGGCCTATCGTAAAGCCTCCGATAACCTGATCAATCTAGGGCGCGATATCAATGAGATATGGAAGGAAGGAGACCTGACCGATATCCCCGGTGTGGGCAAGGCCATCGCCGAAAAGATCGACGAACTGCTCTCCACCGGTGAATTAACCTTCCTGAACAACCTGGCTATGGAAGTCCCCCTGACCCTGGCGGACTTGCTCCAGGTACAGGGATTAGGTCCCAAAAAAGTAGGGCTCTTCTGGCGGGAGTTGGGCATCACCACCCTGGAAGAACTCGAAACCGCTGCGCGTGGGGGGGAATTGCGTGGTTTACCCGGCATAGGCGCAAAATCGGAAGAGAAGATCATTGCCGGGATCGAGGCCCTGGCACGGCGCTCAGGGCGCACGCCTTTAGGTATGGCCTGGCCTTTTGCCCAGGAATTACTAACCATGCTGCGATCTCTCCCGGGTGTTACGGCTGCAGAAGCTGCTGGCAGCCTGCGCCGCATGCGAGCCGATGTCGGCGATCTGGATATCCTGGCCGCAGCCGAAGAGTCCCAACCAGTGATGAAAGCCTTCGTCGAGCGGCCCGACGTGGTTGAGATCTTGGGGCACGGTTCGACCAAATCCAGCGTCGAGTTTGCCAACGGCTTGCGTGCTCAGCTTTGGGTGCATCCCCCAGAACGCTTTGGTACGGCCCTACAGTATGCCACCGGGTCGAAGGATCATAACGTGCGCTTACGCGAGTTGGCCCTCGATCAGGGCTACTCGCTTTCTGAACATGCCCTGAAGCGCGTCGAAGATGATCGCGAGGTTCTTTGCGGCTCGGAAGAGGAAGTCTACACAACCTTGGGCTTGCCCTGGATCCCCCCTGAGTTACGCGAGGATCGGGGTGAAGTGAAAGCAGCACAGACGGGGAAACTACCTGATCTCATCCAACTCAAAGACCACAAAGCCGAACTTCATAGCCATTCCAACTGGAGTGATGGCAAAGTCACCATCCGCGAGATGGCTGAGGGCGCTATTCAGCGAGGCTATGGCGTACTGGCCATCACCGATCACACCCAAAGCCTGGGCATTGCCAACGGCCTATCTGTGGAGCGACTCCGCCAGCAGCGCCTCGAAATCGATGCCGTGCAAGAAGAAATGGGCGATGCCATCACCTTGCTGCAAGGCGCAGAAGTAGAGATCAAAGCCGATGGCAGCCTCGATTACCCCGATGATGTGCTTGCTGAACTCGATATCGTGGTAGCCTCGCTGCATACCAGCCTGGGTCAAGCGCGCGAGAAAGTCACCCGGCGATTGCTGAACGCCATACACAACCCCCATGTAGACATCATCGGCCATCCCACCGGGCGCCTGCTCCCCGACCGCGAGGGTGCTGACCTGGACATGGATGCTGTCCTGGCTGCGGCTGCGGAAATGGGCACTGCCTTAGAGATCAACGCTCACCCCAGCCGTCTCGACCTGGAGGATATCTATGCCCGCAGGGCTATCGAACTGGGCATCCCCCTGACCATCAATACCGATGCCCATGCTCCTGACCAGTTCGACCTGATCCACTTCGGCATCGCCACTGCCCGCCGCGCCTGGGTGGAGCCAGAGCAAGTGATCAATGCTTGGGAGCCAAATCGGTTATTAAATTGGCTATCTATTCGCTGAAAAAATTAAACCACGAAGTACACCAAGAAACACAAAGGATACTTTGTGAGTAGTGAGCCAACCGCGTTGGCGACCGAATCAGACTAAGCACATCTTGCCATGTCCGCCCAACGCGGTTGTCCTGCGATCGGAGATCGTGTCGAAGGGGTTGGGCTTCTAACCCAAAAGAAATTTTTCGAGAGATAAAATCCATATGCGATTGCCTTGCCTTGCGCCTCCAGGCCACTCACCGTCTCTCTTTTGCAGATGCTCTCATTGCAGCATACACTTTGCAATACAATGCTGTACTACTGCACAAAGATCCTGAATTTGAAGTGCTAGAGAATGAGTTGACCCTTGAAGCTCTGCCCTATAAAAGCGCCCCTTCCTCCCAGTGAAGTTTCTCAACTTGGCCCGTTTCACCAATCAGGTTTGGGAGTAACGAACTCAGTTTTGCAGGATTCCCGGTGGTAATGTAGCGTACTGCCCCCAAAGAGGATCCTGGTTCCCATAGTTCATAAGCATCAAGCACCCGCCCGACCTGGCGCGCCACCGCCGGTGCCGGATCGATCACTTCCACCTCGGGACCGGTAATCCCCTCAATCAGTGGGATCACAAAGGGGTAATGCGTGCAGCCCATCACCACCCGGTCCACCCCCCTCTCTAGCATGGGATGCAGGGCTTTCTCCAGTATACGGCGCGTCGCCGGGGAGTCCAATTCCCCTCGTTCTATATGATCGACCAACCCCTGGCAAGTATCTGTCATGACTGTCACCCCCTGTGCGAAGCGCTCTACCACCGAGTTGAATAACTCCCCCTGGAACGTAGCCGGAGTGGCCAGAACACCTACGATGCCACTTTGGGTGCCCTCGGCTGCGGGTTTCACGGCCGGTTCCATACCGACAAAGGGAACATCAGGAAAGGAATCCCGCAAATAATGCAGCGCAGCCGCCGAGGCGGTGTTGCAAGCAACTACAATTATTTTAGAGCCTCGGGATCGTAAATAGCGAGTGATCTCTTTCGAAAAGCCCCGCACTTGATTTGCTGAGCGCAGCCCATAAGGGACATGAGCCTGATCGGCTACGTATACTAAATTCTCGGAAGGCAGCTGCTGCCGAATCTCACGCAGAACCGAAAGGCCGCCAACTCCGGAGTCGAAAACCCCTATTCCCCGCTTCACATTTCACGCTTCACGCTCTAGGCGAGCTGCATTCACAAACGCCTGGAACAACGCTCGCATCGCTTCGTGTTCCGGTAGCCACTCTGGATGCCACTGCACCGCCAATCCAAAGGGATGCTCTGGCAATACTACGCCTTCGACAATGCCATCGGGTGCATAGGCGATAGACACCAAGTCAGGGGCAACCTGCCTTATAGCTTGATGATGCAGGCTGTTGACGGGAACATCTGTGGAGCCCAAAATCTCGGCAAGCAAACTACCTGCCTGAACATCGACATTGTGAGCAGGGTGATCCCAAGGCCAATTGGGATAGTAAGTATGCTCGATGGCATCAGGGTGTTCTTCGAGGATATCGCGATAGAGCGTGCCTCCCAGGGCAACATTGATGACTTGAATTCCACGGCAGATACCTAAAAACGGCGTACCTTTTTCGATTACGTCCTCCACCAATTGGATTTCTACTCGATCCCGGTCCGTGTCCACCGTATGGACCTTCTCCGTCATCTCAGATCCATACTCCCCTGGTTCTACATCCCCACCACCACTGAAGATGATGCCATCAAGTGAAGACACCATCTGCCTGATTTGATCTTCGGGCAAACCCAAAGGAATCAATACTGGTAACCCGCCTGCCCTGAGGACTGCCTGTGGATAGGTTTCAGCGATGGCGATCTCTGGAAAGCCGTACTTGTTTTGTTGGCGTTTGGTGGTGATACCAATGAGTGGCAGGTTCATATGTTTAGATAACAAAAGGGGTGCAGCGAAATATTTGCTACACCCCTATAAAGGTGGAATGCATTTGATATGCTGTATTTCCTTCACGAAAATTCATGCCAAAGTGCACTTCAGCTTAGGAAGATACAAGTCTATTTTGTAAATTTTTGCTTAAGGCGGGCACGCTTGCCGGTGCGATCTCGCAAATAGTACAACTTGGCCCGGCGGACATGCGCATGGCGGTGAACAGTCACCTTCTCAATGCGCGGGGAATTCGTCAAGAAGGTGCGCTCTACCCCAATACCATTGCTGGCAATGCGGCGCACGGTGAAAGTCGGAGTATTGGTACTCTCGTGTTGTCCAATGACAGTGCCTTTGAATTCCTGAACGCGTTCGTTATCACCTTCTTTGATGCGTAAGAAAACACTAACTGTATCTCCGATGTTCAGGTCAGGGATATTCGGATTTTCGGGTGCTGCCACAGATTTCAATAATTCGTTCATGATTACTTGCCTTTATGGTGTCTCGAAATTCTCTCTGCGAAGACCTTCGCCTTTGCAGATATGTTTACACAAAATAAAGCCGCCAAGCGTAGCATACCTCAGGCGGACGGCTGGGGATTATACCATGCTGATTCACAAAAGGGAAGAGAAAATCTGGAAGGTCCCACGTCGATTCTTAGAGAGACAAATCTGATCTCTAAGCTGCCTCATCAATGTTGTCGGAGGGGATATCCAGGTGAGGTAGGGCCAGCATCAACCCCGCCAGTGTTTTTGCATCGTGCAATTGATTTTCCCAGGCCATTTCGAGTACTTGCGTGACGTGGATCTTTTCCACCTTCAAAAACTCATCCTCATCACCGGGCAACGTCGAAGGTGAAAGCTCGCTGGCTAAATAAACATACATTAACTCAGTCGAATAGCCTGGCGCCAGATAGAATTCGCCGATTAATTGCATGCGTTCTGCTCTCATGCCGATCTCTTCTTGAAGCTCTCGTTGGGCACAAACCGCAGGGGCTTCATCGTCCTCGAGCGTACCTGCAGGAAGTTCGAGCAACTCATCCCCGGTAGCGTGGCGATACTGCCGCACAAACCAGATATTTCCATCCGAGTCGATTGGCAAGATGGTCACCGCCCCCACATGCTCTACAATATCCAGATCAGCAATACGGCCTTGGGGCAGCCGTACCTGATCTTTGCGAACGGAGAAGGCTTTTCCTCGATACTTGGTTTCACTCTTGAGAGTTTTGAACATCCCAGCTCCTCTACATGATTCATTTTTTGCTTGATAAAAAGGGTGTGGGGCGGTCGAGCCGCCCCACACCCTTTTTATCGGAGTCTTATTTTATAAACTTCAGGGGATTTGGATTGTCTGCCCTACAGGTAAGGCGCCATCGATACCATTCACTGCCTTGATCGCTCGAGGATCTACATCGCCAAACAGGCAGGCTACAGAATTAGCGGTATCCCCCGATTGTACAACATACGTAGTGGGATGAGAGCGCAGAGCTCGCGGTCCCACATTGAAATTTCCGGCACCCTGGGGGATTGTCAGCACAGTCCCCGGATATGTCATTGACGAAGAAGATAATCCATTTGCTGATAATAGCGCCGCCGGGGCAATATCGAATCGGCGCGCAATACAATAAGGAAATTCCCCAGGTTGAAGCGTATAGCTGCTAGGTATGTCGTATTCTTCCGCCACTACCGGTTCTGCTTCAGGTTCAGCTTGCTCGACAGGTTCTGCTTCGGTTTGTGCCTCGGGCTGGGGAGTCTCTGTCGGCTTGACCTCTTCAGTGGGAGCGGCTTCTTCTGCTTGAGGGGCAGCATTTTGATCCCCACCACTCTCTGCCACGATAGCTGTTTGAGTAGTAATTGCTTCCAAGGCTTCCAAAGCCGAAGGTGTTCCTACCTCGGCTTCAGGTAAAGGAAACTCCCCCCCACCTTCTGTACCGGGCATAGCCGATGAGGCACTTCTTTCACAAGCAGACAAGCCAATTGCAAGCAGTAAAATTGCGGCAACGACCAAATAATGTTTGCTTTTCATCATATTGGCTCCTTCATTTCTTCTGGCCAAATGCGGATTCAGCGTCATCGTTCACCTGCGGATAAAGCATCGATGGAAAACGAAAGCTCTGTATTTGGAATAACCTTAATAACCAATTATTATGACTATTATCTTAAAGGATACTAGCATAATCATTGTTTAGCGTCAAGAAATATGAGTTCCTCAGAAAGGCATAAAAATACTTTGATTGTTTCTCCAGGAACCACCGTATTCTCATTGCAAAGTGTCACTGGATATTCAACGATCTCCGCCAACCTGGCTGCGGGATTGACGCAGCTTTTGAGCAGGGAGACCATGCTAGTTGATCTAGCGCCAACGGCTGGACAAGCCCTTTTGATGCATAACCTGCTTCTTCGCAAAACTCGGGCTGACCTCACCCGCATGGAGGCTGCAGAGATCGACCAAGAAGGACTCAGTCAGGCTAAGCGGCATCATCCCAGCGGTGTACATGGTCTCTCCGCACCATATCACGTTGAAGAAAGCGAACTTGTCGTCGGTTCAATCTACGGCGATAGCACTTATAGAATCCAAAAAGAGAGTGAGCTAACTTGGCCGGCCCACTCTCTTTTTGGGATGATACAAATTTTATAAGCTGTCACGTAATTTTTCTAACTCGGCAACAAGTCGTTGGTAATCACTTACCAGCGCATCCATTTTTCCTTTGGCATCTGCAAGATTATTGTCTTTACCCAGCATCTCGAGTTCAAAAGCCTTCTCAGCAAATTCATAGGCGCCAAATGTTTTGCAATTCGATTTCAACGTATGGGCGGACCTGGTAAATGTTTGCGCATCATCGCTTGCTAAGGCACTACTCATACTTTCAATGAATTCTGGACCACTGCTAAAGAAAGTCTCAATTAGGTCGATGAAGAAAGGGCCAAACTCATCACCTAACATTTCACGATATTCATCCAGGGCAGCGGGGTCGAGTGACATTTTGATCTCCTAAGCATGCAAATTTATTCTTTACTCTCCGGTCTGGAAGCCCACACTTGGGCGTGACAGGAAACCATGTCCACTGAAGGAAAGATCATTGGAATTATAAATGAACTTTCGCTGAAGCGGGATTCTAATTCCCCAGCTCTCGAGGATTCGCTGGGGGTTACTCCCAGAATTTTGGGCATCATTACGGGAATTCCCGGAGACCCAATTCCACCAAGTTAAAAAAGACAAGGCGCTCTATTGTAGAGCGCCTCGGAAAGTCTTTAGCTTGGTAACCTAGTCCGCTGCTGCCAATTGGTGAAGCTCCGTAGGACGGAATTTGTAGCCATATACCAACATGCCGCGATCCTCATCGCCTTCTGAGCGCAATTTGCGAGTGACCATTTCAACAGGCATGCCAATTTCGACTGGCTCCTCACCGATATCCGTCAACTGGGCAGTGACCATTGGGCCTTCTTCCAGCTTGACCAGGGCAACTGTATAGGGAGCAGAGGCCTGGTATCCAGCAGGGACATTGGACAAAGTTGTATAAGAATACACTTCCCCACGCCCACTGAACTCAAATAGAGTTTTGGCCTCGTCACCACATTCAGGGCAAACATCTCGAGGCGGGAAAATCTTTGCATCACAATGTGGGCAAACCTCGCCCACCAAGGCATACCGTTGTTTTTTCAAACGCCAATGACGTGGAATTTCCATTTCATACTCCTTTTTATTCGACTGTAGTATAGCCAGCAAAACTATCAAGAACTATCAGGATCATGAATTCCAAAAAAGCTTACATTCTTGTAAGCACATGGGTGACTGCGGTAGAGGCTGGGCCACCTAAGCACTGCACCAAAGCATTTTTCGCTTGGGGGATTTGATTTCCCCCAACATCACCGCGCAGTTGTTGGACAGCTTCGACAACCTGATAGAGGCCAGAAGCTCCCCAGGGATTACCGCGTGCTTTCAAGCCCCCCAAGGTGGAGATCGGGATCCGGCCTTTGAGGCTGATCTGACCCTCCTCAGCCAGTACCCACCCCTGGCCGCGTTCTGCAAACCCGGCTGCTTCGAGAGAGAGCGCTGCGTAAATCGAGTAGAGATCACATAACTCGAAGAAATCCACCTGATCGATAGCAATCCCAGCCTGAGCGCAGGCGCGTTCCACAGAAAGGCGCGCCGACCGAAATTCCAGAGGGTCAGGGCGGTCGTGCAGGGACAATTTATCCGTAGCAACGCTCGAACCTGCAATCAGAGCGGGGGCGTGAGGCGCATCAGGCGGCAGCAACTGCGCGCGAGTAAGCAGTACCGCCGCGGCACCGTCAGCATCAGGCGCGGCATCGAACATATTTAGAGGATCACAAACCATACCCACGCGGGCGTAAAGGTCGCGCTTAATGGCTTTGCGGAACATGGCATTGGGGTTGCAAGCACCATTAGCATGCGCTGTGACTGGGAATCCCGCCAGAGCGTATTCAGGCAGATCGTATTCGTGGAAATAACGCCGCATTAACATAGCCCCTTGAGTCAGCGGAGTCATCCCCTGAACAGCCTCATAGTCGCTATCCAGGCTAGTGGCGATGGCGCTATCCACCTCTGGGCCGACTTTATCAGTGAGCTTCTCGACGCCTACCACCAGTGCTACATCAACATATCCCGACTTTACAGCCAGGTATCCAGCCCGCAAAGCTGCCCCTCCCGAGGCTCCAGCGGCTTCGACTGTGTAAGCCTCGATACCGCGCAGACCGGCAAAATCAGCAATCAAGACACCCAGATGCGCCTGACCTGAAAGACTAGGGGCCATCATATTGCCAACAAATAGAGACTGTGGCAACAACCCTCCAGCATCAGCTCGGGCTGCCTCGATAGCCTGATAGGCCAATTCTCGCAAGGATAAATCCCAATGTTCGCCAACCGGTGTCTGTCCAATTCCTGCAATAACGACTTCTGTCATAGTGTCCATTCCAATATCATCATGGGGGAGGGAGTAAGGAGTAGGGAGTAGGGGGAAACCTACTCCCTATTCCATACTTCCTACTCCTTACTCACTTCATCATTAATTTGCCGCGCATGCGGGAGTACGTGGCGTAATCTACCTCCGTACGGCGGGCGATATATGACTGCGTCTTGGGAGCCAGGTCGCGTTGCTCCAACAGGCGCTCGGTGACGCGGATGCCAAAAGCATCCGAACCTGCACCAGAGCCAAAAGAGACCATCAATATACGATCTCCAGGCTGCGCCTCATCAAGGATAGCTGTCAGGCCAATAATGGCTGCGCCAGAATAAGTATTGCCTATCACCGGCACCAGCAACCCTGCAGCGATCTGCTCTTTGCTGAAGCCCAGTTGTCCTGCTACTCTGCTGGGGAATTTGGTATTGGGCTGGTGGAAAACGGCGTATTGATAATCCCGCGCCGTAGTGCCTGTAGCATCTAGATAAGCCTGACCAGCTGATGAAATGTGCTTAAAATATGCCGGCTCTCCGGTAAAGCGCTGGCCATGCTCGGGGTATTTCTGGTATTCCCGTCGCCAGAAGTCGGGGGTGTCGGTGACATATGAAAGGGCGCTCTCGATCACCGCCACAGATTCTTCCGCAGGGCCTATCAGAAAGGCTGCGCCACCCGCGGAGGCGGTATATTCCAGGGCATCACCCGGACGCCCCTGGGCGGTATCCATGCCAATGGCCAGGGCATACTTGGCCATATCCGAGCCGACGAAGCCCATAGCAGCCACCATGGCTTCGGTGCCGGCCTTACAGGCGAACTCCCAGTCACCGGCCTGGGTAAATGGGACAATCCCCAAGGCTTCGGCTACAATCGTGGAGGTCGGCTTGACAGCATAGGGGTGAGACTCCGAGCCCACCCAGACTGCCCTGATCTCTTCAGGGTCGATCTCTGCGCGCCCTAATGCGTTGCGAGCTGCCTCGATGGACATAGTGGCGGTATCTTCATCAGGACCAGGAACGGATTTCTCTTGAATCGGCGTGCCGCCAGTTCCACCGGTCCATATTCGAGAAATCTCTTTTGCTGGCAAGCGATATCTGGGCACATAGGCCCCATAACCGACGATCCCCACGGGGTGGGAGGGTTTGAGAAGCAGGGTATCAGTTTTTTTCTCCGTCATAGATTTAATTCCTTTAGTTCATGGATTACTTCGACTATGTCAACTTCGCGAGAACTTCAGAAAATAGGGGGGCAGGGGTGCTCCGCACCCCTGTCCCCCTATTTTCGGGCCTCTCGTCTGTAAGATAACATTGATAAGCTAATCAACCTGACAGGATAGTACCTGAGCAATGTAGTTATTGCGTAAACAGCTTCCGTGAAACATTAAGGCTCATACCACTGAGTCAAAATCTCTTTGGCACGGTCGATGCGCACGGTCTTTTCAGCCACCAACCGTTGCGCCAGATGATTGATTACATCTCCTTGAGCGCCAGCGGCAATAGCGACCTGACGGGCGTGCAGACTCATATGCCCGCGCTGGATGCCTTCGGTGGCCAGCGCCCGCAAAGCAGCCAGATTTTGGGCTAGGCCTACACAGACGATGATCTCAGCCAACTCACTGGCAGTGGTTATTCCCATAATTTTGAGCGCCGCCTGCGCTGTTGGATGAACCTTTGTAGCCCCGCCAACAATGCCTACAGCCATAGGCATTTCCAGTTGACCTATGAGATTACCATCGTCGTCGCTGCCCCAGGTACTCAGCGATGTATAGCACCCGGCGCGCACCGCATAGGCGTGAGCCCCTGCTTCTACAGCGCGCCAGTCGTTACCAGTTGCCAGAACTACAGCGTCTACGCCGTTCATGATGCCTTTGTTGTGCGTGGCGGCCCGGTAGGGATCCGCGGCGGCGAATGCCCAAGCAGCGACGATGCCATCGCGCACGTCTTCGGCAGAGAAATCCCGAAAAGCCAGCTCTGAGAGCGGGATAGTGCAGCGTGCAGAGGCCAGTCGGCGATCGGCAAGGTTGGAGAGGATGCGCAAGTGCACGCGCCCACCCGTTAGCGCTTCGATATGTGGCGCAAGTTGCTCGCAGGTCGTATTGATGGCATTGGCTCCCATGGCATCGCGCACATCATAGATCAGGTGCACCACCAGGAAAGCCCCAATGGGAGATTCCTCGATCAAGCGCACTTCCAGATCGCGGGGTCCGCCGCCCAATTTCTTCAGGATGGGGTCTATCTCAGAGGCATTGGCTAGCAGATCGGCCTTGTTTTGCAGTACTGACTGACGCGCCCTTTGTAAATCATCCACTTCCAAGACTTGCATCTGGCCGATCATCTCGGGGGACGTACTTTGGGCTTTAAATCCCCCACCAGCGCGGGCTAACTTGGCCATATAGGAGGCACCTGCCACAATGGAAGGCTCTTCGACTACCATGGGCACGATGACATCCCGACCGTTAATCATAAAGTTGAGCGCTAATCCCAGAGGGAGGCTGTGCAGCCCAACGACATTCTCGATCATATGTTGAGCCTGTTCGAGAGATAGTCCGCCCGGACCTTCGAGAACAGGAATATCCTCGGGATCCAAGAACCCACCTTGAGTGAGTCTGGTATGCCGCTCTGCAAGGGAGAGATCATAAAATCCAGAGATTCGGGAGCTTTTCTGTGAATCAGTCATAAGCCAATCATATTTTAGGGTCAGAAGCTGGCAAAAACTATCAAGCTGCAAGGGATTTACCTAATGCCAGGGGAATCACATTTAGAAATTGTTATGATGGATGAGAATGCCCAAAGCAACCTTTAGGGTAACGCGCCAAACCCTTCTACACGATCTCCAATCGCAGGACAGGCGCGTTGGCGGTCGAATCAGGCTGAAAAGTCCGCCCTACGCGGTTGGGCTACTTACCCAAAAAAATTAATTCCGGAGAGAAACTCCAAATACGATCGCCCTGGTGTTAACGCGGTGTTAAGAGTCGCAGGGGCTATTCTTTGGTAAAATAAAGCTGGTGAGGATCCCTGCATGGTAACGTTAACTCGTGAGCAATTAGAAGAAAGACTGGTCGCACTACACCGGGCTAGTCTGCAATTAGTGAGCGATTTGTCGCCCAACAATGTCCTGGAGCGTATTGTGGGCATGGCCCGAGAGCAGGCCAACGCCCGTTATGCAGCTATCGGCATTGTGAATGAGAAGGGAGATCTAGAAAAATTCATCCCTAACGGGATGTCAGAAGAAGATATATCCAGAATTGCGCATCCCCCCAAGGGCTTGGGATTAATTGGCGCTCTGCTGAAAGAACAACAAACACTGCGCATATCGCAAATCGATGAGGATGAACGCAGTGTTGGTTTTCCAGACAACCACCCTAACATGCACTCTTTTTTGGGCGTCCCTATTATGTCTGGGGGAAAAATGTTGGGACAAATCTACCTGACTGACAAAGAGAATGCATCTGAGTTCACTGAGGATGATGAACGGGTCATCGAAACGCTGGCTGCTTACGCCGCCGTGGCGATCGAGAATTCACGCTTATACGAAAGCGTCATCGAACGTGATAAGACCTTAGTGGAGCAGTTCGATGATCTAACCCTGCTCTATAATTTGGCCAAAGCCTCTGAGCGCGCTTCTGGCATGGATGAAATCCTGGATGAGACCTTGAACCAGGTTATCGAGCACTTCGGCGTTCAAGCTGGAGAGATATTCCTTCGGGAAGAAGACAGCGAAGTGCTATGGTTGAAGCGGCATCGTGGTGAGGCGGCTTCTGCTTTCTGGTCTTGCGAGCGCTTTAATTTTGGGGACGGCATGGTGGGCCGCGCCGCCCTGGAAGACAAGACCATTGAAAGCCCGCCTCTCGGAAAAGATGTGGTATGTTTGCGACCGGCGGTGATCGAAGCTGGCTTCAAACGCATTGTCTGCATCCCATTACGGGCGAGCAACCGGGTTGTCGGTGTGATGACCGTTGCCAGCCGAGATAACCGCCAATATACCTGGCGCGAACTTGACCTTTTGGAAGCCATCGGCACCTGGATAGGGACGGCCATCGAGAACACCCGTCTGCAACAGCAAAGCCGTCGCATTGCCATTCTGGAAGAGCGCGAGCGCATAGGCATGGACTTGCACGATGGCATCATTCAATCGATCTACAGCGTCGGTCTGGCGCTGGACCTGGCTCGAATGTCGCTGGAAGATGATGTCAAGGTCGCCCGGCAAAAGATCAGTGAAGGCATCGAAGGCCTGAATAGCACCATTCAAGATATCCGGGCATACATTCTCGATCTCCGCCCCCGGCAGTTACGCGGGGGCGAATCTTTGCCCCACGGCGTGCAGCGCCTGCTGGACGAGTTCCGCAGTCATACCAAAGCCAAAACCAACCTGGCTACTTCAGAGAACGGCTTCAATGGATTACCGCGCCTGAACGCGCTGGCGATATTCCATATCTGCCAGGAATCCCTGGCCAATGTCGCCAAGCACGCCTACGCCAGTGAAGTGGACGTCCAGCTTTGGGGAACCGATGAGCAGGTGCTCTTGAAGGTCAGCGATGATGGCCGCGGCTTCGATCTTGAGAATACCGGTGAGATCATCGGACATGGGCTCTCGAACATGCAACGCCGCGCTCGCAAAGTGGGTGGGGATGTCAAAATCAGCTCGAATGTGGACCAGGGGACGACGGTTTTAGCCTGGGTGCCATGGAAGGAAGATTCCTCTGCATCTGGAGATGCATCCGAAGAGGGGTTAAACTGACCTAAGCCCAAGGTTTTCTTGCCAATTGAAAAGCCGCCTCGAGCGGCTTTTTTAATATCCAGCTTTGGGGGTAACCACCAAGGCGATTCCTAGAAATCTTGATCAATGTAGTAATCTGTTATGGCTCTCTAGGAATCGACGTGGGACCTCCCAGATTTAGGGGTGAACGGGGTGCTCCACACCCCGTTCACCCCTAAATCTGGGGGATTAACCCGACAATTCCTGGAGACCTTCTGTTATACTCCTGAAGAAGACGCATGACGGATAATCTAACATCTGCGAAAGAGGCAGTCAACCTATGAAGCATAAAAACACTTTCGATATTCTGCTACTCATCGCCCGGCCTGCCGCAGGCAAGAGCGAAATTATCGATCACTTGAAACACACCAGCATGAATGAGCGCGTGCAGAAATATCACATCGGCGAGTTCGAAGAAATCGATGATTTCCCTATGCTATGGGCCTGGTTCGAGGAAGATGATATTTTGACCAAAATGGGGTACCCGCGCCTGCATTCTGACGAGCAGCACTATTTTTTAGGTGATCATCTGTGGAATGTGCTGATTGAACGCATCAGCCTGGAATATCACAAAAAGCTGCGCGACCAGCCAGATTATCACCAGCACAAAACGACAATCATCGAGTTTGCCCGTGGATCGGCACAGGGCGGCTTTAAGCAAGCCTTCCAGCATTTGAGTCAGGAAATCGTTGAGCGGTTGGCAATTATATATGTCAATGTGTCGTGGGAAGAATCTCTTCGCAAGAACCGGGCGCGCTTTAACCCTGATCGACCAGACAGCATCCTTGAACATGGTCTCTCAGATAAGAAATTGGAAGCCCTCTACCGCGATGTAGATTGGGACGAAGTCAGCGCAGCCGACCCGGAGTTCATCGAAATTCAGGGAATAAAAGTTCCCTATGTGGTTCTCGAAAATGAAGATGATGTCACTACCGAGAGAGGTGCTGCCCTGGCTGAAAGGCTGGAAATGACCTTGGGGAGGTTATGGAAATTGTATAAGAGCAGATAGAACCCTCTCTACTTTGATGTATATAGAATAATTGTAACAACTCAGCCAAACGGGAAGTCCCCCCACGGCTTTCTTAAAGTCTTAAGATGTCATTGCGAGGAGCCGCTTTTTGGCGACGAAGCAATCTCCCACTCTGCGAGGAGATTGCCACACTCCGCTGGGCTGCGTTCGCAATGACACATGAAACGCGACTTCAAGAAAGCCCTGGGAGTCCCCCGAACTGCTATTGACATAGACACGTATTTGTTATATTATGAAGACGTTGGACGTCCAATCTTTCTAGCGGATTTGGTAATTATGAAAATAAATACCAGTACGCGCTTACAGCAAGTAAAAGCGTATTTGCTCAATTACATCAGTCAAAATCAACTGATTCGCAACGACCAACTTCCTTCAGAAGCGTCAATTGCGAAAACATTGGGGGTCAGCCGGAATACTCTCCGGGAAGCTTATATCTCACTAGAAAATGAAGGCATTATCGTACGGCGACACGGAATTGGCACCTTTGTTGCCAATTCCCCCATTATCAGAGATTCACTCAATGAGTTTTCCCCATTTGCCCAGATCATCCAGGATGTAGGGTACACACCGAACTTTCAAACTCTTTCCATGGGGTTTGATTATGCGCCCACAGAGGTTTATGATGTTTTTAAAGCGCCCTCAACCGAAAAGATTCGTCGCATAAAACGAATCGTTCTTGCCGATCAACAACCGGTAATCTATGTTGATGATTATATGGCTCCGTCCATAGAAGCATTGGATCTGAATTGGGAGCAGTTTGACGGCAATACAGTTCATTTTCTATCCGCTTCACTCGATACACCACTACATCAAATCCAATCTTGCATACGTGCTGCGGCTCTAAGTCCCAAAGTTTCACAATATCTAGAATTGCCAGAAGGAACACCGATACTCAGCGTTCGGTCAACTATCTTTACGATAGATAACCAACCCGTTAACTACAGCAAGATCTGTTTCAATTCTAATATTGTGGAATTAAATATCGTGCGAATGATCCGCACGAAATAAATGTATTTCTCAATGGAGAAAGGAGAAAGGATTATGCGCAACAAAAGTACGCTTCTTGTAGTTATGGCATTCCTGCTTGTGGGCTTGCTGGCTGTATTCAGCACTGCTGCCCTCGCACAGGATGAGGAGCCCGTCACCTTCCAGGTGTTCTACCCGGTTGCAGTGGACGCTCCTATCGCCGCTATTCTCGAAGGCTATATCGAGGAATTTCAGGCTGAATACCCGTACATCACTGTCGAGCCAGTCTTCTCTGGTGGCTATGGCGATGTCCAGACTGCTATTCAGACAACTATTGACGGTGGCGGTGAACCGCCTGCTCTAGCGGTGATGTTGGCGACTGCCCTCTATGATCTGATCAATGCCGACTACATCGCACCCCTCGATGGTTATATCGCCGAAATGGAGGATGGTGAAGCTTACCTTGAAGACTTCCTGCCCGCCTTCCTGGCTAATTCCTATTATGATGAGCAACTCTGGAGCATTCCCTTCCAGCGCAGCGCCGTAGTGATGTATTACAACGCCGATATGTTCGCTGATGCCGGGCTGGAGCCACCCACCAGTTGGCAGAGTTGGGCCGATGCCGCCCAGGCACTCACAGTTGTCGATGGTGACACCACCAATTGGGGGTTGCAATTCCCCTCTGGATGGCCTTACTGGCTCTTCCAGCCCTTGGCCATCGGAACGGGACAAAATATTCTCAATGACGACTGCACTGTGGTTTTCGATGATCCAGCAGTTATCGAGGCCGTTCAATTCTATATCGATCTCTCAGCAGAATATGGCGTTATGCCCGCCGGTGTTCAATCGGTTTGGCCTACTGCAACCACTGATTTCTCCAGCGGCGTAACCGCCATGATCACACACTCTTCAGGCAGCCTGAGCGGCATTATTGAACAGGCTGACTTCGAGGTTGGCGTAATGGCCTATCCTGGCAAGGAAGAAGGCACATATGCCAGCGTTCCAGGAGGCGGTAATTTCTACATTTTGAAAGGTGCCCCCCAAGAACAACAGGACGCGGCCTGGAAATTCGTAGAATTCCTCTCCCGCCCTGTGTATGTAGCCGATTACAGTATCAACACTGGCTACATCGCCAACCGCGCCAGCGCCTACGAAACCGACGCCATGGTGGCCTATGTTGAAGAAGTTCCCCAAGCCCTGGCTACCCGTGACGCACTTGAATTTGCTGGTGCTGAACTCTCCATCCAGAACCTCGGCCAGGTACGCAATATCTTCCACGATTACCTGCAGAGAGCGTATAATGGAGAAATGGAAGCTGCAGAAGCAATGGCCGCCGCACAGGCCGAAGCTGATGCTGCAATGGCAGATTTCTGCCCCTAAGCCTTACTGATTCCATAATTGATCTATAATGGGGTGACCAGACACCATCATGGTCACCCCATTTTTTTCAGGAGCCTCTCTTGAGCGTGCAAGTCTCCCGCAAACAACTCAAGCCCTTACCATATATCCTGATCCTTCCGACAGCAGTATTCGTAGCCCTGTTTACTGCCTGGCCTGTGCTGCTTTCGATTTACCAGAGCTTCTTCCGCCAGCGCATGAATATCGCCCGCTTTCGCGAGCCATCATTCATAGGGCTGGGCAATTATGTCGACTTGTTCACCGATCCGTACTTCATTCAGGTTATCGGCAACACACTCAAATATATCCTCGGTACAGTGCCCATCAGCATTGTGCTGGCATTTTTGTTTGCCTTGCTGGTCAACCGCAAAGTACGCGGCATTGGCTTTTTCCGTCTGGCCTTCTTTCATCCCATGGTTTTGCCCATGGTCAGTGCAGCCACGATTTGGCTTTTCTTCTTCACTCCGAATTACGGGCTATTCAACACTGCGCTGCGTTTCCTCGGCTACAGCGGAGCCGAAAATTGGACCGGTAACCCCGATCTGGCCTTATTATCTGTCATTATCGTCGCCATCTGGAAGAATTCTGGATACTACATGATCTTCTATCTGGCTGGATTGCAAAATCTGCCTGTTGATGTCTATGAAGCATCTGCCTTGGATGGCGCCACCGGTTGGCAAACCTTGTGGCAAATCACCTTCCCCTTGCTGCGCCGTACCACATTATTCATCACCATCGTGGCATTCATTGATGCCTTCCGCACGGTAGACCACGTCTTCGTATTGACCAGCGGTGGCCCTAGCCGGACCAGCACCCTGCTGCTCTTCGAGTTATGGCAGCAACGTTTCGAATATCAAGATATTGGAGCATCAGCAGCCATAACAGTTATTTTCGTGGTGGTATTGCTGGCATTCACAGTGACGAATTTCATCACCTCGGAACGGAAAGATGCCTGACATGAATGCATCCCTCTCGAATTCTCGCAGAATATTCAAACGCTTGGGTCACTGGACTACAAACATAATGGCAACCCTGCTGGCAGTCATCTGGTCGGTCCCCGTCATCTGGGCATTGATAGCCTCCTTCAGACCAGCCAGCGATGCTATGAGCCGCGGAGATATCTGGTTCAGCACCAGCATCAGTGCGGAAAACTACCTGCGAGCCTGGTCGCTGGCTCCCTTTGGGCAATATTATGTCAACACCATCATTGTTGTGCTCATCATCCTGGGAGTACAGTTGATCACAATCGTTCTGGCCGGTTTCGCATTTGCCAATTATGAATTCTTTGGAAAACGCTGGATATTCTTCTTCGTTTTGCTGCAAATGATGATCCCCACATCGGCACTGCTGGCCCCCAACTTCGCCACTATCCGTTGGATGGGGTTGTTCGACACACGTTTGGCTATTGCTATCCCCTACTTTGGTTCTGCCTTTGGAACGTTCCTCATGCGTCAGGCTTTCAAGGATGTACCGCGCGACCTGGTAGATGCAGGCATTATTGACGGCTGTACGTGGTGGCAACTCATCTTCAACGTTTATCTGCCCCCATCGATCCCAGCTTTAGTCGCCTTTGGGCTTTCATCAGCGACGTGGCACTGGAACGAATTCCTTTGGCCGCTGATCATCACCAACAGCGACAAAAGCCGTCCGCTCACCGCTGGGCTGGTACGCTTCACCCAGCTTGGCGAGATCGGCGCCCAATGGTCTCTGCTAACCGCTGCCACACTGATGGTAATTGCGCCTCTATTTATCACTTTCCTGATTTTCCAACGACGCTTCATTCAAAGTTTCCTGCACTCAGGATTGAAATAGTCGAAAATAAGAAGTAAAATTGGTAGGTTATCCCAAAATTTGCCGTGGGGAGACTTATATAATTCCTGGGAGGTTCCGATGTTTAGAATATTTAGAAGGAAAGATGATGTCTTTCACCAATTGATCGAAGAACAGGCCAATCTGACCTACAAAGGCCTTAAGTTGCTGGTCAAGTATATGGAAATGAGGGGGCATGATACCGCAGAGAAAATGACCCTGCGTGAGAAGGAAGCTGATGAAGTCAGAAGGATTCTGATCGATGAGCTGAACCGCACATTCGTGACACCCTTCGATCGAGAGGATATCTTTGCCATATCCCGCGCCATCGATGATGTGCTCGATTATGCTGATTCAACCGTTGACGAAATGGAGGTCTTGGAGGTGGCGCCAACCTCCTATATGCAGCGGATCGCTTCACTGCTGCGCGATGCAGCCTACGAGATCTTGCTAGCCGTGCAACGGCTGAAAAAGCATCCCGCCGTCGCCATCGATCATGCACAGCGGGCAAAAGCCTTAGAAAACCGCGTCGAGAGTGTCTACCGTGAAGCCATCGCAGATCTATTCAGTGGACCAGAGGATGTACACCATATCGTCGAAATGTTGAAAATGCGCGAAGTCTACCGACATCTGAGTAACGCCGCCGACCGTGGGGATGAAGCGGCCAATGTGATTTCCGATATCGTTGTGAAGATGAACTAAATAAGGATTCGTCAATGTCACCAACACTAATTTCCCTCATCGTATTGGCATTGGTTTTCGATTTCCTGAATGGCTTGCATGATTCCAGCAATATCGTTGCCACGATGATCTCCTCGCGCGCATTTCGCCCTCAGACTGCCCTGACATTCACGGCAGTGGCTCATTTCTTAGGACCGTTTCTATTCGGCGTCGCAGTCGCCAAAACCATTGGCTCCGAAGTCGTCCAGACTGCATCCATGACTATGGAAGTGATCATCGCTGCCCTGATTGGAGCAATTCTTTGGAATCTATTGACCTGGTTCTTTGGCATCCCCAGCAGCTCTTCCCACGCATTGATTGGAGGCATCGTTGGCGCAGTAGTCATTGGAGCTGGATTTGATGCAATCAAGCTGAAAGGATTAGAGAAAGTTCTCATTGCTCTGTTCATATCGCCAATCATCGGATTTGTTCTAGGCTTTTTGATCACGCGTTTGATATTCTTCTTGGCCAGAGCTGCCACCCCAAAAATCAACACATTTTTCAAGAGATCACAAATTTTCACTGGGCTTGCCTTGGCCTTCAGCCATGGAACCAACGATGCCCAAAAGACCATGGGGGTGATCACACTGGGATTGGTAATTAGCGGGTTTATCCCTGATTTTCGAGTGCCTTTGTGGGTTATCGCCATCAGTGCCGGTGCGATTGCGCTAGGGACAGCCTTTGGGGGGTGGCGCTTGATCAAAACCCTGGGAGGGAAGTTCTACAAAATCCGCCCGGTTGATAGTTTTGCTTCTCAATTGACCTCGGGGATTGTGATCTTAGGTGCTTCACTTGTCGGCGGGCCCGTGAGCACTACGCAA
The DNA here is from genome assembly GCA_964622645.1 of uncultured Anaerolineales bacterium. Classification (GTDB taxonomy): domain Bacteria; phylum Chloroflexota; class Anaerolineae; order Anaerolineales; family UBA11858; genus NIOZ-UU35. The sequence goes on from CAZUSV010000004.1 coordinate 44,980, forward strand.
GTGGTAAGCTCGGCGATCATTGGCGTGGGATCTTCAGAGCGCGTGAGCAAAGTCCGCTGGAATGTAGCCGAGGAGATTATCACCGCCTGGATTATCACGATTCCGGCAACAGGGCTTATATCTGCGGGGGTATATTGGATGATGATCAATGTCATCCTCTAACAATATACTTTTTTAGAGAAATCTCTCCATGATTCATCAATCGCTAACCCAAATTTGGATATTACCACGGGAATTCCTAGAGACTCCAAAATCCGAAAACTTCGCGGTTCGGAGTATAATAGTTGCTGAGATTTAAACAATCAAGTCCCAAGAGGCATACAATGAGAATCGTCGAAACTGAGAATCTAACCCGAATATTTGGCAGCGGCGAAGCCCAAGTCAACGCGCTGGATGGCGTTTCCTTGCATGTGGATACTGGAGAGTTCGTCGCTGTGATGGGCCCCAGCGGCTGTGGCAAGTCGACCCTGCTGCACATGATCGGTGGGCTTGATCGCCCTACGGATGGCGTGGTCAAAATCGAAGGCAAAGACCTAAGCAGCCTGGATGATGATGAACTGACCGACCTGCGTCGTGAGCATATCGGGTTTATTTTTCAATTCTTCAACCTGATCCCTACCCTTGACGCGCTGGACAATACCGCCCTGCCATTGGTGTTGGGAGGCACGAAACCGGCTGATGCCCAGTCCAAGGCGGCCGAGTGGTTGGAGAAACTGGAAGTAGCCGACCGCAGCACCCACCGCCCCGACGAGCTTTCGGGCGGGCAGCGCCAGCGCGTGGCTATCGCCCGCTCTTTGGTTACCGATCCCACCCTGATCCTGGCCGACGAGCCGACAGGCAACCTGGATTCAAAAGCGGCTCAAGAATTCGCCACCCTGCTGCGTGAGATCGTCGACCGTTGGGAACGCAGCATCTTGCTGGTCACCCATGATCCCCGCATCTCATCGTTTGCGGATCGCATCATTCAAATGGAAGACGGCAAAATTGCAGAAGAAACCAATAACAATGGGAAGGAAGGCTGATCATGCGTGTACTTTCTCTAGCTTGGAGCTATATCAAAGGCCGTCCGATTCGTTCCATTATGACCGTCTTGTCGATCGTGATCGGTGTGATGATGATGTTTGGCTTGAATGGTTTGGCTCCAGCCTTCAAGGAAATGTTTATCTCCAGCACCCAATCAATGGCGTTGTCGGAGGTTGACCTGTATGTAACCCGCCGAGATGGTGGGTTCTTTCGAGGTGAATATGAGAGTAATATCGGTTCAGTTGCTGGGGTTGAATCAACAGCCAGTCTAATCGCCCGCACAGTGGCTGCGCCACCTGATCACTACACGACCGCAGATGGACGACCAATTAACACCGTCCAGGTTTTTGGTGTGGATACCGCCAACACTGACGAGACATTCAATATCGTCACCGCGGCTGGTCGCCGTTTAGCAGCTGGTCGGCTTCTGCAGCCCGGCGATGGTCAGGTCGTATTGATATCAGAAATCTTTGCTGAGGGACTGGGAATCGGAGTTGGAGAAACAGTCCGTCTCCCAGGCGCTGGGGGCTGGATGAATTTCCAAGTGGTTGGCCTGTTGGCTGATCCCGGCATCATGCTTGGCACGCAACAAGTGTTCATGCCCATCCCTGCCGCTCAAGATTTGCTGAACACCCCCAACCGGGTCAACACGATCATGGGACGCTTTGCCGAAGGCGCTGATGCCGTTGCTATAGAAGCCGCCATGGAGTCGATGTTTGGGCGCGGGTATGAATTTACCCCCTTAGAAGGTGGTCAAGATATCTGGGCCGCATTGATGGAATTTGCCAATGTGATCTTCTCAATGTTCGGGCTACTCGCTTTAGCCATGGCTGGTATGATCATGTTCAACACCTTCCGCACCAGTGTGGTTGAACGCAAACGCGATATCGGCATGCTAAGGGCAGTAGGTGCCAGACGGAGAACGGTCATGCGCGCCATTCTGGCCGAGGGTTTGATCCTGGCTGTGCTTGGCACCGTGGTTGGTATGCTGCTCGGCGTCGGTTTTGGGTATGGTGCTAAGAATGCACTCTCGGCAGCCTTTGAAAACTTTATGGGGAGACCGTTAGGCAATCCCCAGTTTACCGCTTTGGCATTCAGTGTGTCGACCGCCTTTGGGTTGGGTATTCCGTTGCTCAGTGTTTTGGTACCTGCGCACGGAGCCAGCATCATCACCCCCCTGGAAGCCATGCGTCCTGCCACAGTGGAACAGGAGGCTGCCCTAAAGCGCAGCCGTCTAATTATAGGTTTTATCTTGTTCGTATTGGGTCTGGCTGGTTTGCTCAGTGGATTATTCCCCCTGATGGCTTTGGGAAGCATATTATTTCTAGTAGCACTTGGACTTCTTGGCCCAATGCTGATCGGGCCCATTACTAAAACTTTCAGCCGGATGCTGAACCTGGTCTTCGGCCAAGAAGGCGACATTGCTGCCAGTAATATCGCCCGTCAGCCACGCCGTGCTTCGATCACAGCTTCATCGTTGATGGTCGGCCTGGCGATCCTGATCGGTTTGGGCGGCATGCTGGCATCAACCTATGGTGGTGCCCTGCGGTTTTTAGAAGCCAACTTCCGGTCCGACTACATCATGATGTCCAACTTGGTCGTCACCAACGATACCGTTGGCGCTGGTCCTGATCTGATCGAAACCGTCAAGCGCATCCGGGGCGTCAAAGAACTGACCAACCTGCGCCAGATTGATGTGACGGATCAAAATGGCATCGGCATGCGCCTGGTCGGTATAGACCCACTGAGCTTTGAAAAGATCTCGGGGCTCTCATTTCTAGAGGGAGATAATACCTCCTATGCTGGAATGCAATCTGGAAATACAGTCATCGTCAACGGTCGCTTTGCCTCTCAATTTGGAACCCAAATTGGCGATACTATCACCCTGGACGGGGATCACGGTCCGCTTACAGTCGTAGTGACGGCCATTGGACTGGATTACATCAATATGAAACTCCCCACAGTTTATCTTGAACAAACCGCCCTCACCCGGGAGTACGGTGTACGCAATGACGTTTTCCTGATGATCAACTACGAGGAAGGCGCCGACCTGGAACAATTGGAAGAAGATCTGCAAGCTGCCGCGAGCGCGTATCCTGGCTTTGGCATCATATCCCGAGAGCAGTTGTGGGAAAGTCAGAAGCAGCTCACCGATGGCGCCACCGTTGGTGTGAATATTATGCTCTCACTGCTGGCAGCCCCGGCCCTGATCGGGCTGGCCAACGCCTTAGGCATCAACGTTATCGAGCGCACGCGTGAGATCGGCATGCTGCGCGCTGTAGGCGCTAAACGTCGCCAGATCCGCCGCATGGTGATCGCCGAGAGTCTCCTGTTATGCTTGATGGGCATCGCCCTGGGCGTGATCAGCGGTATCATGCTGAGCTTCGTCATGACCGGCGTGCTGGAATTCGCGGGGATGCGCATCCCTTATGATTTCCCTGGTGTGGGGGTGCTGACCGCCATCGCTGCGGGGTTGATCTGCGGCATCCTGGCCGCGCTGATCCCCGCCCGTCGGGCATCTGACCTACAAATCGTGGCCGCTTTGGCTTACGAATGAGCATTTTGTGGTAAACCACAGGTGACTGTCACTTTGGGGTAGTGGAGTGACAGTCACCTCTTTTGCCGTTCAATCCGTTTCTGCCCACCACACCACGAAAATAGACAGCAAGCTCAGAATCCCCAAACCCGCGATCAAAGGGAAAACCGTGCCGTTGTAATTCTGACCGATGATCGTGCCCAACGGCATGGATATCAATGTCGAGAGCGACCCTACCACCGCGGCGCCAATCCCAGCCAAATGACCCAATGGATCCATAGCCAGAGAGTTCTGGTTGCCAAACAAAACCCCAACACAGAAAAATGTCAGCATGATATAGGTCATCATGAACCATAGAGGCGGTTGACCGTCATTGAAGTTGGCAACTCCAAATCCAATTACCGCCAGGGAGAAAATAATCACAAGCGACCAGCGCACAAGAAAACGCATCCCAAAGCGTAACACCAGACGGGCGTTTATCAAGGAAGCCACCCCGATTGAGAATGCAATGATCCCAAAATAGATCGGGAAAAGCTTCCCCAGGGCATAAAGCTCTTGGAATATTTGTTGGGAAGAATTCAAATAGCCAATAAATGCACCACTCACCAGCCCGGCTGACACGGTGTACCCCAGCGCTGAGCGAATTCTGATCACTTCGAGTGTTGCTTTGATAATCCGATTCAAAGATAACGGAGCGCGCTGGTCTAGATCCAGTGTCTCGGGCATCCGCACCACAAACCAGATCAGTGTTGCGAGGGCCATCAGCACGAATCCGACAAAAATGCTGCGCCATCCTGAAAACAGCAGAATCGCCTGACCAATGGATGGGGCAACCATAGGAACTAAAATGAAAACGGTCATCACAAACGACATCACCCGAGCCATCGCCCGGCCAGAATAACGATCACGCACCAGGGCCAGCGTTACTGCTCGGGGAGCGGAAACGCCTATCCCTTGAAACAAACGTCCCAGCAACATCATCGGAAAATTGATTGAGAATATCGCCAGCACGGCCCCACAAATATATAAAAAGTAACCAAGATAGATCGCTGGCTTGCGTCCCGTACTATCAGAAAGAGGCCCAAAAAATACCTGACCAACCGCTAATCCTAAAAATATTACTGAAACAACCAGTTGCCGATCGTTGGCATTTTGTACATTCAGGTCACTGCCGATCTGGGGCAAGGCTGGCAGCATGGCGTCGATCGATAATGCAGTCAGTGACATCATCAAAGATATGATGACGATGAATTCAACGTACGATGGGTATGCTTTTTTCTGCTCTGAAAACATCAAATACTCTTTTTTGACAGACTTTCCTCAATAAAAAAATGGCCAATAGGCCATTATGGTAGATGATAATTCTCACTCTTGAAATCGTCAAGGAATGTCGATGTTTCTTACACGGCTTTCTTAAAATCTTAAGATGTCATTGCGAGGAGCCGCTTTTTGGCGACGAAGCAATCTCCCACTCTGCGAGGAGATTGCCACACTCCGCTGGGCTGCGTTCGCAATGACACATGAAACGCGACTTTAAGAAAGCCCTGATGTTTCTTAGGCGATTTGGCGATGTTTGCCGATACTATCGAGCACGATTAAGCGAAAACAAGGCGGCGGCGCAAAGGCTTTTCTTGTGCGCTGTCGGCTTTCTTCCAAAAATAGGGCTGGGTGCAGCTTAAGTCCTTTGAACGATCTGATAAACCCACATCGGTAATAGTGTGGCCCAATTGGATGCCAGAGAACCAATAACCCATTATAAAGCCGCTTTCGCCATGGGCGCGCTTAGCGCTGCGGCTAAAGCAGTCCACAAAGTTAAACTGGCAAGAAGTTGCTGCAACTTTCTGAAAACCCCGGATTGTATGTTAATTGTACTTGACATAATGTATATTTTGTTTTACTATATGTATATCAAACATTACTATAAGTAAAAATAAGCATACAAAACGAGGAAAACATGTCATACCAAGAAAAGAACATTACCGTATCTCTAGTTAGTGCCATATTGATAGTGGGCTACTATTTAATCCGCATCTTTCAAATGAGCCAGAACGGAGGCCTGGAGTCGGCCAAAGTTTTTCGCCTTTGGGGAGTTGTCATCGTCATTACGATCCTGGCAAACATCTTTGGGACGATCCTCACGCATATCTTCTCCAGCATCATTGAGGCTGTCAAAACGGGAACTGAAGATCCTCATATCGAAGATATTGAAGATGAGAGAGACGAACTGATAAAGCTAAAAGGCACAAGGGTTGCTCATATTGTGTTCTCATTGGGCGTCTTCATTTCAATGCTGACATTGGTGTTTGGCAGGCCATCCCTGGTGATGTTTAGTTTGCTCATTTTCTTTGGGATATTTGCCGAGATCATTGCCGATATTTCTCGACTCTACCTTTATCGCAGAGGAGTCTAAGATGAGCAAAAGTCGCATTAGCAACAATATTCGAAAACTGCGCTTCTTCCATGATGAAATGACCCAACAGGAGCTAGCCCAAAAAGTTGGCGTGACCCGGCAAACGATCATCGCCATGGAAAAAGGGAAGTATTCCCCCTCTCTGGAACTGGCATTTCGCATTGCCCTCGCTTTCGATGTCCCGTTGACTGAGGTTTTCTCATACGATCTTGAAGACGAGAGCAACTAACAATCCGAAAGAATCCAGGAAGCATAGGAAATATCGTTATAATCTTGGAGCACAAAAACGAATGAATAGATCAGACTCCCAAACGGCAACCAACGCAACCGAATAAAGTAAATCATTGCCTCGTTTAACTGAGGATGCACAAAAGCCAGACAATGCATAACAACTATCAATCTGAAAAAACATATAGAGGTCTCCAGGAATTGCCGGGGTAATACCCCAGATTTAGGGGTGAATGGGGTGCTCCGTACCCCATTCACCCTTAAATCTGGGAGGTCCCACGTCGATTCATAGAGAGCCACATATAGATGTTTATTAGTCAACAAAGGAAGGAAGCAATGAAAGCCATAGTACGCACGAAATACGGATCAGCAGATGTTCTCCAACTTAAGGAAGTAGAAAAACCTGCACCCAAGGAAAATGAAGTGCTGGTAAAAATACTTGCTGCCGCTGTTAATCCCTTAGATAAATACTTCATGAGAGGCACCCCGCTCTTCATCCGTTTTATGACTGGGCTGCTGAAACCAAAACACAAGACACTGGGTGCAGATTTCGCCGGGCAAGTTGAAGCGATTGGCAGTAATATCAAACAGTTTCAAGTTGGTGATGACGTGTACGGGGATATGTCCAGTGGTAGCTTCGCTGAGTTTGCGTGCGTGACTGAAGTCAAATTAGCACATAAACCGGCCAATATGTCGTTCGAGGAAGCCGCGGCTGTTCCAGTGGCAGGGCTCACTGCTGTGCAAATCCTGCGCAACCAAATGCAGATCAAGCCGGGGCAGAAAATATTGATCAATGGTGCCTCGGGTGGTGTGGGCACATACGCAGTACAGATAGCCAAGCACTACGGAACTGAAGTCACCGGCGTATGCAGCACGCGCAATATTGACATGGTGCGCTCGATTGGTGCGGACCATGTCATTGATTACACCGGCGAAGATTTCACCAAAACTAGCCAGGTCTACGATCTGATCTTGGACAATGTTGGTAATCGATCCCTTTCAGAAGTCAAGCGTATATTGGCTCCCAATGGAACGTACTTATTAAACGCATTTGCTCCCGCCTTGATGTTACAATTAGGTCTCCAATCTGGCAAATCAAAGATCGGTGGTCAGACTCTGCGCAATTCGGATGTTGCCAAAATAAGCCAAAGCGACCTGGAATTCCTGAAAGAGCTTATCGAAGCCGGCGATGTTGTATCCGTTATCGACAAAGTTTACCCCTTAAGCGAAACCCCTAAAGCCATCCGGCATCTTGAAACAGGACACGCCCGGGGGAAAGTAGTTATAGAAGTTGAACATTCGAAAGGGGGAAACGATCAAAACATATTGCTGACGTAGCGCAGGGTGGCATCCTGCGTTACAGCATTTTTTGTATCCCGTTACTCAATATATAAGTCGATAAACAACCACTGGAGAAAATTTAGTGATGAAAGCAATAATTTATACCAAATTCGGACCCCCCGATGTTCTTCATCTAGAAGATGTTGAGAAACCTGTTCCCAAGGATAACGAAGTCCTGATAAAAATCCATGCTACAACCGTCGTAAAAGAAGATCCAGACTGGAGACTATCCCCGGGTTTCAACGGGTTTCTGAAACCCAGAAATCCGATACTTGGACAAGAGCTGGCTGGTCAGGTTGAAGCCGTAGGGGTAGACGTAACCCGGTTCAGACCAGGCGACGAAGTTTTTGGCATAGGTATGTTTGGCGCATATGCTGAATACAAATGCATGCCCGATGACGGGGCGCTGGCCATAAAACCAGCCAATATGAGTTATGATGAGGCGGCTAGCGTTCCTAATGGGGCGCTAACCGCACTGCCTTTCCTTAGAGATAAGGGCGATATCCAGAGTGGACAAACTGTATTGATCTACGGTGCTTCTGGATCGGTTGGTACAGCCGCGGTGCAGTTGGCCAAATACTTTGGGGCTGAAGTGACAGGGGTATGCAGCACCACCAATCTAGAAATGGTGAAGTCTCTGGGAGCCGATCAGGTGATTGATTACACTCAAGAGGATTTTACCGAAAATGGTGAAACCTATGACATCATTTATGACACAGTAGGTAAACGTTCATATTCGGAGTGCAAAGGTTCATTGACGAAAGAAGGTACCTACCTTACTACAGTCCCTTCGCCGGCAATTATGCTGGGAGCGCTATGGCCTGCAAAGCCCGGCAGAAAAAATGCCAAGTTTATGGCCGCAGGATTGAGACCGGCGAGTGAGAAGATCAAAGACCTCCTCTTTCTCACGGAGTTGATCGAAGCTGGGGAGATCAAAGCTGTGATAGACAGGCGCTATGCGTTGGAAGAGATTGCTGAAGCCCACCGTTATGTGGAAAAAGGGCACAAAAAGGGGAATGTGGTCATTATCGTGGAACAAAATTCCAAGCCTGACAAGTGAGAAGAAACCATGAAAGCAATTGTATTCGAACAATACGGCCCGCCTGACGTTCTTCAGCTCAAAGAGGTCAATAAACCTGCTCCCAAGGGGAATGAAATTTTGGTAAAGATTTATGCGACCACGGTAACCGCAGCGGATTGGCGTATGCGCAAGCCAGATCCTGTTGCTGCGAGGCTTTTCAATGGGCTGTTTAGGCCCAAGAAAATTACCATCTTAGGGTTTGAACTGGCAGGGGAAGTTGAAGCAGTAGGAGCAGATGTCAAAAGGTTTGAGATCGGCGACCAGGTCTTTGGAAATGCAGGTTTGGGTTTTGGTGCCTATGCCGAGTATATATGTCTGCCCGAAGAAGGGGATGCCAAGCAAGGATTGTTGGCAATAAAACCGGACGATATACCTTATAAGCAAGCTGCTGCAGTTTCTTTTGGAGGATTAGCTGCATTGAATATCCTTAGAAAAGGAAATATTCAGAGCGGACAGAAGGTTCTTATCAATGGAGCCTCCGGAAGTGCAGGAACCTATGCAGTACAGCTAGCCAAGCACTTTGGCACAGAAGTTACAGGGGTATGCAGTGGTGCAAATTTCGATCTTGTGAAATCACTGGGAGCAGATCAGGTTATTGATTACACCAAAGAGGATTTTACTGAAAGAATTGAGCATTACGATATAATCTTTGACGCCGTTGGTAAAATGATTTCGGGGATCTCGAAATCAAAATGCAAGCAAGCACTTCGTCCGGGCGGAACCTATTTGAGCGTAGAAATGTCACGCAAGGATCGTCCAGAAGATTTATCCTTTCTCGCCGAGTTGATTGTGGCGGGGAAGATTAAGCCAGTGATCGATAGGCACTATCCATGGGATCAAATTGCCGAGGCTCACCACTATGTTGAGAAATTGCGCAAAAAGGGAAACGTGGTCATAAACGTGGAGCATAACGACAAAGCTTGATTGTGGAAACCAGATTATGGAAAAATCAGAAAAATTTTGGGACAGATTGGCAAAGAATTACGACAGAGAGGCAGACCAATATGAGCAATCTTACCTCGATACCATTGCTAAATACCTCGATGGTAGCGATGTTGTTTTCGATTTCGCTTGTGGAACTGGATCGCTTTCGTGTCTGCTAGCCGACAAGGTGAAGTCGATCCACGCCATCGATATATCCTCAAATATGATCAGTATTGCCAGGAGAAAAGCAACTGAACGTAAGATTGAGAACATAAAATTTGAGCAATCGACGTTATTCGATGAGAGATATGAACAAGAATCATTCAATGTGCTTTTTGCTTGCAACATTCTGCATTTATTAGATGATCCCCACGAGGTTATGCAGAGGATAAACGAATTACTGAAACCAGGAGGCAGCTTTATTTCGGATACCGTATGTCTGGGAGAGCAGAGATCACTTATGAGAATTTTCCTGTCTCTGATAAGTAAAACTGGGCTTGTTCCATATATCAATCCATTGAAAACATCAGATTTAGAAGAATTGCTCGCCAATGCAAATTTTCGAATTGTTCACTCTGAGATTCTTGGGAATACCCCTTCGAGCTATTTTCTTGTCGCGAAGAAGGGGTAGAAAGCCACAAGAACGCCCAAGAGTAGTCTGCGCTGAAATTGAATAACAACCTCAAACCAGGTTTTACGTAAACCTATTTAGCTTGACAATGTCGACTTTCTAGACGAGAAGCCCGAAATATGGGGTTACAGGGGTGCTCCGCACCCCTGTAACCCCATATTTTCGGAAGTTCTCGCGCAGTTGACATTGTCGAAATAGGAACCACAAAAGGAGAAGCCTCATGACCACCGACGCAAAAACCAAAATCACATCATTGGGAACAATCCGTACATTCCTCAGAGAGGGTACCTGATCGGAAACCATTTTGAGCGTCGTTGACGGCTCATTCGGTCATCCAATGAAACTTGAAGAGAAGGCTTCTTTGCCCTTAGCGGGTGGCATCGCCAATATGGGTTATCAGTGCGGCATGCTTTGGGGGGCCGCACTGGCCGCAGGTGCACAGGCTTATCAACTTTTTGGACCAGGTCCAAAAGCTGAAACCGCAGCGATCATTGCCACCCAGAGGTTGGTGGAATCTTTCCGTTCTCATTCCAAGAATGAAATCAATTGCCTTGAAATTACAGATTTGAATATGCAGGGAAAAACGGATGGGCGCACGATCCTGAAATTCTTCTTGAAGGGCGGCCCCATCGGCTGCTTCCGCATGGCTGCGAGATACGCACCCGATGTTTTCGATGGTATCAATGCTGCTTTTGCCGAAGAGCAATTCAACACACCTGCACCTCCCATAAGCTGCGCGGCCATGTTTGCGCAGAAGATGGGTGCCTCTGAGATGCATACGGTCATGGCGGCGGGGTTTGCGGGTGGCATCGGCTTGAGTGGGGGAGGCTGTGGGGTATTGGGTGCTGCGATCTGGCTCACGGGAGTAAAAAACCAACCCGTGCAATTAGAGGGATTCAGTTATTCAGGCACCTGGGTCAGCGATGTGATCGAAAAATACCTGGAAGCCGCTGACTATGAATTCGAGTGCTCCGAAGTCGTCGGGCGGACATTCGAAAATGTAGAGGATCATGCAAGCTATTTGTCCAGAGGCGGCTGTTCCGAACTTATCGAGAAATTTGCTGACTCATTGGCCGATATCTAAGAACATTGAGGGGATTATACAAACGCTAGTCAACTTATTCGCAACATCCCGCAGGTTTTCTCAGAAACCAAGTTGATTTGGCGGAGAAACCTGCGGGATGTTTTGCCTTGGCAAGATATGATATTATTTTGACGTAATAGGCAAGATTTCTTTTTCTAGTTCACAATATCATTGTCTGAAAATCTCCATACAGAAAGGATGGCTCAATGACAAAGGAAAATTTCTTGACCGTTCGTTGGAACAATCTTCTCACGCTGGGGTTAGGAATTCCCGCCCTGATTTATATCTTACTTGCCTTTTCCAATTCCTTTTGGTCTACAAGGGGCGGTATGATCGGACTCTCAATAATTGGTTTTCTATATTGACCAGTCATTGAAGGACATACCGCCGCGCGGTTCGCGTGGCTTCGAGAAAATTCTGATAATAACGTTCCAGTTCAACAGGGGTATTTCCACCCGCTTTCCTTGATCCGGTTTGCTTATAACGTGGTTTTCTGGGTCTTTTTGCTTCCATTTTTTACGAGTATGGAATACAGTACGGGCTTCATCGCATTTACCGTGATCATTTTGACCAGGCTGTTGCTAAACCTTTACACCAATCATATACTCAAGCAGCCTGAGCAGTACGAAAGTTTTCCCTTCCGAATTCCGTGATCGTGAAAGTGAGGCGTCACTATGGGTCATAAGCAAATCAGTCGCGTCACCCGCTCCAAGGATTCCGCCAGAGCCAGCTATGATCGTATGAGCAGATGGTATGACCTGATCGCTGGATCAAGCGAGTGGAAATATGTGCAGATTGGATTAAGTCTGTTGAAAGCCTCCGAAGGGGAAAAAATCTTAGAAATAGGGCATGGGACAGGAAAAAGTGTTCGTGCCATTGCGAACTCCGTGGGAGAGACAGGGCATGTCCATGGTCTGGACCTCTCAGAAGGCATGCATAGAATTGCCAGCCATCGAATTGATCAGGCAGGGCTATCCGAAAGAGTAGAACTCAGGATTGGGGATGCAGCCAAGCTTGATTTTGAAGATCGATTCTTTGATGCCATTTTTTCAAGCTTCACCCTAGAGCTGTTCGATACCCCAGAAATCCCCATCGTACTGAGTGAATGTTGGCGAGTCCTGTACTCTGGAGGACGTATAGTAATTGTGTCGATGGCAAAGAAGAGTCGAGAAAGTTTAGCCGTCAAGATGTATGAGTGGGCTCACGAAAAGATACCCAATTATGCCGATTGTCGCCCGATATATGTGACTGAGTCTTTAACAGAGGCTGGGTTTCAGATAATCGAGAACAAAGAAATGCAGATGTGGGGGTTGCCTGTCGATGCCGTTTTGGCAAAGAAGGTAAATTGATTTACCAAAAGGAGAGCAAAACTGGCTGGGGATTTCTCAAAGCAAAATTCAATCGCTTGATGATCCCTTGCGTGATTGCCCTGTTTACGTTGATACTGCTCTATAAGGTTATCTTCCCATATTCTCGAAATCTGCCCCACGAGCACAGATGCAAACCCTGAAATCCGGCCACACAAAATCCACTTCACACGCTAAGGATCAGAGATATAAAACACAATAAGAGCGAACCAGAAAGGATATTCCTCAGTTCAAGGTAATTGAGATTGGCAAAGCGCTCTTGACGTAGCAGTGTGGACATCAACGCGATAAAAATTAGGTCTCTAGAAATTGCCTAGGTAACGCCCCATACCCCCAAATCTGGGAGCTACCACGGCGATTCCTGGAGAGCCAAAATTCACCTAATAAGATATATTAAGTTATAATTATTTAGTAAAAATCTTTCAGATGCAATAATGATGGAGGCTGATCATGAAACGCAATCATATTCTCATTGAGGCAGACGAATTGCTAACAAAAATAAATAATCCAAATATACGTATATTTGATGCTACGATTATGTTCTACATTGGCCTTAGCCCAGAGGAAATCGCTAAGATGCCGACGGCCCATGAGCAATATCTGGCGGGTCATATTCCCGGCGCGGTATTTTTTGACCACCTGAAATTTTCTGACACCAGTAGCCCTTATGAGTACATGCTAGCCACTGATGAGCAACTGGCTGACCAGATTGGCAAAATTGGCATCGCCAATGATTCGGAAGTCATTGTGTACACCACCGCCATTTTGGCCTGCGCCACACGTGCCTGGTGGCTGCTGCGCTATGCAGGTCTGGAAAATGTGCGTGTGCTAAATGGTGGTTTCGCTGCCTGGAAAAAAGTGGGAGGCGCCGTGGAACAGGAGGAGCAAAAATATGCAGCTACGCAATTTGAGGAACATTTCAAACCGGAGATGTTTGCCAGCAAGGAAGAAGTACAGGCTGCGATAGACATGGACGGTGTGTATACCGAGAATGCCCTGACGCAGGATTGGCACGACCAGGAACATATTCCCGGTTCTAGCTGCTTACCGCTCACGGATCTGACAATTGAATGGGATGCCTTTTTATCAGAGGATCAGTTGTCCGCCCGCTTGAACGGTGTAGGCCAGCACAAGCGCATCATCACCTATTGTGGTGGCGGGATTGCCGCGACATTGAACGCAATTGCACATTTGATGGTTGGCAATGAAAATGTGGCCGTGTATGATGGTTCTTTGTTTGAATGGAAGGGTGAAGGGCTGCCTGTGGTAAGCAAAGAATAACTGAGTTTTTCACAAGTGACCCATGGTTGATTTGTTCGGGGGGATTTATCCGAAGGGATAGGGGTTGGGTAATTCAACTTCCAGCACGAAACCCTCACCAGAAGATGATCTGATTTGCATACGACCGTCCAATAGGGCCACTCGCTCACTGATACCAACCAGACCAAAATGATGGTTTGCAGAGAGGTCTGCCAGATCAGGTAATATTTCAATGCCATATCCATCATCCACAAAACGGATCAATAGGTGACCCTCGGGTGAATGCGTCAGTGTCAATTGCACCTCATTTGCATTGGCATGCTTGGCAACATTGCCAAGACCCTCTTGAATAATCCTAAATATTGAGAGTTCCATCAGTTCTGGCAGGCGTCCCAACGTTTGATCGATTTCTATTTTTGTCGTAACTCCGCTTCGCTCCTCCCATTCTTGTACCAGAGAGGGAATTGCAGAAGAAAGTCCGTGGTTGTCGATTGTTGGAGGGCGCAGGTCACGGCATAATTGGCGCAAATCGCTTACAACCTGGCGAATTGCCTCACGGATTTCATGCAACTCGTGACGTTGTTCATCGGAGTTTTCATCACTCTCTACATCTTCCAGCCGGTAATTTACTCCGAGCAAATCCTGTATCACTGAATCGTGTAACTCACGCGCCAGGGCTTTGCGTTCTTCTTCTCTATCGGTCATCAAGCGCCTCTGTGTTTCCTGCAGAGCTGCATTTAAGCGATCCATGGCTTTGACCTGCTTGCTTAACTTTTCGATTAGCTGTCGGTTAAGCAAGTCGCTGGCTTCTAGCGTCTCATGCAGTTGAGCCTGTTCCCGAAAGAGTTCTTCAGTGTGTTGTTGGGCTTTGTGGAAGCTTTCCAGTGCCCACATGACGGGTGTGACCTGTTCCTGGTTACTGGCACCCACAATTAATTCTACAACTTCACGGGGAGTGAAATCAGACGTATATCGGTCTGCTACTAATCGACCTTCATATAACACCAGGATACGGTCGGTGATATTGAACAGATGCTTCAGATTATCACTACAAACAACCACTCCCAAACCCTGTTGAGCTTGTTCGCGGACCCGCTCAAGTAAGATTTCCTGGCGATAGTAACTGAGATTGGATAAGATATCATCTAAGAGCAATAGACGAGGTGGTTGACAGAATGCTCGCATTAAGGCAATCAAATAACGTTGTTCGTTGGTTAAGTTTGCAATCGGCTCATAAATTAAGTTTTCAGGTAAACCGAAGTTTGCCAGTAAATCTCTAGCCCTCTCATACATCAGTATCCAATTTTGTAGTCCGAGCAAAGGGAATTTTATTATCTCGTGACCCAAGAAAATGTTTTGGATAACATTGAGCTGATCAATAACTTGAGATGGCTGGTAGACTAGTTCAACCCCCTCTTGGCGAGCATGTGAGGAAGATACAAAATGTGTAGGTTGCTCTTTCAAAAAAAAGGTCCCCTGAGAAGGCTGAGTGGCACCCCCGATCAGGTGTAATAAAGTAGATTTTCCTGCGCCACGCCGACCGACCAAACCAAGAATTTCGCCTCGTTGCAATTCGAAGGTGATATTGTCCAGCACCTTTAGATTACCATAAGATTTGGTTAGTGATTGAACACGTAACAAAGAATCAGACATACGATTTCATCACTTACTATCCTCACGAGATGATATTCTATTTTACCGCGCGATATTCCCAAAATGCATTCTACTATTGCGGGCCTCTAGGAATTCCCGTGTTAATTTCCTGTTTTACGAGTAGTCACATCAAAGATAACCGCGGCTGCAAGTACAATCGCTCTTACAATGTATTGATAGGATATGTCAATCCCCATTAAATTCATGCCACTCGTAAGCGATGTCATGACCAAGGCACCAATGAGCGAGCCAATCACAGTGCCTACACCACCCGCTGCAGATACACCACCGACAAAAGCTGCAGCGATAGCATCCAGTTCGAACAAGGTTCCTGCAGTGGTAGTGGCGGATTGTAGTCGGGCTGCAAATAGCATTCCTGAAAGAGCGGCCAGCATTCCCATCGATCCAAATACAATATGCGTTATTCGCTTGACACTAATACCGCTTAATTCAGCTGCCTCAGGATTCCCACCGACGGCGTAAATGTGTCTGCCCAGGACTGTCTTGGTGGTGATGAAATTATAGAGAATAGCCACAATTAATACAACCACTGCAGTCCATGAAAGGCCCTGGTATCCGGCTAATATCCAGGCAACCCAGCCAATTAGAGCTGAGATGAGCACCAGTCTGAGGACGAACATGCCGTTTGACATAACCTCAATTTGGTTTTTTTTCATTCTGCTACGGCTGATCAATTCACTCGATGCGAACAAAATAATGCCTAGCAATCCAAGGATCAAAGTGAATTTATGCAGATCAGGAAATATCTCAATATTTGGAATATCTGAAATAAACCCATTTCCAATTGCATTGAATGCATCGTTTGGGATGACGATTGTGCCAGTAGCACGGGTGGAGAGTTGCAAGGCTCCCCTGTAACCTAACCAGCCTGCCAGGGTGGCGACGAAGGCTGGAATCCCTAGATTAGCCACTAAGAAGGATGTAAATAAACCGGCGATTATGCCCAAACCCAGAACAAGCGGTATTACCAGATAAACTGGCAGATTCCAGTTTACCATGGCGATCGCTGCCACAGCTCCAAGGAAACCGGCTAAAAAGCCAACTGATAAGTCAATATGCCGGATGATAATCACCAGGGTCATACCGACCGCCAAAACGGCAATATATCCGGTCTGGTTGACCAGATTAACCAGATTTCTTGATGAAAGGAATAGTCCGTCCGTAGTAATAGTAAAGACTCCCATGATTACGAATAAGGCGATGAACATGCCGTAATCACGGATGTTTTCACGGAACAATTTGCGCATCTCATTGAAAAGTGTCATTTCGAGCCTCCTCGCGCCTATCCAGCAACCTGTACTTCTCTGAAGTCGTCTCTAGCGCCTATCATGTAGGCTACCACCCTTTCACGGAACTCGTTTATATCGCCTTCTACAGCGGTATCGCAGACTTTGCGTCCTTGGCGGAGTACGATCATTCGGTCACTGACTCGGTAGATATCTTCCAGGCGATGACTTATGATGATGATTGATGCGCCTTGCGCTTTGAGCTCCTTTACTAATTCAAGTACCTGGTCAATCGCTGCTACGCTCAAAGCCGCTGTGGGTTCGTCCATGATGATCACTTTGGCGTTGAACGCTGTCGCGCGCGCGATGGCGATTGCCTGGCGCTGACCACCAGAGAGTCTTTCTACGATTTGGCGAACAGATTGGATGTTGATTCTAAGGCGATTTAGCAGACTTACAGTTTCCTGCTCCATGTGACGAAAATCCAAGACCCCAATTGGACCCAATTTCATTTGAACCACTTCTCGTCCCATGAAAACATTCGCCGCAACGTCTAGATTGTTGGCCAGGGCATAATCCTGATAAACCATCTCAATTCCCTGGCGACGCGCATCCATAGGATTGGTAATGTATGCCTTCTCCCCCTCCAGGAGAATATCTCCGTCGTCAGGGATATACGCTCCGCTGAGCACCTTCATGAGAGTGGATTTTCCAGCAGCGTTGTCTCCGACTAACCCCAACACTTCATTTTGTTGTAAAGCCAGGTCTACCCCACGTAATGCCTGGACAGCGCCAAAGTTCTTTTTGATGTTTCGCATTTCAACGACTGGCGTGTTTTCTGGTGTAGATGGCATGGGTACATCCTTTTGCTAGTTATAAATGCAAGTCTAATTAGTTCGACAATGTCACATTCGCGAGAACTTCCGAAAATAGGGGGTGGCAGGGGTGCTGAGCACCCCTGCCACCCCCTATTTTCGGGCTTCTCGTCTGTAATTTGACATTGTCAAGTTAGAAATTCATAATTCGTTAGTGCGAGAAATTTTCCTGAATTATAAAGGAATAGTGATGGATAATCCATCACTATTCCTTTTGATGAGTAAAACTCTTTATTTATCCGTCCAATCCGGTGAACTCACTGGCATCCCAGTATCCAGAGTCAATGATTGCTTCCTGGACGTTGTCCTGGTCAACCGAGATCACTTCAGAAGGTTTGGCGGGGACATCGATTACGCCATTGTTGTAGGTGTTGGTTTCGGGAGGTGCGCCGCCTTCGAGATAAGCAACGGCAGCGGCGATGGCATCACCAACCAGTGTGCGGACATCCTTCAGGACGGTCATGGACTGCTTGCCGTCAATGATGTACTGCACGGAAGCGATCTCAGCGTCCTGACCGGTGACCACGTAGCTGGCAACATCCGCATCGGCGCCAAAGGCATCGGCAATAGCGCGAGCGGTGCCGTCATTGGGCGCCAGGATGAACACATCGCCCTTGTCGTCAGCGCCGGCAGCAGTCAGATGAGATTCTGCCAGGGTCTTGGCGGTGTCGAAATCCCATTCGGTGGTGACCTGGCCGATGATCTGGCCCATCTCTTCACGGGTCAGTTCAGCCTTGTCCTGCAGGGTAACCGCTTCGCTGGAGTTGACGACGTAGAAGGTGCCGTCAGCGATCTTGGGCTGCAGCACATTCCAGGCGCCTTCGAAGAACAGGAAAGCGTTGTTGTCAGATGCCGCTCCGGCATACAGGTAGAGCGGGTTGCCAGACCCGGAGGCTTTGTCGACCAGGTATTGAGCCTGGGCAGCGCCAACAGCGATGCTATCGAAGGTGACGTAGTAGTCCACTGCCTCGGTATCGCGGATCAGACGGTCGTAGGAGACCACTTTCACACCAGCCGAGCGGGCGGCTTCTGCAGCTGCGGCTGCGGCGGTACCGTCATGCGGGGTGATGATGATAACTTCGACGCCCTTGGTGATCAGGTTTTCGACGTTGGTCCTTTCTTTAGCGGAATCCCCTTCGCTGAAGAGGATCTCGACCTCATAGCCAGCTTCGGCGAAAGCGTCTTTGAAGCGGGTCTCATCCTGGATCCAGCGAGGTTCTTCCCTGGTCGGTAAAACAATGCCAACTGTACCAGACACTTCCGGAGCCATGCCCATCTCATCCAATCCGGTGAATTCACTGGCATCCCAGTATCCAGAGTCGATGATCGCTTCCTGGACGTTGTCCTGGTCAACCGAGATCACTTCAGAAGGTTTGGCGGGGACATCGATTACGCCATTGTTGTAGGTGTTGGTTTCGGGAGGTGCGCCGCCTTCGAGATAAGCAACGGCAGCGGCGATGGCATCACCAACCAGTGTGCGGACATCCTTCAGGACGGTCATGGACTGCTTGCCGTCAATGATGTACTGCACGGAAGCGATCTCAGCGTCCTGACCGGTGACCACGTAGCTGGCAACATCCGCATCGGCGCCAAAGGCATCGGCAATAGCGCGAGCGGTGCCGTCATTGGGCGCCAGGATGAACACATCGCCCTTGTCGTCAGCGCCGGCAGCAGTCAGATGAGATTCTGCCAGGGTCTTGGCGGTGTCGAAATCCCATTCGGTGGTGACCTGGCCGATGATCTGGCCCATCTCTTCACGGGTCAGTTCAGCCTTGTCCTGCAGGGTAACCGCTTCGCTGGAGTTGACGACGTAGAAGGTGCCGTCAGCGATCTTGGGCTGCAGCACATTCCAGGCGCCTTCGAAGAACAGGAAAGCGTTGTTGTCAGATGCCGCTCCGGCATACAGGTAGAGCGGGTTGCCAGACCCGGAGGCTTTGTCGACCAGGTATTGAGCCTGGGCAGCGCCAACAGCGATGCTATCGAAGGTGACGTAGTAGTCCACTGCCTCGGTATCGCGGATCAGACGGTCGTAGGAGACCACTTTCACACCAGCCGAGCGGGCGGCTTCTGCAGCTGCGGCTGCGGCGGTACCGTCATGCGGGGTGATGATGATAACTTCGACGCCCTTGGTGATCAGGTTTTCGACATTTGTCTTTTCCTTGGCTGAGTCGCCCTCGCTGAAGAGGATCTCGACCTCATAGCCAGCTTCAGCGAAAGCGTCTTTGAAGCGGGTCTCATCCTGGATCCAGCGCGGTTCTTCCCTGGTCGGCAGAACAACACCAACGGTACCTGCCATCACAGCGGGTTCCTCTTCTGGAGCTGCTTCTTCTGGAGCTGCCTCTTCTAGGGCTGCCTCTTCTGGGGCTTGCGGCTGGCAAGCTGTGAGGACTAATCCGACCAGTACAACCAGCGAAACCAGCCATAAAACCGAACGTAAATTTTTCTTAGACATATTCTTCTCCTTGAAATGCTTTATTTGAATCAAAATAGTACTGAATATTCAATTATCAGTTAAGTTATCTGGGGAACAGCACCTCCTCAATATTAGTTCTTAATGAATTCAAACTGTGAAGGGCAGGTGTGGTATCTGGTAGTAATTGTCAAAGCACACCAGATCCAATCAAACCGATTTTCATCGGTTTCTGAAACGGTAGGCAATTTTATCAAGTGTTGGGACCGGGCTCCCCCTCTTTTCCCCCCAATGATTTAGGGGATTTCCCCTAAAAATTATCCAAAGGTGAATTGTCTCTCTCGGAATCGCCGGGGCAGCTCCCAGATGGGGGGGGGTGGAGCGTGCTCTGCACACCCCACACCCCCAAATCTGGACATTACCATGGAATTCCTAGAGACCCTTATTTCAGTCCTGTAATATAGTGGTAAGATTAGATCGCTATGGAAAAATCACGCATTTTGCTGGCGGATGATCACGAAGTTGTCCGGGCAGGCATTCAAAAAGTTGTTGAAGATGCCCAAAATTTACAGATTGTTGGCGAGGTAGAAGATGGGATATCGCTGCTGGAGAGCCTGGAACTAACCCGCCCAGAGTGTTTACTAGTTGATATCAGCATGCCAGCGTTTGATCCACTGAAAACTATCCCAGAAATTCGTGCTAGATACCCAAAATTAAAGATCCTGGTCGTCAGTGCCTATGACGATGATGTATACGTTCATGGCATGTTAGAAGCTGGAGTCGATGGATATCATCTCAAAGACCAACCACTCAGTGACCTGAAATTGGCTATCCAACGTGTGCTGAACGGTGAGCGTTGGATTTCAAGTTCTTTGATCTCGAAACTAGTAGACAAACCCAAGCCATCCGCTGAGACACCAATCCTGACCTCCAGGCAAATCGAAATTCTCCGTTTGCTTCGAGATGGTTTAGATAATAACGGCATTGCTTTGGAGATGAATCTAAGTGTCAAGACGATCGAAAACCATCTAACCCGGATTTATAAACAGCTTGGTGTACGCAGTCGATTAGAAGCTAGCAACTATGTAAATCAGCATCCTGAAATATTGGGAATCAAGGGGTATCGTGTTATTCAGCAACGAAAAAATTTAAACCGACCATATGGTGTTTCAATCCTGCTTGTCGATGATAATCGCCGCTATTTACAACAGCTTCAGCGCATTTTAGGCAAAGTGGTTCCCCGGGCTGGCTTATACGAAGCAAACGACCTGAATGAGGCAGTTTATATTGCCAAGAATGTACAACCTCAACTTGTTTTGGTTGATGTTGTACTTGGTGAAGAAGATGGCATTCGCTGTGCGCGTCGAATCAAGGCTGTATCTGGACAATCGCGTATCGTAATGATAAGTGCATACCCAGACCGCGAATTTCATCGATTAAGCATTGAAGCTGGAGCAGTTGCCTTTCTGGATAAAAAGGATCTGGATGCATCCGCGATACAGCAAGTGGTGGAAGATCTGCTTTGATCGTGATTGGGGTTTTGGACTTATGTAGGAAGGGGATCTTCCCTGCGCCTTAATGCGAAGTTATATTCAAGTACGTCCCCAGCGCAAATAGTACCCCATAGATATACCACAATGGACGACCCAGAATACCCAGGGGGAACCAGTAGAACATGATCGTTCCTAAATACAACAATACATAGGGAATAAGAACAGATAATACAATCGGGTTGCGCCACTTTATACCAAATCTATACTCAACCACATAACCAAAGATCGCCCAAACAAAGAAGATAAATCCCCCAATCCAGAACGACCATGCCCTGCCCTCGCGCAGCATGATAATGCTGATAATCACAGCAGGGATACTCAATAGATAGAATATCCAACCGTACTTCAGGATGAAATCCAAGTTCGTCTTGCGGATCGCAAAAAGCACGATCAGGCAGATCTGCATTACAAAAGCCCAAATTACAAACAATGTGTCAGTCTTATCTAAACCTAACATTGCGCGTCCTCCTTGATTACATCAATCGTTGAAGATATTCGATTTATTATTCTCTGTTCACTATTGTTTTTTTTGACCAAGCACATTCGTAGAGTCCAGATTATTCTCCTTGTTTCTAAATCTAATCGGCATGATCTTGAAGCCAAGTCTCCATCGTTTCTAGGAATTCAGGCGCGTAACTCGTGCCCCATGTTTCAGTAAGACAGCCCGTCTTTGCTGGCGTAAGTGTATGTGCTACACCGTGGATAACCACGATCCGGTAATCCTGGTTACCGGCTATTTGCAAGGCAGCCTCATACGCCTCCGCTCCCTGGACTGGATCGACGTTCTTGTCCAACTCACCGAAGAAAACCAGCATTGGTATGGTGGTATTCTCAATGACCTCCATCGGGTCTATGAAGGCATCCCAATCCCGCGACCAAGGTTTCCAATCTTGTTCCTCTGAAATCTCTAATCCAGTGTATTCCTCGACATCCGGGATCCCCCAAAGAACTTCCACCGCCTGGCGGTATTCATCATAACTGGTAGCTTTGGCTCTCTGCGACCAATACCGCTCCACAAGTACCACCTGCTCAGCCGAGCCGCCATCACAGGCCACTTTCTGCCCGATTTGATAGGCCATCTGCTCGATGCTGTCCTCCCCACCGCCGCCGACGACGATCATAAAGGTGACATTCTCCGAACCCTCGATCGCCAGGGGCATGACCCACCCGGCCTGGCTGATCCCCCACAGACCAATGCGGTCCGGGTCAATCGACGGGTATTCAGTCAGCACCTCAACGCCATCAACCAGGATTTCGGCACGTTGTGTGAGCTCGTCGCTGAATTCCCCGGTCGATTCGCCACTGCCGGGTTTGTCCCAAGAAAACACCGCGTAGCCGTTGCGCAGGAATATCTCAATCAGTGGAGGAAAGGGGACGGAACCATTCCGGGTTGCGCTACCACTACCGTGAACCATGATGATCGCCGGATGTGGACCTTCTCCTTCAGGCATGCGCAGATCCCCGACCAGGCGGAATTTTCCAGATCGAAACCTGATTTCTTCAACATTGGATTCTTGCGATCCAAAAACCCGGGTCCCGATTGGTTCAATTTCCACGGCTGTCCCACAGCCGGTCAACAAAAGTACAAGGTACAAAATCAAAAACGGCCATATTTTCTTCAATTTTCACCTTCCTTCATAGCTTGTTCGCTTGGGCTGGTGGTGTCGAGGCGGCTTTCGACCTTGGCGGACGAGCCTTTTGGGGCCATAGAACCCTAAGACAAAAATTACGACCAGCCCAAGCACAATCCAGTAAAACAAGTTGGCTGTGGGCTCAGGGAACATCTGGGCTACCGTATTGCTTATGGCGTGAAAAACCACCGCCACCAGAATGCTGCCTCGCGAGTTGTTGAACAGCCATGTATATAAGACGGAAATCAAAACCAGGTTGGCCAGGAACAACCAAAAGGACGAGCCCTGCTGTGAAGAACCGGCCAGACACCACAGAGGCAGGTGCCACACGGCCCAGATCACGCCCAGGACAATACTGGAAACCAAAGCGTTCCATCTGGCCTGGAGTCTTGGAAGCGCATACCCCCGCCAACCGAACTCTTCGCTCATACCCCCCGAGCGAGTGAAATTATTCAGCAGCCACCCCAGGATCAGCAATGGTTGGGATGCCCAGCCGAGATAAAGCGGGTATCCCAGGGGCACAACAATAAAACGAGGCACGGCGATCAGCAGGATGGGAAGCAGGAAGCTGACCAGCAGCCAAACCCCTGGGGTGCGTACGTCCCAGAACCGCCGCCAGAGCCCCCGCACACCGTCGCGACCCTCGGTCAGCCCGGTTACCGCGAACGCAGCCACCAGAGGACCGAAAGTCGAAAAGATGCCGCTGATGGCAATCAGCCCCAGCCCTACAGACATATCCACGTCATATATCCAGTACATCAGCGACTGGTTGTCGGTGATGCTGATGATGACACTCGGCAACCACAGTAACCAACTCCAGCCGAAAGCGATTGTGAAGAACAGGAATAGATTCTTCCCCTCGAATTTCCTTGTGTGGTTCATTTTCATCTCCTTTTTTATTGAACTTCAAGTTCGACAATGTCACATATATCACATTCGCGAGAAACTCCGAAAATAGGGGGTGGTCACACCTCTCTGTGCGCCAGGTCGTCTTCGACGGAGAGATGCTTGAAGCGCACCGAAGGAGGCGGTTTGCTAGTAGATAGCTAATTTTTTGGTTGGTTTGTGGCGTGGGATTGACCGCTGATAAATGATCTATAGAGCCTGGCGGTGTGGACTCATGATTTCTCGATTGGGATTGGCAGGCAGATAGGAATATTCGTGAAATTATGACTGAAATGATGATTCTGGTTTTTGATATCATCCGCTGAAGAAGTCCTAGGATATCAACCAACTGGGTCATACATGTAAATAAAATATATCATGGTTTGTAGAAATTCAACTTTAATTCTGCGCTACACATGTCTGAATAGAACAATATCAGCCTCTCGAAATCGCCTGGGTAGCTCCCAAATCTGGACATTGCTACGAGAATTCTTAGAGACCCACAACATCCCAAGCTTGATCCAGGAAATCCTGGTGATAGAATATAGGCGTTTCCCCCTAGGAATCATATTCATTAATTGGAGCTATTCAATGCCAAAAACTCAAAATCGCGCCGTGATGATCTGGTTGTTCATCTTCGCCTTCATCGTAGGATTTCTGATCGTATTCGGGGGGTATGTGCGCCTGACTCGCTCGGGGCTGTCCATCGTCGAATGGGATCCGATCACTGGCGTTCTGCCACCCATCGGGGAGCAGGCCTGGGAGGAAGAGTTCGCTAAATACCAGGATTCTCCTGAATTCCAGAAGATCAACTACAGCATATCTCTGGATGGGTTCAAGAGGATCTTCTTCATCGAATGGCTGCACCGCTTGATCGCCCGTCTAGCAGGATTGGCATATGCCATCCCGGTGTTCTATTTCATGTTCAAGGGTGACATCCCGCGCAAAGAGTTTGGAATTTATGTCGTAATGGGGTTGCTGTTCATCGGGCAGGCTGTTATGGGTTGGTTGATGGTGGCCAGTGGGCTGGTTGAGCGACCTTCGGTCAGCCATTTCCGCTTGACGGCCCATCTGCTGCTGGCGCTGATGCTTTTAGCCCTCAGCCTGTGGGTTGCCCTGGGGCATCGCTTTGGATTTTTGGAGGGCGCGCGCCCGAATAAGTGGTCTTTGCTCTTGAGGTTGGCTGCCATAGGGATGGGAGTATTGTTGATACAAATCTCGTACGGCGGTTTTACTGCCGGGCTCAAGGCAGGTTATTTATCTACCACCTGGCCGAAAATGCTTGGGGAATTTGTGCCCCCTGGCTTGTTTGAAAAAGCGATCAACATATTTACCATGCCCCAAACGGTCGTTTTCATCCATCGCTGGTTTGCTTTTGTGGCATTAATCGCCATTGTGGGCATTTATATTGCAGCCCATAAGCGCGGCTACAGACGGGACATCTCAAACGGGATCCTGGGAGTACTGATCTTAGGTTGTATTCAGATTGCCGTTGGTATCCTGGTGATTTTGTTTCAGGTGCAGATCTCCCTGGCATTGCTGCACCAGGGGATTGCTGTTCTACTATTCGCATTATCTGTGTTTATCATTCACAGAGTGCGTACGTTGGATTACGAAATACGCAGCGATAATCATCCCGACAACCACAAAGATAGCCGCCATTGAAAGCACCGCTGTTGATGAGCTCTGTTGGGTTTCCTCTCCGTCAGTAGTCGTTATACTTGGGGATGGGGATGCCAGAACTTGAGTTGGGGTTTGTGTTATCGTTGGGGTGGTGCTGGGCGGGGCGGGGGTCGGCGTATGCGTAGCCGGCGGCGTGACCAGCAGGAGCAACTGCTGATCGGGGCGGATGATGGAAGCCGCGCTCAATCCATTCCAGGCCATCAACTCAGCCAGGCTGACTCCATACAGGTCCGCAATCCAGGTCAGGGATTCACCACTTTGGACGGTGTGGTAGTAATTCCCGTCACTTGCCGGAGTAAGTTTTTCGATGGCAGAGAGCGGGCGTGGGGTTGGGGTGAGGGTTACATCTCCAGGATCAATCAACAATTTTTGGCCGATTTGTAACGGCCAATCAGCTTGCAACCCGTTCAAGGCCAGGATGGTTTCCAATTGAGTCTGATAAGCATTGGCGATCTTGATTAAAACCTGGTAGGGTTGCACTTCGTGGACAATTTTCCCCTCCGCATCTGGGGTTGCCAACTGTACCATCCCTACCGGCGTGGGGGTAGCATAGCCCTCAGTAGAACTAGAAGGGATGAACAACTTCTGACCGATAAACAGGCCACTATCCCTGGAGAGATTGTTCCAAACCTCCAGATCATTTATGGTGATTCGATAGGCGATAGCAATAGACCAAAAAGACTGCCCCGACTGGACGATGTGATAAATTCGGCCATCTTCGTCAGGTGTAGCGATCTTAACTGGGATGATGACCTGGGAAACCGGAGGGTCTGAGGATGTTCCAATATCAGAATCACCAAGCACGGACGTATATTCACCACAAGCATGCTCAGAGGTATACGCGGCCTGCAAGATGTAGTAGTAACGCCCATCTGGAGCTTGCGCTACGCCTGCGCCTACATGGCAGTAGGCGGGGTTGACGGCTGGCCGCATATGATCGGGATCAGCCCAAGCCTGCATGATCTGATCAATGCTCAGGTTTCCCACCGCAAAATTCTCAGTCGCCCAGACCGTAGCGCCACCACCATAGCCCGCCGCAGCGATGCGGCCGCGCGCATCACCAATATGCCAGGACATACTGCTGGCTGCCATAGTCTCAGCCGTGGACTGCGCCACAGCGTTGACAATCGGATCTTCGATCAACGCCGGCAATCCCAAGGAGACCCGCAAAGTGTTCATCGCCAGGATCAACTCACTGCGTGACACTGCGCCAGATTGAGCTTGATATTTGGCCTGGTGTACCGGCGCTGAGAACAACCAAATCAGCAGCAATATGATCTGAGTTGTGATTTGATATCGGACGAGAGGGCTTCTCAGCATACGCTGATTCTAGCATGATAAAGGGACTGCAACGATGGTTCGATTGTGAAATTAATGGCAGATGAATAAATAGGGGATTCAGCCTGGCGAAACGTAAGAAAACCAGATTACCAGGAATCAAAATGTATGGCTGACATAAATAAAAGTGAGGTTTTATCACCCCTTGGGAATGTCAAAATGTAGACCCTATAATTGCTAGTTCCCATTGGGGAAAATGAGAGTTGAATGATGAAAAATTTAAAACGTAAATTAAGAATCACTGGTTTATTATTAATTCCCCTAATGGTTATGGGATGTTCAGCACTGAACTTCTCTCCCGGCATTTCAGGTTTGACATCATCAGATACCGCCGTCACCACATTACCTGATTCTGCTATCACCCCGGAGGTAGAAGTAGATCCATCACCGAAGCAGATAACTGTGCCGCAAGATATCCTGGATGAACAAACCCTGCTTGTGGATTTGTACGCCCGGTCGAACCCATCAGTGGTAAATATCACCATATTCGGAGAACGAGAGGGTAGAGTTGTGCCGGCAGGTCAGGGATCTGGTTTTGTATATGATGCGGATGGGAACATCATCACGAATGCCCATGTTGTTGATAATGCTGAACAAGTAGAAGTAACTTTCTCAGACGGAACCATCCAACCTGCTCAGGTCATAGGTCAGGATCTGGATAGTGACCTGGCAGTCGTCAAAGTGGATCAATTGCCTGAAGGTGTCGAACCTTTATCTTTAGGTAATATGGATCAGCTGGCAGTTGGCCAGATGGTTTTTGCCATCGGAAACCCATTTGGACTTGAAGGTACATTGACTCAAGGGATCATCAGTGCACTGGGACGTACAATCCCCGCTCTGACTCCTTTCTCAATCCCTCAATCAATCCAAACGGATGCAGCCATCAATCCCGGCAATTCAGGTGGCCCGCTTCTTAACCTCGAAGGTGAAGTGATTGGTGTCAACGCACAGATCGAGACTGATGGTACCAGCCGTAGCAACAGCGGTGTCGGGTTTGCGATACCCGTTAGCATCGTTGAGCGCGTTGTCCCAGCATTGATTCAGGATGGAAGATTTAACTGGTCATTTATGGGGGTTCAAGGTGGAGACCTGACTCCGGTATTAGCGGAAGCAATTGGTTTGTCCGGTGAACGCGGAGCCTATATTGCTGGCATCGTCCCGGGAGGCCCAGCTGATAAGGCTGGCCTTCAAGGTGCAACCGATGAAGCTGTTTTTAATGGCCGCCAGTTGTTAATCGGAGGCGATGTCATAACAAGAATTGATGACCAGAAAGTGAATTCTTTTGATGATTTGCTCATCTATGTAGCTCTCCAAAGCGAACCAGGACAGGAAGTTGAATTAACGGTCTTACGAGATGGCGCTCCTCAAATAATAAATCTCGTGCTTGCCGAAAGGCCTGGATCGCTCAACACTGGGCAAAATCCCTGATGCAAACAGATTCGATCAACCTATGAAAACTAAAAAATCCCTGGAGACCCCAGGGATTTTTTGGTGATCTCGGAAGGACGCGAACCTTCAACCAAACGATGACAGAAAGAATGGCAACTCACTCGCTGGTCGATCTCCCCGATTTTTTCTTGCGCCATGCCTGCCATGCACCAGTCGACCAAAGTGCCCAAATCACCAATACCGGTTGAAAAAACAAGCGGATTAAACGCGATAGGTCGGAGTCCAATCCAAATGCGTCAATCTGATTGACGTACTGCGAGATATTGCCAGGAAAGATTAGCACAAAGAATATTGCCGTGGCCCAGCCGTTAATCACCCGGTACTTGCCAGGCAGAATGATCAATCCAACCCCCAGAACAATCTCGACAATCCCGGATATGACCACAACCAGGTCACCATCGATTGGCAGCCAGGTCGGAACCTGGGCCAGGTATTCCTGCCGCAGCACACTGAAATGGCTCAGGCCTGCCGAACCCAAGAATAAACCCTGCAGTATGCGGAAAATAGATTGTATAGGATTGGTCTTTCCTAACCCGAGATTTTTGTCTATCACGTCTACATTCATCCCTTCTGATTGGTTCATCTTTCTTTCCAGTATACACCCCCCTTCGAATCCATTCAACATTATGAACCACCCCAAAATATGAATCAAAAAAGCCACTCGCTACGTGCGAATGACCTCTTTGATGGCGAGTGCCCCTACGGTGATCTGTTCCGAACTCCGAATTAGGGGAAAACGTCACGTCAAGAATATGTTTTGAATGATAATTTTGAACTCAAAAATCGTCAAGTAACACTAATGTTACCTATTTTTCGACTCGAGCCTGGGACCTTCGGGTTATGAGTTCCAGGCCGGTAGAAAGGACCTAAAACGGAAGAACTTTTGCTGTGAGCTAACCCGATGGTCTACGATTCATTAAGTTTTTATATGTATAGTTCCAATGTCCATCATTTTACCCCGGCAAATTGAGTTCTAGAACTGTATGATTCAACAAGCATCTCATTTTAAAAAGTGTTACCCAAT